>CANOCV010000038.1 GCA_947564465.1 uncultured Roseburia sp. | reverse complement strand
AAGTGCGCTTCGCACACCCTCGCGGATTAACAGCTTTCAATGCGCAGCTTTTGTTCCGCGCGCGGATTTGTCCTAAGGGGTACCAGGCTTGCCTGGGGGATTCCTTAGGACCATTACATAGCAATATCTTCCTCTAATGCGAGTGCGCATAAGCTTTTATATCATAGGAAAGTCGTAGGTTTTAACACTTCACAGCAACAAGGTCTTTCCTATGATATAAAAAAGCGGAAAATGAATCCATCTTTTTCAAGATTTCTGCGGATTCATTTCCTGCCTCTTTACTCTTAATTCTTTATTATGGTTTTTGATTTTCAACCGGTCTCCATAACACATAACATATTTCTTCCTCCGGGAAACCACAATGAACGGTCGCCACCATAAATGCAATTTGCTCTTTTAACTTTTTATCACCTGCGGGACAATCTTTTTCCGTTCTTTGGAGTTATTTCTTCATCGGCTGTTCTTTGTTGTTTTGACATTTCCTGTTTTGCGCGTTCCTTTTTTTTCATGCAGTCCTCATCAATCTCATAAACCTGATTTCCATTTATAATTAATTTTCCCATATTTCCTCGCTTTCTTTGGCATTTCAAAAACCACATATATCTCCCCCTATATTCTATGTCCTCCTCTGCCCTATCGCAACTTGCCAATTCCAATTCCTGTAATACTTTGCCCCGCACTCTCATAAGTTAAAAGAAAAAGGATTCTTTCATGGACAACGAATTTAAACCAACAGCCTTTGATACACAAGTCTCCCTGCATGAATTACAAATGTTAAAAACGATGCTTCCCTACATAGAATGGAAACAGCAGAAGACACTTGCTGTCATGATCAAATATATGGAATTACAGCATACCGCACGCATTTTTTCTGCTTCTACCCCCTGCATGCAGATATGTGAAATCACGGACAGCAGGGAACGCATGCAGCAGATGCTAGAGGACTTAAGCGAAATGTGCACGGAAAAGGAAAAAGAGAATATTGACACGCTGTTAAATATGTTCCAGATGTTCTCCACCTATGAAACATTATTTTCCTGATCGGCATACTATAATAAAAAAGAAAGGAAGCGGACGACGCATATCGTCCGCCACAGCCCGGAAATGAATCTTGATTTTTTAACAAATAATCCTGAACTTAAAAATATGAATCCACAAAAGCTTAACTTTCTGATGGAGCTTGCCTCAAACAATCCGCCAAATAACACAAAAGACATGGCGAATGTCCTGATGGGAGCCGCATCTAAGGCAAAACAAAGCGGCATGGAATTTACCCCAAATGAAACGGATCTTCTGGTTGGAATTTTAAAACAAAACATGTCTCCGGAGGAACAAAAAAAGACGGATCAGATCATGATGCTGATGCGGAATATGAAAAAAAAATAAGAACAAAGAATCCGGCTCTGCCGGATTCCCCGCCTGCGGCAGGCCGCATATGCGGCATTTTTCCTCTCCGCCGCATGGCGATCCTGCCCGGAGGGCTTTTTATATCATAGGAAAGTAGTAGGTTTTAGCACTTCACGGTAACAAGGTCTTTCCTATGATATAAAAAAGAATCTCGCCACGGGCGAGATTCTTTTTTGTTGATACGGTTCGGTTACTCTTCTTTTGCAATCTCGAAATAAAAGTTTTGCAGAATTTGAAATGCCATCTTTTTATATTTTTTATCTTCGGAACACAATCCCTTTCTGTTGTAATACTTTTGAATAAAACTTGTTCTTCTCGGACAGCGAAAATCATAGAGAATCCACGGTGTCATTCCCTTAATATAGGGAATCTGCCTCAATGTCTCTATCTGTCTCTCATAGACATACGCCTGGCATTCTTCCGTACCTTTATCGCTTATCGTACCGTGATGCCCCGCAAGTGCATCCGCCCCAAATTCCGTAATGATAACGGGTTTCTCTGGGGCGCTGTTCCTTAAAAGCTGCAGCAGTTTTTCAAAATCCGGCGTATACCAGCCGCAATATTCATTGATGCCGATCAAATCAAGATGTTCTGCCAATCGATCGGCAATTATATTTTTTTCACTATCCACCAAACATGCGGCAGATACCAGTCTTGTCGTGTCCTCCTGATGAGCGCAGCCCGCCAAACCGCTCATAAACTTCAAACGTTCCTCTGTATCCGCATTTTCGTTTCCGACAGACCAGATAATTACGCTTGCGCGATTATAGTCCCTGGTAATCAGCTCCAAAAGCTGATTTCTGGCGTCTTCATATGTTTGTTCCCGCTCGAAGCGAATCGCCCAGTATACCGGTATTTCCTCCCACAAAAGCATTCCGATCTCATCCGCCAGCTTTGCCATCCTCTCGCTGTGCGGATAGTGGGCAATCCGCATAAAGTTACATCCCAGCTCTTTGGCAAGGCGAAGATTTTGTATTCTTTCCTCATCTGTCAGCGCCTTTCCATGCTCCACGCTCTCCTCATGACAGCTGATGCCGCGCAAAAAAATAGGCCTTCCATTTAAGAAAATCTCCCCATCCTTTACCTTGATTTCCCGAAAGCCGACCATATCGCTCACAGAATCTTCCATACACAAAACTTCGGCCTTGTACAGTTTGGGATTTTCCGGCGACCAGAGTTCCGGGGCTGCATCAATGACTGCATTTCCCGTCCCGTTTTCTATGGTAATCTCCTCCCGAATCCCCAGTTTTGCTATGGAAACCTCCGCGGTGGTTGTTACAGGCCGGGACAATTTGACCTTTACCTGAATACGGTCGTATGTTCCGTCCGGCTTCAGTGAAATCCGAAAATCTTTGATATACGTCTTTGGAAGACGTATCAGCTCAATATCACGGTAAACTCCCCCGTAGTTAAACCAATCCGTATTCTCCGTCGGCACCTGCTCCGCTCTCCTTGTACTGTCCACAACAATGATGATGCGGTTATCTTTTTTCAGCTCCTTTGTTATTTGAAAATAAGCCGGGGTGGAGCCTCCGCGGTGCATACCGATATATTCTCCGTTCAAAAATACACGGCATAAATAGTTCGCGGCGTCAATCTTTAAAATGACCTCTTCCTCCGTTCCCTTATAGTACGAAAATCTTCTCGTAAAAACCATGCTGCCGTCATACAACAAATATTTCTCGCTTTCCGTATTCCAACAGGACGGAAGCCTCATAAGCGGCCATTCGTCAAAAGAATAATCCAGCGGAAGCGTATATCCGTTTTCGTCGTAATGCTTTTCCTTAAACCACTGCTGTCTCAAGCATGTATCATACTGATCTACGGCATACTGCCATTCCCCGTTCAACAGCTCCGTCCTTCTTCCCCCGTCAAAAACCATCGTATCCGCATTCGCAAATTTTACTTCATACTGTTTTGTGTAATCCTCCAAGTGAATATCCGACATATATATTTTAGGCTTCGCCGTACCCATATTCTTATCCTCTCTTCCTTATTAGCTATACCACTATGTCAACCTGATATGACCTGCCGTCCTGATATGGCAGTAATTCTTTTTCATATAAATCGCCGTCCACGTAAATCCTGCTTTCACCGCCTCTGGTAATATTGATACGATAGACCGCGTCTTTAAATCTCTTTACACATGTGACCTTCTCCCATTCGTGCGGTAAATGCGGCCGCATTTTTATCCCCTCCACGGTCGCCTTCACCCCAAGCAACTGCTCAATCAACAGCATAAGCATCCACGCAGCCGTTCCCGTTCCGTAATGCCCGCTTGATCTCCCGAAATTCGGGGAATCCTTCAGGCCGTAATAATAATTTACAAGATAAATCGGTATCTGCCCGTTACGCTCCGGCGGATTTTCCCGATTCGTCGGAAGTGTCCTCTGCAAAGTCTTGTACATGCCGTCGCCGTCCCCAAGAAGCGCCTGCGCGAATGCCCAAAACATAGATGCGTGGCAGTACACGGAACCGTTTTCCGTAGTCCCCGATTTTTTCACGCTGACGCGTCCCCAGCGCGCATCCCATCCTTCAAACGGCGGCCATAAGAGAAGCGGTCCAAACGGCGTCTCTAAATTTTTTGAAACAGACTCCATGATCAGCTCTGTCTGATGCGCATCTGCCACGCCCGACATAATCGCCCAGGACTGTGTATTTAAAAACAATCTCTCTCCGAAATCTCCAAGCAGCGAACCATCGTCATGAATTGCCGCCGCATACCATTTTTCACACCAGGCATGTGCATTCACCGCCTGTTTCATTTTTTCCGCCGCCAGCGATATCTCATCATACCCCTCTTTGTCTGTCCCGTGAAGATATGGAAGAAGCCGTTTTGCGGCATATATAAACGCCATGGAAAGCCAGACGGATTCTCCCTTTCCTTCCCTTCCTACGCCGTTCATGGGATCGTTCCAGTCTCCGTCCCCGATCAGACATAATCCATGCTCTCCGCAATTTTTCATCAGATAGAATAGCGCCGCCTTCATATGCTCCAATATGCTGCCCTCACCGCCGTTTGCATACGGCAGCACTTTTTTTAAAAGCCCTGCCCTTCCGCTCTGACGTATAAATACTTCCGTGCAAATAACAAGCCAGACCGGTCCGTCCGTGTGCTTTAGCAGGCAAAGTCCTCTCGGCGGCGCACCCGTCGTATCGTACCACTGCTGCAAAAATCCGTCTTTATTTTGAAGCTTTAAAAGATCAAAAATATATTTCTCGGCTCTCTTTGGCCAAATCATAGCGTAGCCCAACGCATCCTGAAGCTGATTTCTCACCGGACAGTAAGAACTTCCCCTGTTCTGTCTTGTCAAAAGCGTAATCTGCTTTTTCAGCCAGTAGTTGCCAAACGCATTCAGATTTTCATCCGGCGTTTCCATATAAAAACCGTCCAGCTCCTCCTCCCAGTAGCGCTCTGTTTCCACAAACGTTTTTTTTGCATATTCCGAATCAAACTCTTGTTTTCGCTTTATGATCTCTTCCCTTTCCGACGCTGCGCCGGCCTCCAGAAATACCTCTGCCGTCTCGTTTGGTCCTATGGAGAAATCAAAAGCAAACGCTCCGCAAAACTCCTCCGCCTCTCCTTTTATTCCGCTTAATTTTCCTCGCTTGACGCCTTTCGGTATTCCGTATTCGCCCCCGTTTCCAAAGAAACGCCTCTTACTCATCTCGCTCGAAGAAGGATCTCTGTCGGAAAAAAGATACAGATACGCCTTCTCCTCCATCGCCTTCTCTTTTTCCTCATAGAGCGTATGATACGGGAACGCATATTTAATAATCGCCTTCGAATCCGTGTCATAGACGCATTCCCCGCCCATTACCCCATGATCGTAAAATCCAAACACAGAATACAGCGATATCTCCCGGACATCCTCTCCCGGATTATGTAAAGAAATCGACCATATTTCTCTGCTTCCCGTCCCGGGAACCGTCACTCTTATCACCGTCTCAATGCCCTGCTGCACGGATTTCAGCTCGGATTTGCATATCCCATGTACGCAGGAATAAAAATCCGGCTCTTTTGCCAGCGGAATATAATTAGGATTCCATACCTCGCCCGACTTCCTGTCCGCCAGATAAAAGTAACGTGACTCGCTGATACAGCCGTTTCTGTTATAGTCCTTTACCGTCTGACCGGCTCCCTGCAGTGTCTGGCTCACTTCCAGATAGTAGGAATCATTATAAAGACAATTCTTCCATGCTCCCGGTGTAAGAGGCGTCAATATCTCATAATTCTTTCCGTTATCAATAAACCGTCCGTACTCCATTTTTACCTCCCATATCCTCAAAGCCGAAATATCTCACCGCGTTATGATAAGAAATCCCTTTTACAATTTTCTCTAACGCCCTATCATCCGACGGATACTCTCCGTTTTCCACCCATTCTCCGATCAGCCCGCACATAATCCGCCTGAAATATTCATGGCGCGTATACGATAAAAAGCTTCTGGAGTCTGTCAGCATACCGATAAAATTCCCCAGAAGTCCCTGACTCGCCAGAGACTTCATCTGATTAATCATACCATTTTTATGATCGTTAAACCACCACGCGCTTCCCTGCTGAAGCTTTCCCACTGCGGAGGCATCCTGAAAGCATCCGATGATCGTTCCGACTGCGGCATCGTCCATGGGATTTAAGGAATACAGTATGCTCTTCGGCAGCTCATCCGTCACCGCCAGCGCATTGAGGTAATCCGCCAGCTCCGCCATAGGCGCCGGACTCAAGATACAGTCGACGCCCGCGTCCGCTCCGACCTCACTGTAAATCTTCCTGTTATTGTCGCGTTTTACTCCGAAATGCAGCTGCATAACCCAATTTTTCTTATGGTACTCCCTTCCCATTGCAACCATGAACGCCGTCTTAAACCTTCTTATCTCCTCTCTTGTCAGGAAATCTCCTTTCATCCTCTTTGTGAAAATGCGCTCTATTTCCGTTTCGGCTGCCGGTTCATACACAACATATTCCATTCCGTGATCCGACACTACACATCCTCTGGCTTCGAAAAAATCCATCCGCACCTTCAACGCTTCTATCAGCGACGCAAAGCTTCTTACCTTTACGCCCGATGCTTCCGTTAACCTTTCCAGATAATTCAGATAATCCTCTTTCTCCACATTCATCGCCTTATCCGGTCTCCACGCCGGCAATACCGTCACCTCAAAATCCGTGTCCTCTGCAAGTTTTTCATGCCATATCAGCGAATCCACCGGATCGTCCGTGGTACAGATCAGGGCGACATTTGACATTTTTATCATTTTTCTTGCCGTCAGACCGCTCCTTAGCTTTTCATTGCAGAGATTCCATACCTCTTCCGCCGTATCCGTACACAGATGGCCGTTATATCCGAAATAACGTTTCAGCTCCAGATGGCTCCAGTGATATAAGGGATTGCCGATTGCCATCTCCAAAGTCCCCGCCCATTTTTTGAACTTTTCTTTATCGGCCGCATTCCCTGTAATATACATTTCCTCTATCCCGTTCGCCCGCATCTGCCGCCACTTATAATGATCGGACCCAAGCCAAACCTGCGCGATATTGTCAAATACACGGTCCTCATAAATTTCCTTCGGGTCAATATGGCAATGATAGTCGATAATCGGCATTTCTTCTGCGTATTCATGAAACAGCTTTTGCGCCGTCGGCGTAGACAGCAAAAAATCTTCTCCCAAAAATGATTTCATAAGAGCCGCTCTCCTTATCTTTGCACCCGACCCGACGCGTTCCCTGCCGCAAGCTTTGCAACCTCGCCCATGGATACCATATTGAAATCTCCCTCGACGGAGTGTTTCAGACAGGACGCAGCCACGGCAAACTCAATCGCCTCCAGCGCTCCATAACCACTTAAGCAGGCTGCAATCAATCCGCCCCCGAAGCTGTCGCCGCCGCCCACACGGTCTACAATATGCATCTTATACTTTTTGCTGAAATAATAGTCCGTTCCGTCAAAGAGCATTGCCGACCAGTTGTTGTCGTTTGCGGAAAGAGATTCGCGAAGTGTAATCGCAACCTTCTGAAAAGAAAAACGGTCACAAAGCTGTCTTACAACTTCCTTATACCCCTCAACATTCACCTCCCCCGCCGTTACATTCGTATCGGCTGCATAAATCTGAAATACATCGGCCGCATCCTCCTCATTCGCAATGCAGACATCGACATACTGACACAATTTACCCATTACCTCCCCCGCCTTTTCCCTGCTCCACAATTTATTCCTGTAATTCAAATCGCAGGAAACGGTAATGCCAGCTTTTTTTGCCGCCTTGCACGCATCAAGGCAGATTTGGGCAACCGTACTGTTTAACGCCGGTGTGATTCCCGTAAAATGGAACCAGTCTGCACCCTCTAAAATTTCTTCCCAGCAAAAGTCCTCTCTGCCCGCGGTACAGATCGCGGAACCCGCGCGGTCATAAATAACCTTTGACGGTCTTTGCGACGCGCCCTTCTCTAAAAAATAAATACCCACGCGTTCTCCTCCCCGTACAATACAGGAGGTATCCACGCCAAATCTGCGCAGGGAATTTACGGCCGCCTGACCGATTTCATGCTCCGGAAGTCTTGTTACAAACGCCGCGTCAAACCCGTAGTTTGCCAAAGATACCGCCACGTTTGCCTCCCCGCCTCCATACGTCGCCTGATATTTTTCCGCCTGCACAAACCGATAATATCCTTCCGGCGCCAATCTTAACATAATTTCTCCAAAAGTTACGATTCTCTTTTTCGCCATTTTATCTTTCCCTCCTTCTAAATGGTCATCTGCACCGCTTCGTTTGCCAATGCTTTTATCTCGTCAAACATCCCGTTTTCTATCAATCTGTCCTTCACCATCCAGCTCCCGCCGCAGGCAATCACACTGTCACAGCTTAGATACGTTTTTAGATTCTCTTTGTTCACTCCGCCGGTCGGCATAAATTTCACCCCGGCATACGGCGCGGCCATGGCGCGAATCGTATCAATGCCGCCAAATTGTTCCGCCGGGAAAAACTTCACGACTCTAAGCCCCCGCTTCAAGGCCTGCGCCACCTCGGACGGCGTAATGCATCCCGGAATAATCGGGATTTTCTTTTCAATACAATAATCTACAATTTCAGGATCAAAGCCGGGACTTACGATAAATTTTGCTCCCGCCGCCACTGCGCGGTCAACCTGCCGGCATGTCAGTACGGTTCCCGCACCCACCAGCATTTGCGGAAATTTCTCTGTCATAATACGGATCGCCTCCTCCGCCGCATCCGTTCGAAACGTCACTTCTCCGCAGGGCAGCCCTCCCTCGCACAACGCCTGCGCCAGCGGAGCGGCATCTTTTGCATCTTTCATCACGATGACCGGTACAACCTTCATTTTTTCGATTTTCTCCAAAACTTCACATCCCGTTTCCGTTTGAAGCACTTTTTTTAAAGCTTCACGCACCGCGCCTGTTCCCGCGGTCATTTCATTCAAATATGTTAAAACAATATCTGCCATACCGATTTCACATAGATTGACGCCGAAAATATTTTTATTCTCCAAAATCGGTCTTAATTCCTCACTGCTTACGCCTTTCCCCAATCTCAGACCGCCAATATGCCGCCTTAGCGTATCGAGAAGCGGGTCAGGGCTTACCGTAAATGCTTCCCCCGCATCATTCACCCCCATCAGATAACGCAGCCATCCCGCTATCACAAACGGAATGAATTTCAGATTTTTCACCTCCAGATCCGGCGAAGCCGCGTACGCCTTAATCGTCTCCCCAAAGCGGACCGCAAGCTTCTGCGAGGTGTCCGTTGCAATTCTCTGCGGCGTATCCGGCATAAAAGGATTCGGAAGCCGGACATTTAACACCGTATCAATAAATTCCTTCGGATCTAAAATCTTTGGATCGTTTACCACAGGAAGTCCCTCCGTGTATCCGATTTCCTCCGCCAGTCTTTTCAGCTCCCGATCCCTCATCTCCTCCGAAATCTTTTCATATCCGAGAAGGCACCCGAAAACCGCCAGAGCCGTGTGAAGCGGATTTAGGCAGGTGCATACTTTCATTTTCTCTGCCTTCTCCACGGTCTCACGTGAGGTAAACATCACTCCTCCCTCTTCAAGCGCGGGTCTTCCATTCGCAAATGCATCCTCAATCACAAGATACTCACATTCCTCCGCATTCACAAACGGAGCCACGTATGTATGCTTTGCGGTAACGACTGCCTCGGGATTTTCCACACCGTCGTCTCTTATCATCGCCGCAATCGCTTCATCCGGCCTCGGAGTGATCTTATCAATCATACTCCACGGAAAGGAAACCTTTTTGGGATTCTTCACATATTCCAAAAATCCCGCGGCAACAAGCCCGTTTTCACTCCAATTTTCCGCAAATTCAACGACCGCTGCATACAGTTTATCTCCATTGTGGGAGCAATTGTCCATGCTGACCATTGCAATCGGCTTTTCACCGGACTCAAACCGCGCATACAACAGCGCCGCTACTTTCCCTATGTAGCTCTTCGGGACTTTCGGACCAAACTTAAAATCCGCCGCCACATCCGAAAATGGCTTTCCCGCCCCGTCCCGCAGGCAATATCCCTTTTCCGTAATGGTAAAGCTTGCTATCTGCAGCGAATCTTTTGTAAAAATCTCTTTCATCCGCGCAAATTCCATATCGTTTTCGGCATCTAATGTATGAGATTCCACCACGCTTCCCACAACGGTTTTCTCCACATTGCCGTCCGCCTTTAGCGTTACCAGAATGCTATAATCGTCATGGGTCCTGTTCATCTTTTCTATTATTTCATAATCAAACCCTTCGGCTACAATCAGGCCGCTCTTTAATACGCCTGCATCCAAAAGCCTCTGTACAACGTTCGCCCCAAATGCCCGAAAAATATTTCCGGCTCCGAAATGCACCCACAAAGGATGCTCCCTTGTCTTCTCGGTCACTTTTTCGCGGTCAAAGTCCGGCAGTCTGTATCCGGCTTCCTCCCACGCTGCCCTATCCCTAAGTCCCTGACTATTTAGCTTCATCTCGCTTTGCCCCCTTCTCTATGGCTTCCCACAAACCGTTTAAATACGCTGCACCCAATGCCCTGTCGTAAAGTCCGTATCCCGGCATGGCTTTTTCATCCCAGATCATCCGCCCGTGATCCGGTCTGATCGGCCCCGTAAATCCGATATCATACAGCGCTCTCATGATCTCATACATATCAAAGCTGCCGTCGGACGAAAGATGCGCCGCCTCTTCAAAATTGGTCGGCGTGATAAATTTCAGGTTGCGGACATGTGCAAAGTGAATCCTTCCTTTCAGAGCGCGTATCATTTCCGGAAGATCATTTTCCGGGTTCGTCCCGTAAGAACCGGAACAAAACGTAACGCCGTTGTGCGGATTGTCCACCATCTTCATCATCCTTAAAATATTCTCCCGGTTAATTATAATTCTCGGCAGTCCGAATACGCTCCACGCAGGATCGTCCGGATGAATCGCCATGTTGATATCATATTTGTCGCAGACCGGCATAATCCTTTCCAAAAAATATTTCAGATTCTCAAACAGTTTCTCATCATCGACGTCCCGATACATGGCAAACAATTCTTTGACTCTTGCCATACGCTCAGGCTCCCACCCCGGCATAATATTGCCGTTCATGTCGTCGGCGATAGATTCAAACATTTTTTCCGGTTGCAGCGCATCTACCGCCGCCTGCGTATAGGCAAGCACGGTAGAACCATCCTCCCGCTCGCGCGCCAGCTCTGTCCTGGTCCAGTCAAATACAGGCATAAAATTGTAACATACCAAATGTATATCCTCTTTTCCGAGATTTTCAAGCGTCTCAATATAGTTTTCAATGTACTTTTCGCGATTGCCCTTACCCGTTTTGATGTCCTCATGGATATTCACACTCTCAATCCCCGCCAGCGAAAGCCCTGCCGCTTCCACTTCCGCTTTCATTTCACGAATCCTCTCAAGGCTCCATACTTCCCCCGGCTGCATGTCGTAAAGCATCGTAATCACACCGGTCACGCCCGGTATCTGGCGAATCTGTTTTAAGGTCACCGTATCAAATTTGGAACCGTACCATCTCAATGTCATCTGCATTATTTTTCCCACCCATCTTTATTTGCATTTCTTACTGCTTATTATATCTTTTTCGGGAAATTAGACCATTGAGATTCTTGTTGCATACATTGCAAAAATTGCGGTTTTATGCTATTATAACCGGAAATCCGAAAAAACGCGTCACCGGCGCGTTTTGCTGGATACTTCGTAATGAAAAGGAGATTTGCTCTATGAAAAAACAACTGCAGACCGAGTTTTCTGACCGTCAGTATATGCTCGCAAAAGACTTTGAAATCTATTATTACAGTGACCAGGCGCCGATGGAAGTTCCGCTCCATGCGCACGACTACTATGAATTTTACTTCTTCATGGAGGGCGAGATCAGCATTCAGATTGACAAAACCCGCTATCCCGTAACCTACGGTGATATCATGCTGATTCCGCCCCATATCAGACACCGCCCGCTTATCCATGGCACAAATATTCCATACCGGCGTTTTGTCTTCTGGATCAGTCGGGAATACTGCGACCATCTGCGGGAGCTCTCCGCCGACTACGTTTATCTGATGGAATACGTGTTAAAAAACAAAAATTATCTTTTCCACTGCGATAAGATTGCGTTTAATGCCGTCCAGTCGCGTATTCTGCGTCTGATTGAGGAGATGCGCTCCGAACGCTTCGGTAAAAATGCCCTGATTACGCTCTGTGTCAACGAGCTGATCCTGCACTTAAACCGCATGGCCTATGAAAAGCTTCACGCAAATGTACCGTTAGATGAATCACTTTATCAGAATTTGTGCAGATTTATTGAGGAACATATCGAGGAAGACTTATCCTTAGAACGGTTATCCGCAGAATTTTTTGTGAGCAAATACCATATTGCACATATTTTCAAAGACAACATCGGTCTGTCCGTGCATCAATACATCACAAAAAAAAGGCTTACTCTATGCCGAGAAGCCATAATTGCAAATACCGGTATCACAGATGCCTGCCAATCCTTCGGGTTCGGGGATTATTCCAGCTTCTACCGCGCCTTTAAAAAGGAATACGGCATGTCCCCGAAGGAATGGCAGGAGATGCATGTTATCCAATACGATCATTCATAAATCCAAGGCAAAGCTGTACGAAACTTACCCCGAATGAACATGAAAATTTCGCAAAATGAGATTTTGACCATATACTCTTATGGTATTACTGTATCCTGCTAATCTGTATATTTTATCCACATTGCCGGACGGACTGCAGGCTGCCTACTTTCTTTGTAAAAATAAAAATCCGGTTTATAAGACTCAAATGAAGATACATAATAACCCATCGGTGAACGAATCCACCAGGTCGTGTTGCCATCAAAATCCGAAACACATGCTCCCTGCGCAACCGCATATTCTGTTGCCTTACATTGTACATTAAACACGGGCGCATATTTTTCCGTTTCTTCCGCACTTAATAAAAATATTTTATTTTTAACCGTTTTACTTTCTCCCTCTTCTCCCGGTCCAACAAAATAATCTTTCTTTACCGACTCAATTTTGGTTTTCTCAAGTTCCGAAAAAGCTGTTTTTAAGAATTTGCGATTTAACCATTTTCGCAGCGCACAATCTTTCCAATTAACGTTATTCAGATATTTGCTATCATAAATCCGGCAATCAAGACCTTTTTTGCTTATAACAAGTATCTCATCAACTGTCTTGTCCAAAATCTCCCATTCAATAGGCTCTTTCCCATTAGACTCATCATTGTCCTGCTCATAAGTCCCAAAAAATACTGTGTCTCCAATTTCTTTTTTGCCAAATGGTATTACCGGATTCACTTCTAAGATATCTAAAATATACTGTTCACTATCCTCATATGCCTCCACACTGCTGAACATATCATAGGCCTCTCTGTAATTTTTTTCCTCAAAAAAAGAAATTCCGCGCTCATATTTACTAGCATTCATACGTTCGCTGGCGTCTTTAAAGTTTCCAAGCTCCTCTAACGCCGCGTACCCTTCCTCATATTTCCCCTCGGAAATACAATCTAACGCCGCATTATACTTCATAGTCGGATCTATTACATTCTTCCATAAAAATACAGCCGCCACACCAAGAATTGCAGCAATCACAACCAAACGGAAAATCAGCTTTTGGCGCTTCTCTCTCTGCCTTGCCAAACGCCGCCGTCGTTCCTCCTCCTGCTCCCTTTCTATTCGTTTGCGTTCTTCTTCCGCCTTCATCTCCTCTAACTTAAGCCTGTACTTCTCAGCCGTTTCATCCGCATCTTTCCATCCCCCTATGGATCTTAATGCCGCCAACGAACTCTTTAGAGACTGGATGGTAATCTTTTCCTCTTGCAGCTTCGCACCTTGCAAAACAGCATCCTTACGTTCACTTTCCGCCAATTCGCAGCACTGCTTATAAAGTTCATCCGCATCCTTATACCCCGGTATGCTCTTAAACCCTTTCGCCGCTGCTTCATATGCCGTCCCGTCCATACTTAAAACGCTGCCCCTGTAAATTCCCTCCAAACGATTCTGCTCGTTGCGATTTTTAATACTCTCGACATATCCCTCCAGCTTATTTTTCAATCGCTCGTCGGCAAAACGGATTGCTTTTTGATAATTTTTCCGATCATCAAACGGCTCCGGACATTCAGGAAGCCCCTCTTCTCTGCCCACCTTAAGCTCAGCCATAAGCTTTCCAAGATACGCCCGCGCATTCTTAGGCTCGACATCCAATACCTTTTCACAATACACGTTGGCATTCTCCCAGTCGCCGTCCTCAAGAAAAAGATATACCCGTTCCAATAGCGGCGCGACGTTGACCGTTGTTCCCCTTACAGGCGTCTCCTCATCAGAAGAGTCATTGTCCCTATCCTCTTTTATGATCTTTTTTATGCCATGAATCAAATCCTGCATAAATCCAATCTTAGACATATCTAACGCCTGTAAATGAGAAAACTCCTCCGGCAGATCATACGGATCCATATCACGATAGGCCGGAATCAGCATCTTGTCCGGATTATCCGCTGCCATATGTAAAAACCGCGACCATTCATTTTCAACCCACACCGCATTTATATATTCGCGCTTTGTCGAAACCACAACCATTACCTTCGCGGAATTTAACGCGGCAAAAATATACGGTTCATATGCCGTGCCCAGCTTACTTTCCAGCGTGATTCTTGAGAAAAAGACCTTATATCCCTCCTGAACAAGCTGATAGTACATATCCTGTGCAATCACACTGTCAGGCGTTCTCTTTCCGGTGCGGTCCGTCTCCTTATAACAGATAAAGATATCGAACGGCTCCTCTCTCCTTGAAATCTCCAGAATATTTTTCTGGATGGTATCTATCTCTTTTGCCTCTGCCTCGTATATTTCTCTCTGTCTGTCATCTGCATACCGGATAGCCGCCTTGTAATCCTCATCTGCCAACACGGACGTGTAATGCGTTCTGTTACAGGTAGGCATCCGCCTGTTCGTCTTTGGATCTTCCACATACTCAATTCCGTATTTGCATAACACGAGCGACCAGTATGCCTCCGAATCCGTCGTATCTTCATTTAAAATATTCTCATAGATAGACATCGCCTTGTCATACGCATTGTTTCTTCGAAAATGATTCGCCCTGTCATACATATTGCGTTTCCTGTCATCCGACAATCTCGGCAGCGTCTGCTTAGAACCGCAGTATTCACAGACCGCAATGGTAGAGTCCCCCATCACCTCCAGATCTCCCCCGCACATCTTACATTTAAATAGCATTTCCCAACCAGTCCTCCTTTGTCACAATCACTATTTCAGCATCCTGCATTTCAGATTCCGTTCCTGCAATAGCTGCAAAATCTCCCGAACCTTGCGAAACGCCGCGTCATAATCTGACGCTGCAAGCAATTCGTTCAATTTATCAATTCCATTTTCAATCCCGCATTCCAGATCATACAGTTCGCCGCTCGACATCGGATCACTGAAACGAATCGCCTCCGATAATTTTTTCAGCTCGCCGGCAAGCGCCTTATCTTCCACACGCATTGTCATGGTTTCCGCTTTCGTGCGGATTCTTTGGATATAATTTACTTTGGAAGCCGCCCGCTGCCCCACTCTTTCAATTTCATCCACGGCAGGCTTTATGGCACAAATCAATACGACGCCGATTGCAAGAATGATTACACTGACAACAAGGGCTGCCTGATACGGAATGACCGGAAGGGCCATCACTGCAAATCCGATACACAGCTGAACAATAAGCAGCACATAGCTGACGTTTAAAACCGGCCAGTCTAAGAACTTACTTTTAATCGGCATGTCTTTTACACAAAAAACGGCTGTGACGCCCAAAAATAAAACAATTGCTATAAAAGAGCACACATACTCTATCCAAAATCCCTTTGTCCGCTCAAACGGAAGCACAAATGTGATAACATGAAACACAATAAGCAGCACAACGGAAGCCGCTAACAAATACAACTGTTTCTTTTTCATACGGATTCCTCCCTTCTAGTCCCGCATTTCGGGCAGAACTTCCCCGGATTTTCAAATACATATCCGCACTGTACACACTTTTTCTCTTCTTTCACCTTATGTCCGCACTGCTCACAGAATGCCATTCCGGCAGTCACCGGCGCTCCGCAGTTTTCACAGAATTTATTTTCTGCGTTTGAAACATGGTTCACTGCGGTATTTCCGTTTATCGCGCCTGTTACCGCGCCGCCCAACATGCCGCCGATCGCTCCACCGACACCGGCCATCGTTCCAAGGCCCACACCCATGTTGGTAAACTGCCCTGTCGCTTCATTGGAAGCCACCTTTTCCGCAACGTCAAATCCACGCTCCTGCTGATATGTATATCCTTCCTGGGAACGCTTTGCCGCCAGCGCCTGTGATTCAATAATAATTTGCTGCGCCTTAGTCTGCTGATTAATAATCTCAACCTGCTGTCTGATCTGAGCCTCCTTCACGTCGCCATACTGTCTGAAATACAATTCTTTGTACCTCTCGTAATCGCGGTCTCCCTCCGGACGGACAATTGTCGTGACAAAAAAACGCTCCAATGCCACGCCGTACTCTTCAAAATCCGGTATCAGCCAATTATGCAGATCCGTAGAAATCCGATCCAGATATTCGTCAATCTCAAAAATACTGATTTCATTTTCCCGGATTGTCTTTGTCAGATACGATTTTACTTTTGTCATTAAAACAGCACGGAACTTCTGCACCAATGCCTGCTGTCCGAGATTCTTCTCGGTTCCGACAAGCTTAACAAGCAATTTGCGGGAATCACTTGCCCGCAGCGCCATCTCACCGCTCGCACCGATTTGCAGCGGAAAATGAAGCTTCGGCTCCATAAACTGCACCTTACTGTCCGTTCCCCATTTTACCGCCATCTGCTCCGTCTTGTTTATAAAATAGACCTCACAGTGAAACGGCGTCTGCGAACCCGTCGGAATACTGATAAGCCTTCTGATTAACGGAATATTCTGCGTTTCCAGCGTATGCCGCCCCGGTCCAAACAAATCCAATGCCTGACCGTTCATGAAAAAAATTGCTTCCTGAGATTCATGTACGATTAACTGTGTGGAAGTATTAAAATCTTCCATCGGATGTTTCCAGACAAATGTACTGTTATCCCCCTCATACTTAATAACCTGTGCTATTTCTGCCATAATCTCATCTCCTGGTTAGAATCGGCCGCCCGAAAGCCGCCCTGTAAATAGTTACATATCTGCTCCGCTCCTGACAAGAACCTTACACGAAATCTCTTTTTGTCCAAGACGCAGCGTGATTACCGCTTCCCCCTCCTCTCCAAAAGTAACAAGCTCCGCCATCCGGCTGCCATTCGTATCGTTCACCTTTACAATACTTTCATCACTTGAAAACCACTCGGCCTTATAATAATTCAGCGCATTCCACGGCGCATATTGAAAGCTTAGGTACAAGCTGTCATTTGTGTCCATCTCTATTTCTTCAGAATCAAAAGTAAGTTCCGTTACCTGCGGAGGAACCACCGTTACCGTGCAGGCCAATGTCTTTGTTCCGATTTGCACCGCAACAACCGCCGTCCCGGGAGTCCTTCCCGCCCAGAGAGAAATTTCCCCATCCCCGCTGTCAGATACAAGCAAAACCTGTGTATTTGAGGAAGATACCGTATACTTGTGATATAAAAAAATATCATTAGACGGTACATTCAGGCGAAGCGTTTTTTCCTCATTCACCTCCATAGAAAGCGCAGTCTGCGATAAAGTGACATTTTCTACGGACGGTTTTTCTACCGTAACCTTGCACCGGTAGGTCTTCCCATGTACCTTTGCCGAAATCGTTGCCGTACCGGGTTCTCTTGCCGTCACCTTTCCCTTGGAGACAGAGACCGTCCATGAATCGCTGGAACTCCATTTTATTTTGTGGGAACACCCCTTTAATTTCAGACTGGCTTTCTGATTCACGGAAAGCTTCAGGGTCGTACCGGAAAGCTTCGGCGTCTCTACCTTCACCGTACATTTTTTTGTCTGTCCGTTTGCGGATGCAAAAATCACTGCCTTGCCCTTTGATTTCGCCTTTACTTTTCCTCTTTTTACGGAGGCCACTTTTGACTTGCTTGTCGACCACTTTACCGTCTCCGTGGCTCCCTTTAATCTCAGTTTTTTACTCTGTCCCTTGATTAAGGTAAGATTTGTACTGTTCAAAGAAACCTTCACCGGCTCCGGCGCGGAAGGTTCCGGTATGTAAGGCTCAGGCACAGAAGGCGTATAAGTATTCGCCCCCGGATCTCCATAACCGCCGGAACTTCCGTAACACTTCTGACAGGGCGTAAGCCCTCTTGCCAGTGCAGTCGAAAGCCCTGCCGGGTAATAGTTTCCGTTTCCGCATTTATGTGTGTGATATTTCGCCCCCGTCTGCGTGACATAGACTGTTACCTCCGCATGTACCGGCAGGGCGGACAAGTCCGCCGCCGGCACTGCAAATAACATAAGAATAAAAGATATTTGAAAAATTATGTGTCTTATCTTTTTCATAAATACTGTCTCCCATTTGATTTATTTTATAACGATATTGATGATTCTGCCCGGTACATAAATCTCTTTTACAATATTTCCGGTAAGCTTATCGCCCAATGCTTCTTTTCCGAGCGAGACTGCATCCTCTTTTGCGATATCCTTTGCAACCTTAATCGTCGCTTTGATTTTACCGTTGATCTGCACCGCAATCTCCACTTCATTCTCTACGGTCTTTGCCTCGTCATACTCCGGCCATACGTTCTCGTAAATATGCCCGTTCCCTCCAATCAGCTCCCACATTTCCTCGGTCATATGCGGAGCGACCGGATTTAAGAGAATCAGCAGTGTGGACAGTTCTTTCTTCGTCACCTTTTTTACACGGTAAAACTCATTTACCATCGTCATCATCTGGGCGATTGCCGTGTTAAATTTCATTGCCTCAAAGTCATTGCTTACTTTTTTTATCGTCTGGTGCATTTTGGTCTCTAATTCTTTCGAGTACCCCTCACCCTCAACCGTCATATCCTGCAGCTTCCAAACTCGCTCTAAGAAACGCCGGCAGCCTTTCACACCGTCCTCGGACCATGACGCGCTCAAATCGAACGCACCGATAAACATCTCGTACGTCCTCAAGGTATCCGCGCCGTAATCCCTTACGATATCGTCAGGATTTACGACATTTCCTCTTGACTTTGACATTTTCTCACCATTCTCCCCGAGAATCATACCGTGAGAGGTTCTCTTCTGGTACGGCTCGGCGCAAGGCACCACGCCCTCGTCATAGAGAAATTTGTGCCAGAATCTGGAGTAGAGCAAATGAAGCGTCGTGTGCTCCATTCCGCCGTTATACCAATCTACCGGCATCCAGTATTTTAATGCTTCTTCTCCCGCAAGCGCGTCATCATTCGTCGGATCACAGTATCTTAAAAAGTACCAGGAAGAGCCGGCCCACTGCGGCATCGTATCCGTCTCACGCTTTGCCGGTCCCCCGCAGCAAGGACATGTTGTGTTTACCCATTCGGTCATTGCCGCAAGCGGTGATTCCCCGTTGTCTGTCGGCATATAGCTGTCCACCTCCGGCAGCATCAGAGGAAGCTCGCTCTCGTCCAGCGGAACAAAACCGCATTTCTCACAGGAAACAATCGGAATCGGCTCGCCCCAGTAACGCTGACGTGAAAATACCCAGTCTCTCAGCTTATAATTTGTCTTTGCCGCTCCGATGCCCTTTTCCTCCAAAAATTCAATCATTTTTTCCTTGGCATCCTTGACTTCCAGACCGTTTAAAAATTCGGAATTAATCAAAATACCCGTCGCAACATCGGTAAACGCCGCCTCATTAATGTCTACCTCTTCCCCGTTCTTCGCAACCACCTGAACCATCGGCAGATTAAATTTCTTGGCAAATTCCCAGTCTCTGTCATCATGTGCAGGAACCGCCATAATTGCTCCCGTACCGTAGGACATCAGGACATAGTCGGAAATCCAGATCGAAATTTCTTTTCCGTTTACCGGATTGACCGCCTTTAATCCGTCCAGCATGACACCCGTCTTATCCTTCGCCAGCTCTGCTCTCTCGAAATCCGACTTCTTAGCTGCCTCCTCCCGGTAGGATACAATCTCGTCCCAGTTCTTTAATTCATCCTGATACTTGTCAATCAGCGGATGCTCCGGGGACACTACCATATAAGTAGCTCCAAATAAAGTGTCGCATCTCGTCGTATAGACGCGAAGCTTATCTTCCTTGCCCGAAATCGGGAACTCAACCTCCGCACCCATAGACTTTCCGATCCAGTTCTTTTGGGACACCTTCACGCGCTCAATATAATCCACATCATTTAAGCCCTCAATCAACTTATCTGCATACTCCGTAATCTTTAACATCCACTCGCTCTTTACCTTGCGGACAACCGGAGATCCACAGCGCTCACAAACGCCGTTCACCACCTCTTCGTTTGCAAGTCCCACCTTACAGGACGTACAAAAGTTAATCGGCATTTCCTTTTTATAAGCCAGTCCCGCCTTAAATAATTTCAGGAAAATCCACTGTGTCCACTTATAATAATTCGGGTCCGTCGTATTAATCTCTCTGTCCCAGTCAAAGGAATACCCCAGTGACTTCAGCTGCTCTTTAAATCTTGCCACATTGTTATTCGTCACGATCTTGGGATGAATCTTATTTTTAATCGCATAATTCTCTGTCGGAAGACCAAATGCATCCCAGCCCATCGGATATAAAACGTTATAGCCCTGCATTCTTCTCTTTCTGGCAACGATATCAAGCGCCGTGTACGGTCTTGGATGCCCTACATGAAGCCCCTGCCCGGACGGATACGGAAACTCTACCAGCGCATAAAACTTCGGCTTAGAATAATCTGTCCCTGCTGCAAACGCCTTCTCATCGTCCCATATTTTCTGCCATTTTTTTTCAATTGCTTTTGGATTGTAAGTATTGCTCATAATTAAACTCCTTTTCGTTCTTTTGATAGAAAAAACGCCCCTCGTCTCAACCTTGAGACGAAAGGGCGTAAACTTCCGCGGTACCACTCAAATTCCGGTTCTCCCGGCACTCAATTATCTGTAACGGGATATCCCGTCATCTGCTACACACATAATTCGCTTCACAAATGAAACTCCAAGGCGAGTTGGGAATCTTTGTCTGTCATCTCACACCGACCGATAACTCTCTGAAAAACTCCGATTCTTACTACTCCTCTTCTCTGTCTTTTCCTGCTAAATAACTGCATTGAATAATATACTTTCTTAACTTATCTTAAACAGAAACAAGGCTTTTGTCAACAAAAAATCTATCTTACAATCGAATCCGTCTCAATCGTCAGAATCTTGTCAATCGGTGCAATACTCCTTCCTCTGCCGTCCGTACCCTCAAAATATTTCCTGCTCGCAGATTCGAACAACACATAAATCTTATCATTGCGGCAAAAGATCTCCTCGGAGCAAGGCGGCATCTCCACCTTCACCATCGGTTTGCCCGGTGAATCGTCCAGTGCGTCCACATGATCATATACCTTTAGGTAAGAAGATTTCTCCCTTCCGTAGGAAGTGCTCAGATATACGTTCCCGTTGTCGTCAAACGCAATGCCCTGTACCTTTTCCGGTATCCGGTAACGTTCAACTTTTTTTAATTTATTGTCTCTGTATTCATAAGAAATCATCACGGATTTAAAGTAGGAATTATGAGTCGCCACCCACAGCAGCCCGTCATAGGCAGCAACGCAGGACGGCATATTCGAAACCGCATACTCTTCAAATAAACCCGTAGCATCCACAAAAGCCTTCGGCTTATTTTTTGCAACCTTTTTGATATATTCATAAGAAATTCTCTCTAACGCTTTTGAATCCGAATGGCAAATCCAGACATTTCTACCGTCAAAGGTCAGGCCTCCCAGATGGCTGTTTTTCTTCATTCCAAGGGTTGCCAGGTATTCTCCGGTCCACTTGTCAAATACATAGAGAGAGCCAAGACTCTCTTCGTCATCCGTACAGTATGCCGTAATCAGATAATAATCATCGGTCAGACAAATCCCCTGCGGACACTGTCCGTAAGTGGAAATCAGATTATCCATGTAATCCTGCTCCCTGGTAGACGGCATCCCCGGTATCTCTATATTATTTACAAACCCGTATTTGCAGTCCTTAAGCTCCTTGTCACTGCCGCTTAACATAGAAGATGTATTATAAGAGTACATCTGTACATTGTAGGACGAGTCGATGCATCTGGTCCATTTTGCATACAAAATAATATCTCCGTACCGACTGTCTTCGATTACACTGATCTTATTTTTATAGCTGCTCTCCATATACCAACCGGCAAAATTATATCCGGGCTTTTGAGGAATCGGAAGTCTCACAGGCAGTTCATCCTCCGCATATGTGTGCAACGTAAGCGCACCCTCCATACCGCCGTTCAAAAAATAAGTAATCGAATAAATTTCCTTTTTTTCATTGCTTAACTTGAAACCGTCGTCATAAAAAAGCCGATAGCCGGAAGAAGAGAAGGCATCTGATGACAACCCGGCTTTCACAAACTGCGGATCCTCAAACAACAGTGCAATAATCAAAATAATTGCCGACAACGCTCTTCTCTTTTTCATACTATCAGCTCCTTTCCGTCTTCTTGCGTATCGCTTACCGGAGGTTAAATTTCATCCCCCGTCAGTTTCCCGGCCCTCCTCTCTACCTCACTCTTTTCAAGCTCCGGTGGTGCCTGCTCATAACGAACAAATTCATAGGAAAAATCTCCGCCTCCGCCCGTCATGGAGCGAAGGACATTATTGTAACCAAACAATTCTATATAAGGAATCTCCGCCAAAATCTCCGTTCTCATATTTTCAATCGGGTTCATACCCATTACCCTGGCACGGCGCTTATTCAAATCACCCATAATGTCGCCGGTGTAGGTATCGTCAACGATAATCTTCATACTCGCAATCGGCTCTAAAAGCACCGGGGACGCCTCCATAAAGCCTTTTTTAAACGCCTGTGCCGCCGCTACCTTAAAGGCCATCTCCGAGGAATCCACCGGATGATAGGAACCGTCATATAACACGGCTTTCACACCGACAACAGGGTATGCCGCCATCGGCCCCTTCTTTACCGCGTCCTGAAGCCCCTTCTCCACTGCCGGGAAGAAATTCTTAGGAACGGCGCCTCCGACTACTGTCTCCTCAAATACATAAGGCTGTTCCAAATCTCCGGAAGGTTCAAACGTCATCTTCACATGACCGTACTGACCGTGACCGCCCGACTGCTTTTTATACTTATACTCCACGTCCGATTTCTTGCGGATCGTCTCACGAAATGCAACCTTCGGTCTTGTCAGCTCAATCTCAATCTTATAACGGTTCAACAGCTTGCCAGAAACAACATCCAGATGCATATCTCCCATTCCATAAATCAGCGTTTGTCCGTTCTCACTGTCATTGACTGCCTTAAGAGTGAGATCCTCCTGCATCATTTTCTGAAGCGACTGCGAGATCTTATCCTCATCGCCTTTCTTCTTCGCCTTATACCGCATATATGTATAAGGTGTGGATATACTCGTGCGGATAAATAAAATCGGATTGGCCTTTGTCGAAAGAGAATCCGTTGTCGCAGCGTCTGTCAGCTTTGCCAACGCTCCGATATCACCTGCGTGCAGCTCCGGTACTTCTATCGCCTTATTGCCGTTTAGAATGTATAGTTTACCGATCTTCTCCTCAATATCCCGATGATGATTATAGAGCAGGTCATCCGGCTTTAAGACGCCGGAGTTGACTTTTATCAGAGAATATTTTCCGATAAACGGATCGGCAATCGTCTTAAAAATGTATGCCGACTTCGGCTTCGAAAAGTCGTAGTCCGCACTGTATACCTCGTTGCTCTTTGCGTTAATGCCGGTGCAGGGGCGTTTATCGGGACTCGGAAAATACTTCACAATATCGTCGAGCAATGTATAAATTCCCTGCGCCAATACATTCGATCCCATAGAAACAGGAATCATGCTTCCGTCGGACACGTTGACGCGCAGCGCCTGACGAATCTCATTTTCTGAAAACTCGTCGCCGTTAAAATAGCGCTCCATAAATTCTTCGCTTGTCTCGGCAACGGTCTCCATCAGAACTTCCCTGTAAATTTCCATGTTCTCCTTAGAATAATCCGGGATCTCACACTCCGTAACCTCCCCCTTTTCATTCCAGCGGTTTGCCGTCTGTGCCACTACATTGACATAGCCGACAAACTTCTCGTTCTCACGAATCGGAAAATGAAACGGCGCAATCTTTTTGCCATACAACTGCTGCAAATCAGCCACAACCTGACGGAAACTTGCATTGTCAATATCCATATCCGTCACAAATACCATCCGGGGCAGCTTGTATTTCTCGCAAATCTCCCATGCCTTCTTCGTGCCGACCTCAATTCCGTTCTTTCCGGATACAACAAGGATAGCTGCGTCCGCAACGCTTACCGCTTCCTCAACCTCGCCTACAAAATCAAAATATCCCGGCGTATCTAAAATATTAATCTTTGTATCTTCCCATATAATAGGAACAACCGACGTCTGTATTGAAAACTGACGCTTTATCTCTTCTTTATCGAAATCACTGATAGTATTTCCGTCTGTAACCTTTCCCATACGCGTTGTAGCGCCGGATAAATATGCCATTGCTTCCACAAGGCTTGTTTTGCCGGAACCGCCATGTCCCAAAAGGACTACGTTGCGAATCCTGTCTGTTGTGTACACATTCATGAAGCTACCTCCTATTTGCTTGTCAGTTTAAGTTTCTGTATATATTTTACTATTTAATTCGTTTTTCTTCAACCTTATTATGTATTTTATACAATTATTTTGAATTAGTAATGAACATGTCATTAACATTTTGCACATATTTCAAAAATAGTATGTCATTTAATTTACTTTTAGACTTTAAACTTTTACGCTTTAAAGTGTTGACTTTTCAATTTGAAACTCTTATATTATATTTATTATGAAAGATTGTCTGTCCCAACCGGACAGCTCCTTTCAAATTTTTATGAAACAGAGGATTATAATATGATTATTGTAATGAAAAGGGACGCTTCCAAAGAGTCTGTCGAAAAAATTGTAACCACCGTTGAGACGAAAGGTTTAAAGACTCATCTCTCCGAAGGAGAAGAGGTAACGATTATCGGTGTCGTAGGTGACAAGTCAAAGCTTGACACAAACGCAATTGAGGCTGATCCCGCAGTTGAAAAAATCGTTGCGATCACCGAAAGCTACAAGCTTTCCAACCGCAAATTCCATCCGCAGCCGTCCAGCTTTGCCATAAAAAATACGACAATCGGCCCAGACACTATGACGATTATGGCCGGTCCATGTGCCGTAGAATCCGAAGAACAGCTCCTTATAATCGCAAAAGCCGTAAAGGAAGCCGGAGCCACTGTGCTAAGAGGCGGCGCTTACAAGCCGCGCACCTCCCCGTATTCCTTCCAGGGACTTGAGGAAGAGGGTCTTAAATATATGAAAACTGCCTCTGACGAGACAGGCCTTGCCACAATCTGTGAGGTCACAAGCGCACACGCTGTGGAATCTGCCGTTAAGTATGTCAGCATGCTGCAGATCGGGGCCAGAAATATGCAGAATTTTGAATTGCTGAAGGAGGTAGGAAAGACCGGACTTCCTGTTCTGTTAAAACGCGGTCTGGCCGCTACCATCGACGAGTGGCTCAATGCAGCGGAATACATTATCTCCGCCGGCAATCCAAATGTTGCCCTGTGCGAGAGGGGGATCCGTACCTTTGAGACCGCGACCAGAAATACACTTGACTTAAGCGCCGTATGTGTGTTAAAGGAAAAATCCCACCTTCCGGTTATCGTAGACCCGTCACATGCCACCGGTGTGCGCAGATTTGTAGAGCCTTTGGCAAAAGCCGGAATTGCCTGCGGCGCAGACGGACTTATGATTGAGGTGCACAATGACCCGTCACACGCACTTTCAGACGGACCGCAGTCGCTGAACTTTGAACAGTTTTCATCCGTAATGACCAATATCAAACCGTACGTCTCACTTGCCGGAAGGAGTTTATAATGGATTTTGGCACGATTGGCTTTATCGGGCTGGGTCTGATCGGCGGTTCGATTGCAAAGACAATCAAACGGATCTACCCGGCGACAACCATGATTGCAACCGCCGGACATGCCTCTACTGTAACGGAGGCATACGAGGACGGTACAATCAAGAACAGCAGTCTTTTGGATATCCATGCATTTTGTGACTGTGACCTGATTTTTCTCTGCTGTCCGGTTCAAAAAAACATCGAATACCTAAGAGCTCTAAAGCCCGTAATCAAAGAGGGCTGCATCATTACTGACGTTGGCAGCGTAAAAACAGACATTCACGAAGAAGTTATCCGCCTTGGCATGGAACAAAACTTTATCGGCGGACACCCCATGACCGGATCGGAAAAAACAGGATATCAATGTGCAACCGCATATTTGCTGGAAAATGCCTATTACATTTTAACGCCGTCAGCGTCTATCGCCCGCGAGAAGCAAATGCAACTCTTAGACTACATTTCTTCCCTGGGCGCTCTGACCATGATTTTAGATTACAGGGAACATGACCACGCAACCGCCTCCATCAGCCACCTTCCTCACGTAATCGCTTCAAGCCTTGTGAATTTGATTGCCAAGCTTGACAATGAGGAAGAAACGATGAAAACGATTGCCGCCGGAGGCTTTAAGGATATTACGCGAATCGCCTCCTCCTCCCCTGTGATGTGGCAGAATATCTGTCTGTCAAACAGAACGCAGATTACGGCTCTAATTGATGCATTTATGGATACTCTGCGGGAAGCAAGGACATTGATTGACACGCAGGAGGCAGACGCCATTTACCGTTTCTTTGAAACGGCAAAGGATTACCGTGATTCTATCAATATCACAAAATCCGGTCCGATGAAAAAAGTATATGAATTTTACTGCGACCTGATTGACGAAGCCGGCGGAATCGCTACTATCGCAACCATCCTCGCAAGCAACAATTTAAGTATCAAGAATATCGGAATTATTCACAACCGTGAATTTGAGCAGGGAGTTTTACATATTGAGATGTACGACCAGGATACGCTTAATGAGAGTATCGCCCTGCTGAAAAAATACCACTATACGGTTTATACCCGTTAACAATCATAGACGAAAGGATTTTTATCAGTGAAAATTTCAAATGCCAAAGGGCTTTCGGGAACGGTAAGCATCCCGGGCGATAAATCCATCTCTCACCGCGCCATTATGTTTGGCGCAATTTCGGAGGGAATGACAGAAATCACAAATTTCTTAGAGGGCGCCGATTGTCTCTCTACAATTTCGTGTTTTCAAAAAATGGGAATCGAAATTGAGCGCCAAGCCGGCAGGGTTCTTGTTTTCGGCAAGGGTCTTCACGGTCTTTGCGCGCCCTCGGCCACTTTAGACGTGGGCAACAGCGGAACTACCACAAGACTTATCTCCGGTATCCTAAGCGGCCAGAATTTTACCTCCCGTTTAAACGGAGACGATTCTATCCAAAAACGTCCGATGAAGCGCATTATGACACCGCTTCAGATGATGCACGCCGACATCAAAAGCGACCGTGGGAACGACTGTGCCCCCCTTACCATCCGCGGAACTTCCTTAAAAGGGATTCATTATCAATCCCCGGTTGCCTCCGCGCAGGTTAAATCCTGTGTTCTGTTGGCCGGACTGTATGCAGACGATATCACGTCGGTGAGCGAGCCTTCCGTTTCCCGCAACCATACCGAGCTGATGCTGTCCGCCTTTGGCGCAGACATCCAAACCGAAGGTACAACTGCATCCATTATTCCCAATCCGGTTTTATCCGGTCAAAAAGTGATTGTTCCGGGCGACATTTCCTCCGCCGCTTACTTTATTGCTGCCGGTCTGATCGTTCCAGAATCTGAAATTCTGATTCAAAATGTAGGCGTCAATCCTACGCGCGACGGTATTCTAAGAATCGCCCTGCAAATGGGGGGAAAGATTGAAAAATTAAACGAACGAACGGTTTCCGGCGAACCGGTCTGTGACCTGCTCGTTCGTTCCAGCAGCCTTCACGCCGCAACGGTGGAAGGAGATATGATACCTACCCTGATCGACGAAATACCAGTGATTGCCGTTATGGCTGCTTTTGCCCAGGGTACAACTGTGATAAGGGATGCCGCAGAGCTGAAGGTTAAGGAATCCAACCGCATTGATACGGTTGTCTCTAATTTAAGCGCCATGGGCTGTGAAATCACACCGACAGATGACGGCATGATCATACATGGCGGCAGAATGCTGCACGGGAATACCGTCGACTCCCATCTTGACCACAGAATTGCCATGTCTCTCGCAATTGCAGCTCTCGCTGCCGACGGAGAAACGACCATTAAAGACGGAGAATGCGTAGATATTTCATATCCGAATTTCTATCGTGATTTGGAAGCCTTGAAAAAATAAATTCTTTAAAAAGAACCCTCCGCCACGGCGGAGGGTTCTTTTTATCCTTCAACATCGTTGAATATCTGATATACATCAATTTTAAAAACATCCGAATCGGCCATTCCGATAAAAATTCCGCCATATCGATATGTATCTTCCGTCTCTTCCACACGGACAATTTTTATGACCACTTCCAGTATCTCTTTCGTCCATATCTGAAGCTTTGTATCAAAAAAGCTCCCCTCACTCAACTTATGCTCGGCTTTAAAACCGATTCCGGCACGCGAAATATCCGTCACATCGACCGGCACATACCTTAATTCCGCCGCCCCGTCCTCTCCTAAGCATTCCAATTCAATGCTCACATCGAGCTCCAATCTCTTATGCTTTCTCTTTTCTTCCATCTCTACTCCTCTTTTTTCATTCCGATCGGTAATCAGCATTGCATCTCCAAAGCTGAAAAACCGGTACTTCTCTTTGACCGCAAGACGATATGCCCGCAGCATATGTTCCTTTCCCGCCAATGCGGATACCAGCATCAAAAGTGTAGACTGCGGCAAATGAAAGTTCGTAATCAAACCGTCAATCACCTTGAAACGATATCCCGGATATATGAATATGTCTGTCCAACCACTCTTTGCCGTAACTCTTCCCGCCTCATCCGACACCGCCTCAAGTGTACGCGTACTCGTCGTTCCCACAGCAATCACTCTGCTCCCTGACAGCTTTGCCGCATTGATTTTATCGGCCTCCTGTTGTTCTATCCGATAAAACTCAGAGTGCATATGATGATCCAAGACATTTTCCACCTTCACCGGTCGGAAAGTTCCAAGTCCCACATGAAGCGTCACTTCCGCTATCACAACACCCATCCGTTCAATTTCCTTTAGCAGCTCCGGTGAGAAATGCAGTCCCGCTGTCGGCGCCGCCGCGGAACCGTCATATTTTGCATATACGGTCTGGTAACGGCTCTTATCCTTTAATTGATGGGTGATATACGGCGGAAGAGGCATCTGACCCAGCCGGTCTAATATTTCCTCAAAAATTCCCTCGTAGTGAAATTGTATCAGCCGGTTTCCCTCCTCCACCACATCAATCACCTCACCGCAAAGCAGGCCCTCGCCGAATATTATTTTGGTTCCGGGCTTAGCCTTTTTCCCCGGTTTCACAAGCGTTTCCCATACATCATTTTCCCGCCGTTTTAACAGCAGAAGCTCTATCTTTGCCTGCGTTCCCTCCTTAACACCAAAAAGCCTTGCGGGAATTACCTTTGTATTATTGAGAACCAAGCAATCTCCTGCTCTTAAATATTCTGTAATATCCCGAAATATCCGATGCTCCACCTCCCCCGTTTTTTTATCCACAACCATCAGCCTGGAAGACGAGCGGTCAGCCAACGGATCCTGGGCAATCAGCTCCTCCGGCAATTCATAGTCAAAATCTTTTACATCCATGATGCTTCTCCTCAAAGTCACTCTATTTATTTCCAAATGACAAAATAACACTTCTATTTTACCGCAATTTCCTTTTTTGTTCAAGTCGGTTACCTTTTGAGTTCACGAAAATAAAGTACTATTTTTTTATTGCATTTTTTTGAATTTATGATATACTTGACTTATGTTTGTGGGGCATTAGCGCAGTTGGGAGCGCGCAACATTCGCATTGTTGAGGCCACGGGTTCGAATCCCGTATGCTCCACTTCCAAGAGCCTTGATTTCTCAAGGCTCTTTATATTTCATGACAATTTCCCAAATATTTCCTCTATATTGATTTTTTTCTTCCCTCGCACTATAATATTCCCAGCACCAGTTCCGGGAGGAGTGCGGCAACGTATCGCCGGTGTCTCGGTTCAACTACTTTTTATCCCGGAGGAACACTCGGCGGCTGGTGCTTATTCTTTTCTACACCTCTTATATTAAAAAGACAAATATCTGCAGCACTTACGGAACCTGCCACCGGCACAACTTCCTCCAGATGCATGGGAACAAAAGTGCGCTTCGCACACCTTCGCAGATTAACAACTTTCAATGCGCAGCTTTTGTTTCCGCGCCGGATGCATATTGCAAAGCAATAAATTCCTCTTGCATCCGTGCGCATAAGCTTTTCTATCATAGGAAAGTAGTAGGTTTTAGCACTTCACAGTAACAAGGTCTTTCCTATGATAGAACAAAAGTGCGCTTCGCACACCCTCGCGGATTAACAACTTTCAATGCGCAGCTTTTGTTCCGCGCGCGGATTTGTCCTAAGGGGTACCAGGCTTGCCTGGGGGATTCCTTAGGACTATTACATAGCAATATCTTCCTCTAATGCGAAGCTGCGCATAAGCTCTTGTCCCGAATAAATTTTTATCTGCTATAAATTAGAATATTTTATCTTATCTTTTTTCATCCCAACGCCACATCCAGCGCCATCATGATCGTAAAACCGGCCGCAAACAAAATCGTCCCCACATTGGAATGTTTTCCTTCCGACATTTCCGGAATCAGCTCCTCCACTACCACATAAATCATGGCTCCGGCCGCAAAACTTAAAAGGTACGGAAGGAGCGGTACTACAAAACCGGCCGCAAGCAGGGTCAACACCGCACCCATCGGCTCCACTGCGCCGGAAAGCACCCCGTAAAGAAACGATCTCCTCTTACTGACTCCCTCCGCCCGCAGAGGCATCGAGATAATTGCACCCTCCGGAAAGTTCTGTATGGCAATTCCCAAAGAAAGCGCAAACGCTCCCATGGCGGTAATCCCCATGTCCCCGGACATCCAACCGGCATAAACAACGCCCACAGCCATGCCTTCCGGCAGGTTGTGAAGCGTCACCGCAAGCACCAACATTGTCGTTTTTTGCAGGCTGCTTTTTGATCCCTCCGGCTTGCTGCTGTTCATATGCAGATGAGGAATCGTCCGGTCCAAAAACAGAAGAAACAGGATGCCGATCCAAAAACCGGCCACCGCAGGCACAAACGCCCACTTTCCCATGGATTGCGACTGCTCCATAGCCGGAACCAACAGACTCCAGATAGAAGCTGCCACCATAACCCCTGCCGCAAATCCGGTCAATGCCCTCTGTATCAGAAGATTCAGCGTACTCTTCATGAACAGAACACAGGCAGATCCCAGTGCCGTCCCCAAAAACGGTATCAGAATGCCCCAAAAAACTCTTGTCTGCACGGAATCACCTCCTAAAGGCTGAAAACAACCCTTTTTTCATATAAGGCTCACTGTTCACAGACACAGCGTCATAGCCCGCTTTCGCAACCACGCTTTTTAGTTCCTGTTCCGAAATATCTTTTTCCGCGATGATGACCGTCTGCTTCTTTGTATGTGAGCTTGTTACCTTTTTCACCTGAAAGGCATTTCTTACAGCCTCGTTGATATGCGCCTCGCACATACCGCAGGCCATTCCCTCTATACCCACCGTAATCTTCACCATAAAAACGCCCTCCCTTTTTATCTCTAATATTGGTTAGCAAAATCTAACTCAATTTAGAGTATATCTCTTTACTCCTGCCTTTGTCAATAGTGTGAAGAATCGCACTTCACATTGTATTTTTCCTAAAAGTCCGCTATACTAATAAAAAAGAATCCGGCTCTGCCGGATTCTCCGCCTGCGGCGGGCCGCATATGCGGCATT
>CANOCV010000037.1 GCA_947564465.1 uncultured Roseburia sp. | reverse complement strand
TAGTCCCGGCGATTCCTCCGACGTTGTTCTGCCCGGTCACGCTTCCCTCTACGGTGAGGTTTTCGATCGTTCCTGCGTTGACCCCGAAGAGTCCCTGGTTGTCTTTGGTATTGTCATTGATCTCTAAACCGCTGACGGTCTTTCCATTGCCGTCAAAATTTCCGGTAAACGGATGGTCTTCGGTTCCGATCGGCGTCCAAGGCTTGCTCTCTTCCGTGAGCGTAATGCCCTCTTCCGCTTCAATTTTATAATAGACCCCGCTCTGGTCTTCTCCGCTGTTTACCAGCTCTGCCAGTTTTCCCAGGTCTTCTTCCGTCTTGATCTTGTACGGGTCTTTTAAGGTTCCGCTTCCCTCGAACGGTTTCGTCGGGTTCTGTACGTCTTCGGTCACAGATGTGATGCCTTCCGGATCTGTTCCGGCTCCGGTTCCCGACCCGATTCCGTTTAATTCTGTATTGGTGTTCTCATCTTTTTTGTAGGAACCGCTGACGGAGTCTTCTGCCCCGTTCTCATTTTTACCGACAAGGGCTCCGGTACTGTCCCCTTCTCCTCCGGTTGTGGTGACATTTCCGTTGTTTCTGCTGTTGTCTACGATTCCTTTCGTTCCGTTGGTTCCTGTTACGCCTCCGGTATTGGCGCTTCCGCCTGTTACCTCTGCGTTGTTTGTGCTGTCTTTGATGGTTCCGCTGTTATTTCCGGCGATTCCTCCGGTATTTGTTCCCGTTCCGGTCACGCTTCCCTTATCGGCAGTTCCCGAACCGCTCTCTGTCTCGCCGTCTGTCTTTGTCGCACAGCGGATAACGCTTCCCTCGTTCTTTCCGACGATTCCTCCGACGTTGTCTCCTCCGCTGACCTTAGCATTGCTGATGCAGTCCTTGATGATTCCTTTTTCCGTGTTGGTTCCGGCGATTCCTCCGACGTTGTTCTGCCCGGTCACGCTTCCCTCTACGGTGAGGTTTTCGATGGTTCCGGCATTGACCCCAAAGAGTCCCTGATTGTCTCCCGTACTGTCGTTCACGACAAGGCCGCTGATGGTATGCCCGTTTCCGTTGAAGGTTCCCTCAAACGGTTTTTCGGCGGTTCCAATCGGTGTGAAGCCTTCACCGCCCAGAGTGATGTCATTCATCAGCTCAAAATAAGCGTCTTTGTATTTGTCCGGGTCGCTTTCAACTGCTTCCTGAATTTGTTGCAGGTCTTCCGCCGTGCGGATCTCATATGGTTTTTGAGGCGTACCCTCTCCCCCAAATCCGGTTCCGGATTCCGAAATCGGGGTGTTCTGCGACTTTACCCCACTCTGCTCATCGCTCTGTCCGCCGACTCCCGTTAAGTCTTTGTTGACTTCATCGGTTTTGTAATAAGTTCCCGTCACACAACCTGGCGTATTGTTTTGATTCTCTCCGGCAATGCCTCCAATATGCGTTCCCGTGCTTCCTTCTTTTTTGCCGACGTTTCCGTTATTTACGCTGTCTTTAACCGTTCCCTGCTCTCCGTTGCTTCCCGCAATTCCGCCGACATAGTCGTTTCCGGTGATGCTTCCATAACTGATACAGTTCTCGATCGTTCCTTCGTTTTTCCCGGCGATGCCTCCGACGTAATTATTTCCGGTAACGTCTATTTTTGCGGCGCATCCCCGAATCACGCCGTCCCTGGTATTCGTTCCCGCAATTCCTCCGACATTGTCATGTCCGGTCACGGACCCTTCCGCCCGGAGGTTTTCGATGGTTCCGGCGTTAACCCCGAAGAGTCCCTGATTGTCTCCGGCTTCATTGCTGATGTACAAGCCTTTGATGGTATGCCCGTCTCCGAGAAGGATTCCCCCAAACGGATGCTCGTTCGTTCCAATCGGCGTCCACGGATTCTCTGCACTTCCTGCGAGATCAATATCTTCTGCAATTACAAAGTATTTTCCAGTGTAATCTGTGCCCTCATTGACAGCGTCCCTCAATATCTCTAAATCTGTTTTGTCTGAAATCTTATACGGCGCGTCCTTTGTTCCGCTTCCCTTAAGGAACGGCCGCGGACTTGTTCCGCAGGTGGTTCCATCCGGATCCGCCTGCCCATAGCTGCCGCCGATAGCAGACAGGAAATAATTGTGGTTGGCGTCTTTTCGATAGTAGTTTCCGGTAATGTCCTCCGTTGTCTTGTTCTGATTTTGACCGATGATTGCCCCTACGCTATAATCCGCCATGCCCGTCACGTTTGCGCTGTTTATGTTGTCTTTGACTATGCCCCTGACAGGGTTGTATCCAACGATTCCTCCGATACTGTTTGCTTTGTCATATGTTCCGCTCACGGCTCCCTCGTTTATGCAGCCTGTTACGGTCCCAATTCGGTCGCTGCTTACATTTTTCTCTCTGTTGCTGCCCGCAATTCCTCCGACATTTCCATTTCCGCTTACGGCAACCTTTGCAGTGCAGTCTTTAATGATTCCGTAATTTTGTCCGGCAATTCCTCCAACGAATGACTGTGCAGTGACGCTTCCCTCTACGGTAAGGTTCTCGATCGTTCCCCCGTTGACTCCGAAAAGCCCCTGATACGCTCCGGCATCCTTAATGTAAAGGCCGCTGATGGTATGTCCGTCTCCGAGAAAGATTCCCTCAAACGGATGCTCGTACGTTCCAATCGGCGTCCACTGATTCTCGTCGCTTCCCTCTAAGTTAATATCTCCCGTCAGCCGGAAGTATTTGTCTGTATAGGCGCAGCCTTCGTTGACGCTGTCTCGTAGTTCTTCAAATTCTTCCTTATTGGAAATCTCGTACGGATGATTCCTGGTCCCGCTTCCATTGTCCGTACAGCCTGTCACGGTTCCGTCATTTTGGCCTGCAATTCCTCCGACGTACTTCTGTCCGTTTACGGCGACATTGCTGATGCAGTCTTTGATGGTTCCGTTCTCCGTGTTGGTTCCGGCGATTGCTCCGACGTTATCCTTTCCGGTAACGCTTCCCTCTGCGGTGAGGTTTTCGATGGTTCCGGCGTTGACGCCGAAGAGTCCCTGATCGTTTTTGGCATTGTCATTGATGTACAGGCCGCTGACGGTCTTTCCATTGCCGTCGAAGGTTCCGGTAAACGGATGCTCGTTCGTTCCAATCGGCGTCCATGGCTTGCCCGCGTCTGTGAGCGTGATGTCCGCTTCGATCCGATAGCAGGCTCCGCTCTGGTCTTCGCCACTGTTTACCAGTTCCGCCAATTTTATCAAATCTTCTTCTGTTTTGATTTTGTACGGGTCATTCTCTGTCCCGCCTCCCTCGAAAGACGGTTCCGGAAGATTCTCCTGATTGCCGATTTTCGGAAGCTCTGTCTGCGTCTCGACGCTGTTCACCTGCTCGTCCTCGATATCCTTCTGGGTTTGATTCCTGTTCGTACCGATAATTGTCCCGGTCGTTCCTTCGCTTCCCGTTACGGTTCCCTTATGAAAGCTGCCCTTAACCACTCCTGATGCTTCGTTGGTTCCCACAATTCCTCCGACGTTGTTCTCGCCGCTAACGCTCCCTTCGTTGTTATTAAACCCATCCAGCGCTGCGCTGTTGGTTCCCACAATTCCTCCGACATTGTCCGTGCCGCTAACGTTCCCCTGGTTTTTAGCAGCACTCACAGTGCCGCTGTTGTTCCCCGCAATTCCTCCGACACTGCTCTCGCCGCTAACGCTCCCTTTGTTTGTATCAATATAGATCAATCCACCGTTGTTTCCCGCAATTCCTCCGACACTGTTACGTCCCGTGACGGTCACATTTACATCACACTCGACACTTCCGGTATTGGTTCCCGCAAAGCCTCCAACGTTATCCCGTCCGGTAACTTCTCCCTCTACGGTGAGGTTTTGAATGGTTCCGGCGTTAAATCCGAAGAGTCCCTGGTTGTCTGCATTTTCGTCATTGATGTACAGGCCGCTGATGGTATGTCCGCCTCCCCTAATTGTTCCGGTAAACGGATGCTCTTTTGTTCCAATCGGCGTCCATGGATTCTCTGCGCTTCCTTTTAAGTCTATATCTCCCTGCACTTCAAACCCAAAGTCTTTCATATCCACTCCGGAACTTACAAGTTCACGCAGTTTTTCCAAATCTTCTTTATCCGCAATATGGGAGTGCCCGTTCCCTAAAGGTTCCATTGCTTCTTTCATATTCGGAAACATTGTCTGCCATTGCTTATATGAATATTCTGCTTCATCTTTGAGTTTTCTATCGTAAGTCCATTCGTACAAGTTTCCCTTTGGAACTATGATGCCTTTTGTTCCTTCCGTCATAAATGCACAGTTCTCAAAAACATCATTCCAAAGTTCCGGCCGGGGGGATTCACCCAGGACAACTACATGTTCCATAACCACGCTCTTTAATGACGTACAGCCGCCAAACGCATTTCTTCCGATCTCGCTCACCTTGGCAGGAATTGTCACCGTCTCTAATGACGTACAGTTTTGGAATGTGTAGTGGCCGATACGATACACACTGTCGGGAATTGTCACCGTCTCCAATGACGTACAGCCCTGGAATGCGGAGTCGCTGATAGCCGTCACACTGGCAGGAATTGTCACCTCCGTTAATCCCGTGCAGCCGTAAAATGTCCTGGGATTTATATATTTGAAATTAGTATTCTCAGGCATCTTTATGCTGGTTAATCCCGTGCAGCCCTGGAATGCACCCGTGCTACCCGCGGGCTCGCCAATAGACGTCACGCTGTCAGGAACTGTCACCTCCGTTAATCCCGTACAGTTACAGAATGCACCGTCGCCGATAGACGTCACGCTGTCAGGAATTGTCACCTCCGTTAATCCCGTGCAACCAGAGAATGCATAGTTGCCGATAGACGCCACGCCCTCAGGAATTGTCACCTCTGTTAATCCCGTGCAGCCAGAGAATGCACCGTTGCAAGACGTCACACTCTTAGGAATTGTCACCTCCGTTAATCCCGTGCAGCTATGAAATGCATAGCCGATAGACGTCACACCCTCGGGAATTGTCACCTTCGTTAATCCCGTGCAGTCCTCGAACGCTCTGTTGCAAGACGTCACACTCTTAGGAATTGTCACCTCCGTCAATCCCGTGCAGTCCTCGAATGCACACGGTTTTATTTCTTTCAGATTTGTCAAGTTCTCCAGCCAGCTTACGCTTGTGATCTTCGTGCCACAAAAAGCGAACCTGCCGATTGAAGTAATCCCTGACGCGTCACCTGTTATCTCGATCTTCTCCAGCTCCGGATATTCATAAAAGAAATATGCCGGAAATTCTCCTGTTATCTTTGCGTCGATCTTCGCAGTTTTTACCTTGCAATGGATTGTATAATCATAACTACTTACCGTTACCCACGGCAGACCCTTAAGATACTCATCAAATTCATTTGTAATATCATATTCTGTTTCTACCGTTGGCGTCTGTGGCGGTCCGACCGTCGCCTCTCCGGTGATTGTCAGCTCTGTCCCATCCTCAGACAATTGATAATATAACTGACCCTCCTTAATTAAACTTACCCCGTGATCGTTCTTTATATCAAACGCTGTTCCCGGCGTTCCTCCGCCCTCTGCCTGTTCCGGCTCCGCCGCCCTGGCAGTCAGCGGCAGGTCGATACTTGTGAATACGAATACAGCAGCTAACAGCATACTGCATATTCTTCTTCCCGCTCCGCCCGTTTTTTTGAAGATTTTTTCTTTCAAAATCGTTCCCTCCTTCTTTTTTGTCTGTTATTTTTTAATCATGATGTCGGGGTCAAAAGCCCCTTCGGTGCAAAACCGGCATAAATATGTGTGTTTGCAAACGCGCTTGCAATACCACATATTGTGTCCGGTTGGTGCAAAGCACCCTTTTGACCCCAACATCATATCATAGGTGACGCGCTTTTGGGTTCAAATTGTAAATTTTGTCGGTTTTATTGTAAAATTTGCTCAGACGGCAGAGAATTTTACGTTACTATTCACGGCTCTGGAAGCCGCCCATAGTAACGATCTTACATTATAGCAAGTACAATTACTTTTCTGGATTTGACTCTTTTCCTGTTTTCTGCTAAACTACCACATATGTGTTTTTTGATTCAAATTGTAAATTTTGCAGATTTTATGTAAAATTTACAAAGATAACAAAATATAATCAGGAGGAAAACGGACCGATGCGGATTGCGGTATGCGATGATGAAAAGCCGGAGCTCGAAAAAATTTTGGAACTGCTCCGAAACTATAACCGGACAAGGCAGGACTTAGCCTTTACTCCGTCCGCCTTTTCCTGCGCGGATGAGCTTTTGAACTTTATTGATGACTACGGCAGATTTGATTTATATATCCTGGATATTATCATGCCAGAGATGAACGGCATACAATTAGGCTCCGCCCTGCGGGAACGCGGCGACAACGGGATGATCGTCTATCTGACCACCTCCCCTGATTTTGCCGTGGACTCTTACAACATTGAGGCTTTTCACTATCTGTTAAAACCAATCGGCGCCGTCCCGTTTTTTTCCTGTCTTGACAGGGCAGCCGAACATTTTACGCGGCTAAAAAAGAACACGGTCACCATCAAGACATCCCGTTCCGTCCGCATGATTCCGGTCTTGGACATCTTATATGCGGAGCGCGTCCGCAGGCTGGTCAGTTATCATATTTACGACGGCTCTGTCATAGACAGCGCCACGTTTAACGGCACCTTTCAAAATGCCGTGACCCCTTTATTGGAACACAGGGAATTTCTTCTGGTAGGTTCTTCTTTTGTCGTGAACCTGCGCCATGTCACGGAAATCACAAAACGTTACCTGATCATCGGCGGAACATGTGAAATTTCAATTCCCCGTGGAAAATACGAAACATACAAAACAGAATGGTCTGATTACTGGCTGAATAACGGAGGGCATTATGTTTCTTGAAAATAGCGACTTTTACTTTACACTTCGAGTTGTGATACTTACACTGGCTAGTCTGGGTATGATGTGTTCTGTCTCAGAATTCAAATACAAAACGAAAAAAGTTGCATGTATGCTCATCCTCTTTCTCCTCTACACGCTGCTCATGACCGGTGTCCTGGTTTATTTCTTTGGATACCTGGGCTTTCTGCGGATAGCCCTGCTTGTCATCTCTGTTCCCGGCAGCCTGCTGATCTACTGGCTTGACACAAATTCGCCCGCAAAAGCTGTATTCCATTACACAACGCAGCTTCTCTTTTCCTTCTATGTGGTTTTAACGGTTGGACTTGTAAACGCATACCTGTGGAATCGTATCACGATTGACCTGATCCTTCTGGCAGTCACCTATCCTCTGGTTATTCTGTTTGAGTACCGGTTCCTGCGCCGCCGTTTTTTGCGCCTTTCCGCCATAGTGGAACACGGATGGGGAATCCTCTCCCTGATCCCCTGCTCCCTGCTGCTCCTCACCGCCGCGATTGCGTTTTATCCGGTTCATATTCTGAAAAATCCATCCGCTGTTATGATATTTTACCTACTTGCGGTGGTCATCATCACTATTTATTTTACGATTTTCCGATACCTGTCCATCCAGTATCATCTTCAGTTGTCAAAGCACAATATGGAACTTTTGGAATTACAGGTGAACAACTTAACAGAAAAACTTTCAGAGAACGAAACGGCCGCCGAGACCTCACGCATTGAGCGCCACGATACCCGCCATCACTTTCAGGTAACAGCCTCCCTTATGGAAAACGGCGATACACATGCCGCCCTGGAATACATACACACGATTCTGGCGCAGGTACACGAATCTGACCAGATGCGTTATTGCACTAACCCTGTCCTGAACGCCGTCCTCTCCGCCTACTTTGGGCAGGCAAAGAAAGAGCACATCCGCCTTGAAACCAGCCTCTCCATCCCTGAGAGCTTTCCGGTGGATATGATGGAGTTCTCTACCGTAGTTGCCAACGCGTTAGAAAACGCCATCACAGCCTGCCGCGGGCTTCCGGAAGCGGAGCGAAAGATTGTCATTAAGTGCATCCAAAAACCGTCTTTTATGCTGGAAATCGCCAATACCTATGCCGGAACGGTACTTTTTTCGGAAGATCAATTACCGGTATCCGGCAAAAACGGGCACGGGATCGGAAGCCGCTCCATAGCCGCTTTCTGTAAAAAGTATGATGTTTTTTATTCTTTTCATGCGGAAAACGGATGGTTTACGGTGAAGGTTGTTATGTAACCCGAACTCATTTCATATTTCTAAAATACAGACAGGAAGCTGCCACTTTGCGAATTTTCATTCGTAAAGCGACAGCTTCATTTTATTAATTCTTACCGCTGAGCCAGCTCCTGTGTAATGTCTTCCCAGGTCACGCCCTTTTCTACCATCAGTACCATGGCATGATACAGAAAATCCGAAATTTCGTATTTAATCTCTTCAGGGTCCGGATTCTTGGCGGCAATTACAATCTCCGTCGCCTCCTCGCCCACCTTTTTTAAGATTTTATCAATTCCCTTTTCAAACAGATAGTTGGTGTAGGAACCTTCCTTCGGATGCTCCTTTCGGTCTGCTATAATACCGTAAACCTCCTCAAATACTTTCAGGGGGTTCTTTTCCACATAATCCTTTTTAACGATTTCATTGAAGAAACAGGACGGTTTTCCGGTATGGCAGGCCACACCGACCTGAGATACCTTTGCAAGAATCGTATCAAAATCACAGTCTGCCGTCAGGGACTTCACGTACTGAATATGTCCGGATGTCTCGCCTTTTACCCAGAGTGCCTTCCGGCTTCTGCTATAATAAGTCATTTTACCGCTGTTAATCGTAGCGTCGTATGCTTCTTTTGTCATATAGGCAAGCATCAACACCTCGTCGGTGCGATAATCCTGCACGATGACAGGTACCATTCCGTCACTGTTTTTCTTGAGCATGTCCCATTTTACCGCAGGTTCAAAGTGGTCCATGCGAAGACCGTCTTTGGCAAAGGCGGTCTTAATTTTCATAATATCCGCCTGTGGATCATTGATGAACGCGCCTGCGACGCCGCGAACACAATCCTGCTTTAAGATAGCGCTGATCTTTGCGTGTTCATATTTGTCATACTGCACCACAAACGGCAGATCCGTAATATTCTCAACCGCCTCTACCATTTCGGGATTCATCAAAAGCATCTCATGAAAATACGTCTGCATATTTTCACGGTGTTTAAATACGAAGTCTACGTTCTGAATAGAAACGTTGATATGATCCTTGCCAAACCGCGCGCTTCCCTCCTGCGCAAGAGAATAGCTCACTGGTTTTGAACCATTTAACATTACCTGCTTGCAGCCTGCATAAAGTAATTTCTTAATATCCTCAAGTCGGTTAATGTTGCCGCCGCCGCAGATCGGAATCTCAACCAAACGATTGATTTCCCGAATCGTATGTATATTTTTTTCATGTTCCTCGTCATCGGTAGAAAGATCAATAATCAAAATCTTGTCAATTCCGCTGTCGTTATATAAATTGGCAAGAATCGTCAAATCCCCGGCAGATTCCGGATTATTTCTGCCTTTTACGGGTTTTCCATCCTTTAAGTATATTGTTGCAACTATATTCTTGTGATCCATATCGTTTACCTATAAACTGCCTTTCGTTGATAATATGCTGTCAATGCGCGCATCGAGCTGCGTCGCCTCATCCAAAGCCTTTGCAAAGGATTTAAACATCGCTTCTATCATATGATGATTATTGCCCGGGGTCAAGACCTTTATATGAAGATTCATACCTGCGGCATAGGAAACTGCATAGAAAAATTCTTTGACCGTTTCCGTATCCATATAACCGACACGGTCTGTCGTAAAATCGGCGTCAAAGGAGAGATATGGCCTGCCGGATAAATCTATGGCACAAAGCACAAGCGTTTCGTCCATCGGAAGAATACAGCTTCCGAAACGTTTCATTCCTGTTTTGTCGGCCACCGCCATTTTTATGGCGGTTCCCAAAACGATTCCGGTATCCTCTATCGTGTGATGGCAGTCAACAATCAAATCGCCCGTTACCTTTGCTTTCAGATCAAAGAGCCCATGTCTGGCAAAACCGTACAGCATATGATCAAAGAAACCGATTCCCGTATCGACCTCGGCGTTTCCGCTTCCGTCTAAATGCAGGGAAAGCCAAATATCCGTTTCTTTTGTTTTTCTCGTGAACTCCGCAGCCCTTTTCATCTCCATTGTCGTTTCCTCTCTATTTTCGGTAACATTTTCATTTCTTTTCTCTGCCGTCCTTTTTGCACGGCTCTTCTTTTTTGCCATCCTAATCCTCGAATCTTACGCGGATAGAGTTGGCGTGTGCCGTCAGCCCTTCACATTCCGCAAACTGTACAATATCTTTATAGACTTCTTCAAGCGCTTCCTTAGAATACGAAATAATACTGGATTTCTTGATAAAATCGTCAACGCTTAGGGCAGAAAAGAACTTTGCCGTTCCGTTTGTCGGAAGCACATGGTTTGGTCCGGCAAAATAATCGCCCAGAGGCTCGCTGCTGTATTCGCCGATAAAGATCGCTCCTGCGTTGCGGATCTTTGTCATAATTTCAAACGGATTCTTTGTCACAAGCTCAAGATGCTCTGACGCGATCTCATTGACAGTCTCAATTGCCTCATCCATGGTAGCCGCGACAAGAATATAGCCGTAATTTTCTAAGGATGTTCTGATAATCCGCTGTCTTGACAATTTCTCCGTAAATTTATCCACCTCGGCAGATACCTGCGTTGCAAGCGTTTCACTTGTCGTAATCAGGATAGCGGACGCCATCTCGTCATGTTCTGCCTGGGATAAAAGGTCAGCGGCAACAAACCTTGGATTGGCGCTCTCGTCCGCCAAAACAAGAATTTCGCTCGGCCCGGCAATGGAGTCGATGCTGACATGGCCAAACACCGCTTTTTTTGCCAAAGCAACATAAATATTTCCCGGTCCGACAATTTTGTCCACTTTCGGAATGCTCCTTGTTCCAAAGGCAAGCGCTGCGACCGCCTGCGCTCCTCCGGCCTTGTAAATCCTGTCTACACCGGCTTCTTTTGCAGCCACCAGTGTTGAAGGACAGACACTGCCATCCTTCCCCGGAGGCGTCACCATAATGATTTCGTCTACTCCGGCCACCTTCGCCGGAAGCACATTCATCAGTACGGAAGACGGATAGACAGCCTTTCCGCCAGGAACATAGACGCCGACCCTCTGAAGCGGCGTTACCTTCTGACCTAAAATAATTCCGTTGTCCTTTGAGTCAAACCAACTGTACTGCTTCTGCTTCTCATGATATTCTCTGATATTGACAAGTGACTTGCGGATAACGTCAAGCAGATTGGCGTCAACCTGCGCGTATGCCTGTGAGATCTCCTCGTCTGTCACAAGTATCGTGTCCGCGTCAATATTTACACCGTCAAATTTTTTCGTATATTCAAATAAAGCCTGATCCCCGTTTGCCCGGATATTCTCAATAATCTCATTGACACGTCCCTCAAATTCTCCATAATTGTTTGGACTCCTCTTTAACAGATTCTCCAATATATTATTTTTCGTTTCCGAATCCAGATTCAGAATCTTCATGCTTTCCCTCGCTTTCTATTTCTGTGCTGCCAATACCTGTTTTAAATCGGTAATCAGCTTCGTAATGCGTTCATTTTCCATTTTCATGCTGACCTGATTGACGACCATCCTTGCGGAGAGCGGACATACCTCCTCCAACACCTCAAGTCCATTCTCACGCAAAGTAGAGCCTGTCTCCACAATATCGCAGATTACCTCGGAGAGTCCTACAATCGGCGCAAGCTCAATCGATCCGTTTAGCTTGATAATCTCTACGGTCTGATATTTCTTGTTGTAAAAGTAATCCTTTGCAATTCTTGGATACTTTGTTGCCACGCGGATTAATTCATGGTGCAAAAGCAAGTCCTTCGCCTTTGCGGGGCCGCAGATGCACATCCTGCATTTTCCGAAGCCGAGATCCAATACCTCATAGATATTTCTCGCTTCCTCCAAAATAGTGTCCTTTCCCACGATTCCGATATCTGCCGCGCCGTATTCTACATAAGTCGGCACGTCGGGACCTTTTGCCAAAAAGAACTTAAGTCTCTGCTCTTCATTTACAAAAATCAGCTTTCTTGTGTCCTTATCCTTCATTTCCTCGCAGGTAACGCCGATTTTTTCAAACGTTTCCAGCGTCTTTTTTGCAAGTCTGCCCTTCCCAAGTGCAAACGTTAAATATCTCTTTTCATCCATCAGCTTTTTGTTCCTTCCATAAACGTGAGTTTTGCAATTTGATTTCGTTCCTGATACGCTTCGTAATCCGCCCTTGTCTTCGTCTCATCCATCCGCATCAGCTCTACATGACAATTATTTTTTCTAAGCTCCATCGCCGTCTCAATAGCGGCCTGCCGGCTTTCCCAGCAGTACACAATCAGCTGTGTATTATGCTCAAGCTCAATCGCAATTCCCTGTCTCGACAGCGCCATCATCAGCTGATCGACGGTAAACGCAAAACCGATGGATGCGGCTTCCTTCCCAAAGTAAGGCAATAGCTTATCGTAACGTCCGCCCTTTACAATTCTCTCACCGCTGCCGAATGTGTAGCCTGCAAAAATGATTCCCGTATAGTAAGAATAATTGCCAAGCATTCCCAGCTCGTAGCTGATATACTTGTCTACGCCGTAAATTTTTAAGACACGGTCTAACTCCTCTAAGCGGTTTAATGCCTCCGAAATCTGCGGATAACTGCGGGAGAGCTCCTTTGCCGCAGCGAATTCCTCCGCGCTGTTGTAAATATTTCCGATCATGGAAAACAGCTCCTTCAGATGACAGTCAATGACCGCGTCCTCTACCTCCTCTGCCACTCCGAAGAAATTTTTGTTTGCGATAAGCTCTCTGATGTGCTCCTCCTGTTCCTCATCCAGACCGGCCGCATCCATCATTCCGCCTAAAATGCCGACGTGACCGACACTGATTTGAAATTCCCTTAATCCGCTTGCTTTCAATGAGTGGACCGCCATAGCGAGAATTTCCGCATCCGCGTCTACACTCCCGTCTCCTATCAGCTCCGCTCCAATCTGTGTACATTCTTTTAAACGCCCCTGATAGCTGTGGTTGTTGATAAATGTATTGCCCATATAGCTTAAACGGATCGGCATATCCTCCCCGTCGAAATACTTCGCGGCAAAGCGTGCGATAGACGGCGTGATATCCGGCCGCAAAACCAGCGTATTGCCCTGCCTGTCAAAAAATTTGTATAATTCCTTCGACGGCGTGGTTCCGATTTCCTTTCCGAAAATATCAAAAAACTCAAAGGTCGGGGTCTGGATACTGTGATATCCGAAATTCTTTAAAGTGTCATTTATTTTATCCTGTAATACAAGCTTCTTCTCACATTCCTCATTATAAATATCGCGAACGCCTTCCGGTGTATGTAATAATTTGTTCTTCATAAAAAATCTCCGTTTTCCCTTCATTCTTCGGATGCACTTTAGCGTGCTACCATGCTACTACAATAAAATCTTTTGCTTATTATATGAAAGATATAAAAAAATGTCAATCCCTCTCCGATAAATCTTTTTGAATTCCGTCGAGGTACGGAACAAGCAGCCCGCTCCTTTGCCGTAAAAAAAATTGCGGCGAAAGCTCCTCATAGCGGAAGCTTTTTCTGCCTCCGTCTTTGGCGCGCTGCCAAAAGACAAGGAAGCTTGCATAGGTCAGATAATAAAATTCATCGCGATGCGAAAAAAATATCAGAAAAAAGGCAATGCCGCCCTGCTTTTCAAAGTCTCTCATAAACGTCACCTGGTGCTCATGGATATTGGCGAGCGGAAAGGTGTCCGTGGCGCATTCCTTGGCATCAAAACAGACAGGGATTCCCTGTACGGCTCCGATATAGTCCACGGTGCTCTTTTGGTCAAAGTATGCCAGTGTGATATGCCTTGTCTCTTTGTCAATCTGAATCGGTGTGATCGGTGTCGGAACCTTCTGTATGAGCGCCAGCTCATTTTCCCTGTATCTCTCATTTGTGCGGTTGATAAATTCCTCTAAGGTTGATCCCCTAAGTCCTCTTGAATTCCAGGTAGCCATTACAGTGTCGTCTCCTCTTTCTTCTTAGGATTTTCATTGGGCGAGAGTCAATTGCGCGCCTTAATGTCCATGTCTGGCATAACGCGCCCAAATTCCTTTGGCAGCGGCGCAAGGAATGTGCGTCCGTCCGGAAATTCCATACGGTATGCATGGAGAAGCTGGTTTTTAATACCGCACTGTTTTCTCCATTTTTCATTGATTTTCGGCTTTCCGTATTTTATATCTCCGATTATGGGATGCCCCACAGAGGCTAAATGAGCCCGGATCTGATGGCTTCTGCCCGTAATCAGACGCACCTCTAAAAGCGTGTTTTCCCCGTCTGCGCAAATCGGCGTATAAGAGGTTTCAATATACTTCGCGTCTTTACACTCCGTGTCATGGATAAATACACGGTTTGTCCTCTCATCTTTTGAGAGAAATCCTCTGATATGAGAGCTTTCCGAAACAATTCCCGCCACAATGCAGCGGTAAAATTTTTTGACGGTGCGCGCCCTTAGCATTTGGGATAGCTCCTGCAAGCCTTTTAAGGATTTTCCCGCCGTCAAAATGCCGGAGGTGTTTCGGTCTAAGCGGTTGCAGACGGACGGTCGAAAGGTTGCAAGTGAGGATTCCGTAATTTCTCCTTTCCAGAGAAGATAAGAGATAAGATATTCATTCGCGGAAACGTCGTGCGGCTTTGCTTTCTGTGAAAGCATTCCCGCAGGCTTATTAAATAAAATAATATCTGCATCTTCATAGATAATATCAAGAAAAAGTTCCGGCTTTGGCAGCCTTATTATATTTTTCTTTGACCGTGAGAATTTATCAAATGTCTCGTCTGAAAAATATATATTTACCGTATCGCCGACCTTTAACTTTTCAGAGCCCTCTGCGCGCTTTCCGTTCCATATGATATTCTTTTTCCGAAGCATTTTGTAGAGAAAACTGCCTGACGCATCCGGCAAAAGTTTCTTTAAATATTTATCCAGACGCTGTCCGGCTTCATTTTCTCCAATCGTAAACTGTCTCATGTCCTTCCCTTCCGTTTTGGTATCTTAGTAGTAGATTTCTTTTTCTTTCCTGCGGGCGCTGCGCTTTTGATCGGTCTTGGCGGTATCAGGCAATGCTCGCCGAACCCGATTAAGTCTTCCCGCCCCGCTTTTGTCAGCGCTTCGCGCACTAAGTGATAATTCGCCGGATCGCGGTATTGGATCAATGCCCTCTGCATTGCCTTTTCGTGAGGGTTCGTCGCCACGTAGACGGGCTTCATCGTTCTTGGGTCAAGCCCGGTATAGTACATACAGGTAGAAATCGTAGACGGCGTCGGATAAAAATCCTGCACCTGCTGCGGCATGTAACCGAGATCCCTGATATATTCCGCAAGCTCTACCGCCTCCTTTAGCGTAGAACCGGGATGTGAGGACATAAGGTAGGGAACGAGGTACTGCTTTTTCTTAAGCCGCTTATTCATTTGATTATATTCTTTTACAAATTCCCGGTAAACCTTTACGGGAGGTTTCCCAAGCATTTCCAGCACGGAATCCGAAATATGCTCCGGCGCTACCTTTAACTGCCCGCTGACATGATACTCGCAGAGTTCTTTTAAGAATGTGCGGTCCCTGTCGCAGAGCAGATAATCAAAACGGATACCGGAACGGATAAAGACCTTTTTTACGCCCGCAAGCTTACGAAGCTTACGAAGCAGCGAAATATAATCACTGTGGTCTGCCTTTAAGTTTTTGCAGGGCGTCGGAAACAGACACTGCCGGTTGACGCAGGCGCCCTTTGTCAGCTGCTTTTCGCAGGCAGGACTTCGAAAATTGGCGGTCGGCCCGCCGACGTCATGAATATATCCCTTAAACGTTTCCTCCTCCGTCATGCGTTTGGCCTCTTTTAAAATAGACTCATGGCTTCTCGTCTGAATAATTCGGCCCTGATGAAACGTCAATGCACAAAAATTACAGCCGCCAAAACACCCCCTGTTGCTGACTAAGGAATATTTTACTTCCTCAATGGCAGGTACGCCGCCTGCTTTTTGGTAGGAGGGATGGTAAGTCCGCATATAAGGAAGGTCATAAACATCATCCATTTCCTGCCGGCTTAACGGCTTAGCCGGAGGGTTCTGCACAATAAACATCTTCTTATCATAAGTCTCATAGAGACGTTTTGCCGCAAACGGATCGGTATTCTGATATTGAATAAAAAAGCTTTTCGCATATGCTCTCTTATCCGACTTGATTTCCTCAAAATCCGGCAGGCGTATGGCATCATATATATCCTCTTCTTTTCTCGTCTTATATACCGTACCGTCAATAAAGGTAATATCGGAAACCGCGATTCCACTGTTTAGCGCGTCCGCAATTTCTACAATACTGCGCTCCCCCATCCCGTAAGAAATCAAATCTGCGCCGGAATCCAGCAAAACGGAACGCTTTACTTTATTTGACCAGTAATCATAATGCCCCATTCTGCGCAGGCTTGCTTCTATTCCTCCGATAATCAGCGGAATTTTTTTATAGGTTTGACGGATCAGATTACAGTAGACCACAGTGGCATAATCCGGACGTTTTCCCATAATGCCTCCCGGTGTATAAGCGTCATGGCTGCGGCGTTTTTTCGATACGGTGTAGTGGTTTACCATGGAATCCATGTTTCCGGCGGACACTAAGAAACCAAGCCGCGGCTGTCCGAGAATTGTCACGCTGTCCCTGTCGGTATAATCCGGCTGTGAGATGATCCCTACGGTGTAGCCGTTTTGCACAAGGATTCGGCTGATAATAGCATGTCCGAACGAGGGATGATCCACATATGCATCGCCGATGACGTACACAAAATCAAGCTGTGAAATTCCGGCTGCATCCATATCCTGTTTTGAAATTGGTAAAAAACCTGCCATTGTCTACTCCTGTTTCTTTAATTTCGCCAGCTCTTCTTCGGTTAGCCTGCGGTATGCTCCGGGGAGAAGCGTTTTGTCGAGACAAATTCCTCCCATGGAAAGACGTTTGAGATAGATAACTTCTTTGCCGACCGCTTCAAACATTCGTTTCACCTGATGATACCTGCCCTCAGTAATACTCACGGTAATCACTGAAATATCATCGGATGATAAGATGTTAAGCTCTGCGGGCAATGTTTTTTTCTCGTCTCCGATATCAAGTCCCTGCCTAAAAGCTTCCTGATGGGAAGCCGTTACCCGTCCTCTGATTCTGGCATAATACGTTTTTTCCACATGGCGTTTCGGTGATAACAGGGCGTGCGCAAGATTTCCGTCGTTTGTAATAAAAAGCAGCCCCTCCGTGTCGCGGTCAAGCCTTCCGACCGGAAAGAGATCCTTTCTCTTTGTGTCAATATAATCAAGAACCGTTCTGTGTATCTTATCTTCTGTGGCAGAGACACAGCCGGACGGCTTGTGAAACATGTAATATTCATATTCCAGATAAGAAATCTTTTCCTTATTATAGCACACCTCATCCGCCGTAGGCGAAATTTTGCACTCCGGCGATTTTTCGATTTTGCCGTTTACCGTTACCGTTCCCTTTCGAATAAAGTTTTTCACTTCACTTCTCGAACCGATTCCCATATCGGCGAGATATTTATCAAGTCGGATGTTTCCCATTAGTAAATTCCTTTCAATAGACACAGCGAACTCTCTTATCCTCTAAATATTTTAATATCGAGTATGAATTTACGGAAAATTCCGTTCCGTTTTCATCATTCAGATAAATTCCGAAATGAAGATGCACATCGAAGTTTCCGACTGTACCCTCAACCTCACTGTACCCGCTGTCACCCATAAACCCCAGCAATTCTCCGGCGCGCACCTGATCTCCCGGCGTAAAATCCTTTGCATAATCATAAAGATGGGCATAATAGTAGTATGCGCCGTTACTGCTTCTCACGCCGATACGGTATCCTCCCTGGGTAAGCCAGCCGATTTTTTCCACTACGCCGTCGCTGACGCTGACAATCGGATAATGCCCTCTGACATTTAAAGACGCCATAATGTCACAGCCCTCATGCCCTCTTTCACCGCCAAACGTTCGGCTCTGCATCCAGGAATCCTCGAAGACTACCGTATTTGAATCGTTATTTACAGATTCTGCAACCGGAAACAACGCAAGCTGTGACCACACCGCCCTCTCATATCCGGTAAATCTTTCATATTCCGAAGGGTAACGGTCTTTTAAGCGTGAAAGTATCTGTGACAGCTCCTTTTCGTCGGTCAGAGAGGAATATAGATAACCGAAAAGATACGCATATCTGTCATAATCCCCGCCGTCCTCCTCATAAGCTATGCATTGTTCATAAAAGCCTTCCGGAATCTGCTGGTTCCGAAGCGTCTGCATGACGGCCGCCGCATCCAGGCGGACCATGGTCTCCGATTCCCTGCGGATATAGGATATCAAAATAATATCCAAAATAACCGACACAAAAAACAATAGAATGTACAGTAATTTTTTTTCTTTCATACTCCGCACCCGCATATTTTTCTATCTGTTCAATATATTAAAGTATGAAAAAAACTATTTCTGTTGTAATTATTTTTTTGTTGATTTTTTATTTGCTGTTTTTTCCTTCGGATGCCGTAGACGCTGCCGGAAGAGGGTTAATTCTCTGGTATCAGACAATCCTGCCGACGCTGCTTCCGTTTGCCATTTTATCGAATATTTTTATTTCCGGTAATATGTTTTATTTTTTGTCCGATATTTTGCACCCGATCATCCGCCTTTTACTGCCGGTCAGTCGTGAGGGAACCTTTCCGGTCTTTGCCGGTTTCCTGTTTGGATTTCCGATGGGAAGCCGCATTTGCGCCGTTATGCTCTCGGAAAATAAGTTATGTTATGATGAGGCCTCCGTAATCTTTGCCGTCGCAAATAATATGAGCCCGGTATTTATAAGCAGCTATATTCTCCATCATTCCTTAAAGGCGCCTAACCTCATCCTTCCGTCGTTTCTCGCCCTGTATGCGCCTGCCGTTTTGGTTGGAAGAGTTCTTCTTGCCCGTCGGAGGAAGGAAAAAAAACAACATAAAAATACGGCTCCAGGATTTTTTCTCAACTTCAAAATCATGGATGCCGCAATTATGAACGGATTTGAGACCTTAACGAAGCTTGGCGGCTACATCATGCTTTTTTCAATGATTGCCGCAATGATCCATCATCTTCCGATTCAAAATCCTGCCATAAAGGCAGTCGCCGTCGGTCTGATTGAAGTTACAAACGGGATTGCATACACTTCCGAAACCGCACTCGGCCTAAAACACAAATATCTACTTTGCATTTTATTTACTGCCTTCGGAGGACTCTCCGGCCTGGCTCAAACCTCCTCCATGATTTCCGGCAGCAAATTGTCAATGAAACAATATGTTTGCATAAAAGTGCTTCTATGCGCAGTCAGTACAGGCAGCGCCGCTCTTTTATACCCGCTGTTTGCCTGACTACTGCTTTCCCCCTCCGTTCTCTGCAGCAGGGTTCTGTATTTCCGGCGTCTGCGTATTTGCAGAATCAGATATTTCTTCGGGAGGACTAAGCTCGGCACGGTTGGCCGTCACAATATCCAAAAAACCTGTCAGCGTGTGTACAAGATTGTCATAACGGGCCTTTGTGGTATCTATAGAGTGCGAAATTACGTCTTCTAAATTTTTTAATATATCATCTGTATACTGAATTGCTCCGGTGCGGATATTATTGGCATCGGTTGTGGCATTGTCTAAAATCTCCTGTGCCTGCTTTGTTGCAATCATTACAACCTCATTTGCCTGGGCATATGCCTGCTGCATAATCTGATGCTCGCTGACAAGCTCACTGGTCTGCACCTGCGCCTGCGCGATAATCGCATCCGCCTTTGCCTGGGCATCTGCCAGAATAGCCTCCTTATTGCTGATAATTTTCTGGTATCTTTTGATTTCCTCGGGTGTCTTCATGCGAAGCTCTGTCAAGAGCTCCTCCAGCTCATCTTTATTTACAACAATTTTTGTGCTCGACAGCGGCTGGTATTTGCAGCCTTCTATGTATTCTTCGATTTCTTCGATTATCTGTTCCATTCTGCTGCTCATTTAAAGTCACACTCCTTATTTGTTAATGTTATATTTCGCATAAATGTCATGAATAAATCTTTCCGGCACAAAATTGGAAATATCTCCTCCATAAGAAGCAAATTCTTTTACAATTGTGGAACTCAGATAGGAATATTCAAGACTTGTCGTCAAAAATATGGTATCAATCCTGGGATTCACCTTGTGATTCGTCTGAGCAATCTGAAGCTCATATTCAAAGTCTGTGACGGCGCGAAGCCCTCTTACCACAATCGTCGCGCCGATTTCATCCATATAATCTACCATCAATCCATCGAAAGAAGAAACCGTCACATTTTCAAGCTCACATGTCATCTCCTTTAACATACTAACACGTTCCTCAACAGAAAACAACGAATTTTTTGCGCTGTTATTGAGCACCCCGACAACCAGCTCGTCCACAATTTTTGATGCGCGGTAAATCATATCCATATGTCCATTCGTGACAGGATCAAAGCTTCCCGGATAAATTGCCTTTTTCATTGTATCATCTCCCGTTTAATGGATTTTCTCCAAAAATAAGTGCCTGTTCGTTTTGTATATTTTTTCTTTTTTGATCTCATAGTCCAGTTCCCCAAGATAAGAGAAGTCTGTCCCAAGCGACGCCTCTATAATAATAACCGAATCCTCTTTCAGCAGAGGAGAAAGCTTAAGAAGTACATCTCTTTCCAGAGCCTCCTGATATGGCGGGTCCATAAAAACATAGTCAAACCGGTATTTTCCTTCCATGGAGCGCAGCGCCGGCATCACGTCCATGACAAGCAGACGGCTTCTGTCCTGAAATTTTGTAAAACGGATATTCTCCCCAATACAGGCAGCCGCCTTTTTGTTGTTTTCCACAAATACCGCGTATTTTGCGCCGCGGCTTACCGCCTCCAAACCAATCTGTCCGCTTCCCGCAAATAAATCAAGAAAATACGCCCCCGGCATATCCTGTTGAATCATATTAAAAAGCGTTTCCTTAATGCGGTCCGTTGTGGGTCTTGTATCCATGCCCTCGGGCGTTTTCAGCGGAAGGCTCCGCGCTGTTCCTGCAATAATTCTCATACATTGTCCTCTTTATCAATTGTCGTATTCTCTAAAACGGATAGAAGCAGCTTTAACGCCGCCGATACGGACCGTTCCCGCACTTCCATGCGACCGCCCGAAAAATGATAGCGCCGTACCTCTACCTTACCCTTATAAAAGCAACCGATATAGACAAGTCCTGCCGGAAACCCTTCGCCCTCGTCAAGAGGCCCTGCCACACCGGTCACTGACAGGCAGATATCCGCTCCCGCGGCCTTTGCGCCGCCGCTCGCCATCTCTGCCGCCGTCTGCTCACTGACTGCCGTATACAATTTCAATGTCTCTTCACGGACTCCAAGAAGATCTCGTTTCGCCTCGTCGCAATATGTCACATAGGCGCGCTTTAAACACTCCGACACACCGGAAACATTGACAAGCCTTCCCGACAACAGCCCTCCGGTACAGGACTCCGCGGTTGTGACCGTAAGCCCGTTATGTATCAGCAGCTTTACGGCTTTTTCCTCCAAAGTAAGCGTTTTTCCTGAAATATCTGCCATCACTGCTCCTTATTTCTGCTCTTTTAGTACCTCTTTGTTCTTAACAATATAATCAATCAGCGAAATTACGGTTAACGCCAAGGCTGTATAGGTCAAAAGGAGCCCCAGCATTTGAAAAAATTTCATCTGGATATCCAAAATCAATACAATAATCATTAGCATCTGAAACGTAGTCTTAAATTTTCCCCAATAACTCGCTGCAATAACAACGCCATTATCCGATGCGACAAGGCGGAAACCGCTGATAATAAACTCCCGGCTGATAATAATAATCACAATCCATGCCGAAAGCTGTCCGCTTTCAATCAGACAGATCATAGCGGCGCACACCAGAAGTTTATCTGCTAACGGGTCCATAAATTTGCCAAAATTTGTCACTAGATCGTACTTTCTTGCAATTTTTCCGTCCAAAAGATCCGTAAGACTTGCAATAATAAAGATTGCTGCCGCAATGTAATTCCCATATCCCTCAAAATAAGGTGTCAGTAAAAAGAATACAAAAAAGGGAATTAAGATTATGCGCATAATCGTTAATTTGTTTGGTAAGTTCATACAATCTCTCCTATCAAATCGTATTCATAGGCGCCGGTTACTTTTACTTTGACAAAATCACCTGTCGACAGCTCTTTTGATGTGTTGATAAAAATATATCCGTCGACATCCGGCGCATCTTTATAAGTCCTTCCCACATATGCATTTTCATCGGCAATTTTTCCTTCAATAAACGCATACAGCGTCTGCCCCTTCATCTCTTCATTTTTATCGAAAATAACTTCCTGCTCCAGCTCCATAACGGCGGCCTGGCGGTCAAGCTTTATCTCTTCCGGAATCTGATCTGCCATTTCACTGGCAGGTGTCCCCTCCTCCTGGGAGTAAATAAATGCCCCCAGACGATCAAACTCCATATCATTGACAAACTGCATCAATTCCTCGTGCTGCTCATCCGTCTCCCCCGGAAAACCGCAAATCAATGTCGTCCGCAGCGCAATATCCTTTATTTCACTGCGAAGCTTTGTAATAATTTTTATCAAGTCCTCTTTGCTTGTGCGCCGCCCCATCCGCCTTAAAATCTCGGAATTGGCATGTTGAATCGGAAGATCCAGGTAATGACATACCTTTTTATTTCGCTTTATGGACGCAATCAGCTCATCATAAATCTCTTCCGGATAACAATACATAATACGAACCCAGTAAAGTCCGGGAATCTCATTTAATGCGTCAAGCAGTCTGTGCAGAGATTTTTCTCCGTATAAATCAACGCCGTAGAGCGTCGTCTCCTGTGCAACCAGTATCAGCTCCTTTACCCCGCCCGAAACAAGCTCCCTTGCCGTTTCAAGCAGCTCCTCCATCGGTACGCTGCGATAGTGGCCGCGGATTGACGGGATGACACAGTAGGTACAGTGTTTATCGCACCCCTCTGCTATTTTTAAATATGCAAAATGACCGCCGGTAGTAAGGCTGCGCTTAACGGTGAGCTTTGGCAGTCCGTTGAGCGTTCCCAAATTCCGATAGGACCTTCCCGCTAATGCCTCCTCCACCGCATGAACGATATCCTCATAAGAATTCGTTCCAAGAATTGCATCTACTTCCGGTATTTCCGTTATGATTTCTTCCTTATAACGCTGGGCGAGACAGCCGGTTACAAGCAATACCTTAAGACACGCTGTTTTTTTCAGCTCTGCCATCTCAAGGATTGTATTGATACTCTCCTCCTTGGCATCGTTGATAAAACAGCAGGTATTGATAACTGCAATGTCGGCCTCATCTTCCTCATTTGTCATTCTATATCCCGCATGATTCAACATTCCTATCATATATTCGGAATCCACAAGATTCTTATCGCAGCCCAGTGATACGAATAATAAATTCATTGTACCTCCATGTATGTGCAAAAAGGGTGTACAGCCCGCTGCCACCCTCTCAACAATCCTGTATTTTACTCTTCTTCCACCTGTTCGTCTTCCCCGACAATCTTCACATTACCGGTATATAATTCCTCTACGGCGACGGACAGCGGCTTTCTTCCTTTGGAATTTGAAATCAGCGGTTCGTCTCCACCGATAATCTGCCGCGCGCGCTTCGAGGCCGCAATTACGATGGAGTAACGGCTGTTGACAACCGGCTCTTCGCCGATCTCGACATTATTATTTACTACTTTCATAAGTTCTACATAAGATGGATGTATCATGTTTATTCTCCTTTCGAAAAACCTGACAGTTCTTCCCTGATATTATTGACCAAATATATATTTCGTGATACACGTCTGTGCTCACAGCTAACGATTGCATGAACCTCCTCCACGCAGTCGGAAAGCTTATCATTCACTACAAAATAATCGTAATTTTCGATGCCGAAAGATTCCTCACGCGCTCTTTTAAGCCTCGCCTCAATAACATCCAAAGTCTCTGTTCCGCGATTCACAAGACGTTTCCTCAATTCTTCCGCCGACGGCGGAGAAATGAACAACAGAAGGGCTTCGGGAAACTTCTCTTTGATTTTTAGGGCTCCCTGGATCTCAATCTCTAATATCACATCTTTCCCCGCCTCAAGCTGCTCTTCTACATATGTCCGCGGCGTTCCGTAATAGTTATCCACATATTTTGCGTATTCCACAAGCCTGTCTTTTGCGATCATCTGTTCAAATTCTTCTGTCGTCACAAAGAAGTATTCCACCCCGTCCGTTTCTCCCGTGCGGGGACTTCTTGTCGTAGCGGAAACGGAAAGCGCATAAGAGTCGGGATACCGTTTCAAAAGCTCTTTCATCACCGTTCCTTTTCCCGCACCCGAAAATCCGGATACAACCATCAGTATACCTTTTTTTTTCATGATTTAACCTCTGTATCATCTATTCTTCAAATCTTCCCAAAAGCGTATCCGTCTGCAATGACGATAATACAATCTGGTTCCCTTCCATAATCAAAACAGACCTGGTACGCCGTCCCTGCGTTGCGTCAATAATACGCTCATCTTCCTTGGCCTTTTGTACTATTCGCTTTGCCGGAGCGGAATCCGGTGCGATGACTGCCACAATCTTATCCGTATGGACAAGATTGCCGAACCCGATGTTTGTAAATCCCGCCATCTGACACATCCTCCATGCGCTTTTCTGATATTTTGCTATTCAATATTCTGAATCTGTTCCCGTACCTTTTCAATATCCGTTTTCAGGTTGATTCCGGTATCGGAAATTTTAAGATCGTTTGCCTTTGACAAAATGGTATTTGCTTCTCTGTTCATCTCCTGTGTAATGAAATCCAGCTTCCTGCCGATACTGCCGCCTGTAAGCAAGGTCTCCTTCATAGATTGGACGTGGCTTTTTAAACGAACAATCTCCTCATCCACGCAGACCTTATCCGCAAAAACTGTCACTTCAGTGGCAATCCGCCCTTCATCAATCTGTTTATCGCCCAAAAGCTCAAGAACCTTTGCCTGCAGCTTTTCACGGTGTTCTTGTACAATCTCCGGGGAACGCTCTTCGATAAAATCTACATATGTAGTGATCTTCTCCAGCTTATCAAGCAAATCGCGCAAAAGATTTGTGCCTTCCTTCTCTCTGGCCATAGCAAGCTGTTCACCGGCGCAGCGAAGCGCCTTCTCTATCAAACACCAGATTTCTTCTTCATCGTCGTCCTGATGCTCCATCGTAAGCACCTCGGGATAACGTGATAGCATGCCGATTGTCACATCATTTTCAAGCTGAAAGCTTTCTGCCATCTGTCCGAAATATTTAAGATACTCTTTTGCAAGGTTTTCATTGTACTTTAAGGAAATATTCTCTTCGCCGTAATTTTCATAGGCGATAAATAAATCTACCTTCCCTCTCTGGATATACTCCTTCAAAAGATTGCGTATATTGGTCTCGAATACGCCAAATTTTTTCGGTATTTTCAGATTGATATCCAAATATCTGTGGTTTACCGTTTTTATCTCTATCGTGATTTTTCGATTTTCTTCTGCTATTTCACACCGTCCAAATCCGGTCATACTTTTTATCATAAGGGCCTCCCGTGTGCATAGATGAATTTATTATAGTTGAAATGCCTCTAATAGTCAAATTAAAATCGTCCATATTTTCTTGTATTTTTATTAAATTTTTTTTATACTATATGAAGAATTTAAAAGAACTGCGCAGTAAAAGCGCAGAATCAATATTTTTCAGGAGGATATTATGGCCTTAGACGGAATCACCGTTGCAAACCTTGTGACGGAATTAAATCATACAATTTTAAACGCACGTATCAGCAAAATTGCGCAGCCGGAGCCGGATGAGCTTTTACTGACCTTAAAAGGGGATAAGGCTTACCGTCTTGCGCTTTCTGCGAGCGCCTCGCTACCTTTCGTCTACCTGACACAGACAAACAAACCAAGCCCCATGACGGCGCCGAATTTTTGCATGCTTTTGCGAAAACATATTGCAAACGGCAGAATTGTTCGGATTAGCCAGCCGGGGCTGGAGCGAATTATCCGTTTTGAAATCGAACATTTAGACGAGCTCGGAGACCTTTGTAAAAAGCTTTTAATTGTGGAGCTTATGGGTAAGCACAGCAATATTATTTTCACCACGGAAGATCTCAAAATTATTGACAGCATCAAGCATGTCTCCGCTCAGATGAGTTCTGTCAGAGAGGTTCTGCCGGGTCGCGCATATTTTATTCCGCAGACGCAGGAGAAATATGATCCGCTAAACACTGCCTGGGAGGAATTTCAAAACCAGGCGCTAACAAAGCCTGTTTCCTGCGCCAAAGGAATTTATCAGGCATATACCGGAATCAGTCCGCTGCTTGCAAATGAAATCTGTTATAGAGCGTCCGTTGACGGAGACGCTCCCGCTGCATCTTTATCCGAGGAGGAACAACTTCACCTTTTTCACAATTTTATGTGGATGATGGAGGATGTGAAAAACGAAAGCTACAAACCGCATATGATATTGCAGGATGGCCGCCCTGTGGATTTCGCATCGATTGAATTATCACAATACCGGGATTTCCAAAAAGAATATCATGAATCTGTCTCTTATATCTTAGAGCAGTTTTATGCAAGGAGAAACATTTATACACGAATCCGCCAAAAATCCGCCGATCTGCGTAAAATTGCGGGGACTGCTTTAGATCGGAGCCGCAAAAAGTATGATTTGCAGAAAAAACAGCTCAAAGATACCGAAAAGCGGGATAAGTACCGGATATACGGGGAGCTGATCAACACCTACGGTTATCATGTGCCGGAGGGCGCCAAAAGCTTTCAGGCGCTCAATTACTATACGAACGAGGAAATCACCGTTCCTTTGGACGCTACGCTCTCCGCTTCCGAAAATGCAAAAAAATATTTCGCAAAGTATAATAAATTAAAGCGCACATACGAAGCGCTGGAAACACTGTTAACCGAAACCAAGCAGGAAACAGAGCATCTGGATTCCATTGTGACGGCACTGAATATCGCCGAGTCTGAGGAGGATTTGACACAGATTAAAGAAGAACTTATCTCTTACGGCTATATCCGCAAGAAAAGCGGCGAAAAGCGCAAAAAAGTAAAAAGCAAACCGTTTCATTATCTTTCCTCCGACGGCTTTGATATGTACGTCGGAAAAAACAATTACCAGAATGACGAGCTTACATTTAAGCTTGCAAACGGCGGAGACTGGTGGTTTCATGCAAAGGGAATGCCCGGCTCCCATGTGATTGTTAAAACAAACGGAAAGGAACTGCCTGACTCTACTTTTGAGGAGGCGGCAAGGCTTGCGGGCTTCTACTCGAAAGGACGCGAAAACGAAAAAATTGAAATTGATTACCTTGAGCGCAAAAATGTCAAAAAGCCCAACGGCGCCGTTCCCGGATATGTGATTTATTACACCAATTATTCGATGACAGTCCATCCTGACATAAACGATATTTGCCTTCTGGAAGAGCAATAAATTTTTCATCCATTTTTTTCGGTTTCTTGATGATTTTTCCAGATTATTTCTCCTGTTTTAGAAGATACTATCCTTGTAACAATATGTTACAGATTTATCAACTAAGGAGGAAATAATCATGACAAATCGTTCTAATAAGGCAGTAATACCTGAGGCAAAAAGTGCATTAAACCGTTTTAAATTTGAGGTGGCAAACGAACTTGGCGTTCCGCTTTCTGATGGCTATAACGGAGATTTAACTTCCCGTCAGAATGGTTCCGTTGGTGGTTATATGGTAAAGAAAATGATCGAAGCGCAGGAGAGACAGATGGCCGGTAAATAAGGCGGCTCTTTTGTGAGTATACAAAAGAAAAATTTACGTGAACAGATACAGGTATCTTACACGTAAAAAGAAAAAGAGACAGTGGATGGCAATTGCCAACCGCTGTCTCTTTTTAAATATTGATGTTTCCGCTCTGGCTTTTCTGATAGTCTGCCAAAACCACCTGAAGCTTGTGGTAATCATCCGACCGCAGCAAATCTTCATTGGCACAGATTCGTTTACACTCCTTTGATGCCAGAGAAAGGATTTTCGCGTCATTAAACACATCTCCCACGGAAAATTCCATCATGCCGCTCTGGCGAATCCCAAAAAAGTCGCCCGGTCCCCGCAGCTTCAGATCCTCTTCGGCAATTTTAAAGCCGTCGTTGGAGTTGTTCATAATTTCCAATCGCTGCTTTGCCTGCTTGGAATTGGATAAATTCATCAAAATACAGTAGGACTGGGCATCGCCCCTGCCGACGCGTCCCCGCAGCTGATGCAGCTGCGCAAGTCCGAAACGCTCCGCATTCTCAATCATCATGACTGTGGCATTTGGAACATTAATCCCTACCTCTATAACCGTAGTGGACACAAGCACCTGAATTTCTCTGCGAAGAAACGCCTCCATAATTTCGTTTTTCTCTTTCGGTTTCATTTTTCCGTGCAGACAGGCGACCGAAATATCTGTCCGAAGCTCCTGCCGTAAGCGTCTTGCATAGTCAGTCACATTTTCCGCCTCCATGTTTTCGCTCTCTTCCACCAGCGGGCAGATAATATATGCCTGATGACCGGCACTCACCTCTTTTTCAATAAAGCTATATGCTTTTTTGCGAAAGGACTCGTCTACCACACAATTTTTGATTGGAAGACGCTTGGCCGGCAGCTCATCCATAACGGAAATATCAAAATTCCCATACAAGATAATCGCGAGTGTTCTCGGAATCGGCGTCGCGCTCATCACCAGAATATGAGGCGTGATTCCTTTTTCTGAAAAACATTCTCTCTGTCTGACTCCAAATCGATGCTGTTCATCGGTAATTACAAGGCCCAAACGCCTGTAATTCACTTTCTCCTGAATCAGAGCGTGCGTCCCGATAATCAGCGCCGAATCTTCACTTTTTATTCTCTCATACAATTCTTTTTTTTCTTTTGCGGTAGAAGAACCTGTCAGTAACATTACCGGAAAATTCAGGCTAAATTCTTCACACCATTTGCAGAATGTTTCATAATGCTGTCTGGCGAGCACCTCCGTCGGCGCCATAATTGCGGCCTGATATCCGTTGGCCGCTGCCACCGCCATTGCAAGAAACGCAATAATCGTCTTTCCGGAACCGACGTCTCCCTGCAAAAGGCGCTGCATACAGTACTCTCCCCGCAGATCGGCCAGTATCTCTTCCAGGGATTTTTTTTGAACGCCGGTAAGCGCATAAGGAAGCTTTTTTACGATTGCTTCCGCCACTGTGATATCACGGATCAGACATTGATTTTTTTTTCGTTCCCTGTTCTCCTTAAGGCTTTGCATACTCAAAAGAAAAAGTAAAAATTCATTGAATGCGAGCCTGTCATGCGCTGCCTGAAGCTTGTCTAAATTCTCCGGAAAATGCATTTGAAAAACGGCTTGATGATAAGGCAAAAGCTCCAGTCTTGTCAGCATCTCCTGCGGCAGAAATTCAATGTCGCTTGTCAATACACTGCACGCCTGTTTCATCGCTTTTTTATACAAGTTATTGGATATGCCCTTGATCAGCCGATAAACGGGCTGGTATGTTTGGGCGAACTCTATGTATTGCTCCGGAACGTAAATTGCCGGCTGCTCCATTACAAAACGATGTGATTTCCAACTGACTTTACCAAAAAACATATGAGAAGAACCCATTTTCAAAGTATTTTTTAAATATGGCATATGATACCAGACAGCTTCCATAACTCCCGTGTCATCGGAAATTTTTGCAATTGTCGCAGATAAACTTCGAGCGCCCGTTACCGCAGGAGGGGCGGCAATCTTTGCAAAAACGGCGCATTCCCGGTCTGGAACAAGCTCTGCTATTTTTGCCGGATTGGGAAACTGTCTGTAATCACGCGGAAAAGCCAGAAGCATATCCCCTACGGTATATACTCCCAGCTTTTCAAAAAGACTCTGTGTCTTTGCACCAATTCCCTTTAACTCACCGATCGAAGAATTGATATCCATGTTTCGCCTCCGCGCAAGTTTTTTTGCATTTCACGAACAAAATGCAAGTTTTCAGTCATTTTGTCTATTCTACGGAAATGACATAGTAATATATCGGTTGACCGCCATAGTGTATCTCTACTTCCACGTCAGGATACTCCTCCTCGATCTCAGCGCCAAGTATGTGTGCATCATCCTCTTCCACTTCCTCACCGTAGTAGACGCTGATGATAGAGGAATCCTTATCAATCATTTTCGATACCATGTCACGCGTTGTCTCAACCATATCTCTGCCGACAGAAAGTATGGATTTGTCGCCGATTCCCATATAATCGCCCTGCTTAATCTCCTTATCATCAATCTTGGTATCGCGCACGGCATACGTTACCTGACCGGTTTTGACATTTGCAAGCTCTTCTGTCATACGGTCTTTATTATCCGACGCCGGCAATTCCGGCACGAAATTGATTAGCGCCGTAATTCCCTGCGGAATTGTCTTTGTCGGGATGACAAGAATCTCCTTATCCTCGACAAGCTCCGCCGCCTGATTGGCTGCGAGCACGATATTCTTGTTGTTTGGAAGAATAAAAATAGTCTTTGCGTTGACCTTGCCAATGGCATTGAGCATATCCTCGGTGCTTGGATTCATCGTCTGTCCGCCTTCTATAATATAGTCAACACCAAGTCCTTTGAAAATTTCATTGATTCCTTCCCCGATGGAAACGGAAATGAATCCCATCTCCTTAGCGGGACCGGCCGGCGTCTCCTCATTCTTCTGCTGCTCGGCGAGCTTCGCCGCATCCTTAATCAGTTTTTCCTGATGCTCCTCGCGCATATTGTCAATTTTAATCTTACTCAAAGAACCATGTTTTAACGCCGTCTGGATTGCTAAGCCCGGATCGTTCGTATGTACATGGGTCTTTACGATCTCCTCATCGGCAACGACTACGATAGAATCACCGATAGACTCTAAATACGCCTTGTACTCCTTCTCCTGTTTTTCTGTCAGCGGTTGGTTAAGAACAATAATAAACTCCGTACAGTAACCAAACTTGATCTCTTCTTCTGTCTGCGCAGATATCTTTACAACACCCGAACCGGTACCTGCATCCTCAATCGTATAGTCAATTTCCTTACCAATCAGGGCATCAAAAGCGCCTTTTAGCACCTGAACAAGTCCCTGTCCGCCGGAATCCACCACCCCTGCCTGCTTAAGCACCGGGAGCATGTCAGGGGTTCTGCTAAGCACACGCTCTGCCTCGCGAATGACTTCCTCCATGAAAAATACAATATCGTCTGTCTCATCACATATTTTTGCTGCCTTGTTTGCGGCTCCCTTGGCAACGGTAAGAATCGTCCCCTCCTTTGGCTTCATAACCGCCTTATAGGCCGTCTCTACCGCACGCTGCATTGCATCACATAGGACAACCACGTCGAGCGTATCATACTCTGCAATCACCTTGGTAAATCCACGGAACAACTGGGATAAGATCACACCTGAGTTTCCTCTTGCACCCCGGAGAGAACCGGATGAAATCGCTTTTGCCAGCTCTGTCATTGTCGGGTCCTTTAGAGCGCTGACCTCTTTTGCAGCAGACATTATTGTCATGGACATATTGGTTCCCGTGTCGCCGTCCGGCACCGGAAAAACATTCAGCTCATTGATCCACTCCTTTTTTGCCTCCAGATTCTTCGCCCCGGCAAGAAACATTTTCGCAAATACCGCAGCGTCTATTGTATTAATTTCCACTTTGTCCGTCCTCCTTAATCAATGACTCTGACACCTTCAACAAAAATATTGATTTTTTCGATTTCCAGCCCGGTAAACTCTTCCACTTTATACTTTACCGTGTCAATCAGGTTATCCGAAACTGTTCCTATACTTACACCATATGATACGATCACATGAAAATCAATGATGATTTTATTTTTGTCATCTACGGCAACATTTATTCCATGCGTCAGGTAATCTCTTTTTAAAAGCCTTACAAGTCCGTCCTTCATGTTAACGGCTGCCATACCTACAATACCGAAGCATTCTACCGCTACGGAGCCCGCGTAAGTAGCAATTACCTCGTTATCAATAACCACATGACCAAATGCGGTATCTACTCGTCCCTTCATTCTATACCTCCAAGCATATATTCTTTCCTGCATAACAAGTGATAAGCTATATTATAACCGCTTTTTCCAAAAAATGAAACCTTATTTTCACTATTTTGGAAAAAATCAATTTTTTCCTTGCATTTCCTGTCTATTTCTGTTAAGATACTATTGTTTGAGCCTGTATGTATCAGGTTTAGTAAACTTAAGGAGGTGCTATCATGGCAAAATGTGCAGTTTGTGGAAAAGGCGCTCATTTCGGTAACAACGTGAGCCATTCTCATAGAAGATCCAACAGAATGTGGAAATCCAACATCAAATCAGTAAAATGCAAAGTAAACGGAACTCCGAAGAAAATGTACGTATGTACTTCCTGTTTGAGATCCGGAAAAGTAGAGAGAGCTTAGTTTAAAAAGAACTGTCGCAAATCGGCAGTTCTTTTTTATATCATAGGAAAGACCTTGTTGCTGTGAAGCATTAAAACCTACTACTTTCCTATGATAGAAAAAGCCCTCCGGGCAGGATCGCCATGCGGCGGAGAGGA
>CANOCV010000036.1 GCA_947564465.1 uncultured Roseburia sp. | reverse complement strand
AGCCGTTGGGACTGATTGAGCGTGATTCTTATACGATACGTTACATAAAAAGCTGATATCTGGTATAGACATGAAATAAGAAGCAGGGCATGAGATGCATTGAAGAGAGAAAAGGAGCATGTGTCATGAGTACGCAGGACAAACTGGAAAGAGTATTGCGGGATATCCATGTCATGATATCCAGAAGCGAGCTGTATGATAAGACCGGGGATCGGATTGTCGTAGAAAAGAAGCTGATGTTTGAACATCTTAACCGCCTGAACACATGTATTTACGAGATGATGGAGGAGTATGAGGTAACAAAACAGAGCAGGGATAAGGCGGAGCGCGAGGCCAAAAAACGCGGGGATAAGATTCTTTGGAATGCAAGCCGGAATGCGGAGGATGTGTATGCGGCGGCTGTACTATACACGGACGAGGCGTTAGCTCGGGCTCAGAGTATTATGAAAGCGGCAGAGGATTCTGTGAAAGAGCTGCTTGACAAGACGGGAGAAGACTTAAAGCAGCGCAGGGAGGTTCTGCGAGAAAATCAATCCGAGCTAAAAAGCCAGCTTCAGGATATGGTAGATACAGAGAAATATTTGAAAATCATAGATGACAGGAATAAGGAACTGGAGAAAGAAAAGCGGGAAAAAGAAGCCGGGATTGATGCGCGCACCGAGGAAAAACGGCGTGAGAAATCGCGTTATGAGGATCGTATGACAGAAATAAAAATCAACCCGGAATATTTTGAGCGGACGGGACAGGTGTTAGAGGAGCTGCCGGAAAAGGAAGAGAAAAAATCCAAAGAGAAAAAAGAAACGGGTCCACAGATTACCGTGGACCTGGATTCTGAATATTTTAAATGGAAACGCGGCATGCGGAAAAAGCAGGGTTGATTTAATACAGTTCTTCTTTAAAATTTTTCAGTTTATCATAGGTAGCAAGGATGTCCTTGTTACCTTTTTCTAATTGGTCGCGGATAATCTCCACATAGATTACGGCTTTGTTGACAAGGTGGTCGTCCTTGCTGTCCATGCAGGAATGCAGGTAAGCCGCAAGCCTGGAGCTTTCGGTGAATTTTTTTACAATATCAGAAAGCGTGTCGCGGGATGTGGAAATATCCATAAGATTCACAGGCTCGACCTGAACGATGAAACCATTTTCGATTTCTTCTATATAGTAAGAAGCATCTGAGCCTCTTACACGGATAAACGGCAAAAGGCTGGATTTATGGATTCGTCCTACGGCAAAGATTTTTTGCATTTCCAAAAACAGCAGGTAGAAAATCGCAGCCGCGGCCAGTGAAAAAATGAAAAGGGGAGTTCCGATTGTAGTTAAAAGATTCTGGTTCATATATCCGATCAGTCCAAGGGTACAGAGCATGAGGACTGCAAAAACCGGCCGGAAGGACAAACTTGTGATAAGCGACTTCCGGAAGTAGGAGAGATCTTTATCTTGTAGTGGAATAAAGGCGTAATGCTTTTTCATATATCAATAAACCATCCTTTCCTATATAGTATTGTATGGGCAGATGGGAATAATGTCAACTAAACTGTTTATTATGGTATGTAAAAGGGTGAAGTGTTATAATTAAAGAAAATTTAAGAAACAGAACTCATCAAGTTAAAATTCGCCTGTTATACTATTTCAAATTTGGACATTGTGAGACAGTCGAAGCTGTATCCGGGTAGTCTAAGGTATAGATCTTATAATATTCAGAAAAGAGGAGAGTATCATGAACATACTGGTATGTGATGACGATAAGGAAATTGTTGAAGCGATCGAGATATATTTGCAGCAGGAGGGATACAGTATTTTAAAGGCATATGACGGCGAGCAGGCGCTTGCCATGCTGAAGGAGAACGAAGTGCATCTGCTGATTATAGATGTTATGATGCCTAAGCTGGACGGGATTCGTGCAACGCTTAAAATACGCGAGGAGAGCAGTATACCGATTATTATTTTATCGGCGAAGTCAGAGGATTCAGACAAGATTTTAGGGCTTAACATCGGTGCAGACGATTATATCACGAAGCCGTTTAATCCGCTGGAGCTTGTCGCACGCGTGAAATCCCAGCTTCGCCGCTATACAAAGCTGGGCAATGCGGCGGAAAATTCACAGGCAGTCTACACGGTGGGCGGACTTATGATCAACGATGATTTAAAGGAAGTCAGCGTGGACGGTGAGGTAGTGAAGCTGACGCCGATTGAGTATAATATTTTGCTTCTTCTGGTGAAGAACCAGGGGAAGGTATTTTCGATAGATCAGATTTATGAGAATATCTGGAATGAGGATGCGATAGGAGCGGACAACACTGTGGCGGTTCACATACGCCATATCCGTGAAAAGATTGAGATTAATCCAAAGGAGCCGAGATATCTGAAGGTAGTGTGGGGCGTTGGATACAAGATTGAGAAACACGGATAACAGAGGGAAAGGCGGTTCTCTATGAAAAAAAGGCAGTATGCCCCATTGTGGAAAAATATTGGAATTGCGGTGCAGATGGTATTGACGGTGATATTTGTCGTGTCCGTATTTCTGCTTAGCGCGCTGATTAATAAAAATGTGTTGGACAGCAGCGATGTAAGCAATACAAATTTTGTGGATTCAGGATGTTATTCGGATCTGTTCCGGAGAAAGACGGATGAGCTGATTAACTTTTTAAAGCTGCGGAGCAAATTCGAGACGAACGGAGAGTATGACCCGAAGAAGATTGTCAATACGCTGCGCTATGCCAAAGACGGGACGATACTGGAGGATACGGGAAACAGCCATGTATTTATCGTGTCGCAGGATGCGGAAGGCAATTACGAATACAGCGAGAGATATACAGGAGATTTGTTTGCGGAAGAGAGCGAGAATGCGCAGGAGCAAGCGCAGGTACGGCTCTCGAACTATACAATGGCAGACTTAATTAGCTGGTCAAAACATGGCTATACAAAGACCAACGGAAAGTTGGACGAAGAGTATTATTCCATTACGGGCGAGAGTATTGCGGATTCGTTGGAAGCAGGGCTTATCACGCGCGTACAGGCCGATAATTTGTACAGTGCGTTGGAGACGACGCTTTCTACAATCGGACAGGAGGGAAGCGCCTATAAAAGAGGCCTGAATGAATTTCAGGTTGAAGAAACGAATTTGACGTACAGTTATGGAGAAGGCGGCAGGCAGCTTTATTCTAATATGGGGCAGGCGGAGGATTATCTGGGATATGCGAGATCCCAGGGAAGTTATCTGTACTACGACGGTGTAAACCTAAAATTTCGGACGAACATTGAGGAGATGGAGGAGTATTTTTATCGTACGCTGGACGGCGCACTTGCCAGTCTTGGATCGCAGGCCGAGTTTATGGTGGCGGTCAATACTGATTTTCCGTATGCCGATGAATTTTCCGAAACGAAGGCGGAGTATGCCACGCTGCATCCGTGGGTGATTATCAGTATTGTGGCGCTTGTTGTGAGCCTGTTTGGATGGATTCTTTCTTTGGTGTATCTGACGACTGCGGCGGGGCGCAGGGAGGAGGACGAGAAGACTTATCTGAATGTATTTGACAGGATTAAGACAGAAATATTTTTTGCCGCTTTTGTGGTGATGACAGTGCTTTTGATTGGTATGACTCTTTCGGTGTCCGAAAGCAGCTGGGGAATTCCGGGAATGCTTGTTATGGCGGGAGTGGGAGCGTTTATCTATGACGGCGTATTTCTGCTGTTTTACCTGAGCATGGTGAGACGCATCAAAGCAGGGGTTTTGTGGGAATACAGTCTGCTCCTTTGGCTTGTGAAGGGGATGAGCCGCGTAATGTCTACGTGGAAGAGCTCTGTGCGGATCCTTGTGTTATACGGTCTGAGTATGCTGTTGTTTCTGCTGCTTGCATACGGCAGCTTTGCAATGAACAGCGTGTTGGCGATTGCCGGATTGCTGCTGCTTGTCTGCGGGGAGGGGATTATTTACCTTAGAGATGTAGTAGGGCAGCAGGAAATCATGAAGGGAATAGAGAAAATCACAGACGGGGATCTTTCGTATAAGCTTCCCTTAGATAATCTGCACAGCGATAACAGAGAGCTGGCACAGGCGGTCAACAGTATCGGAGACGGACTGCGCCATGCGGTAAATGAGAGCACCAAGAATGAGCGTATGAAGGCGGATCTGATTACGAATGTATCCCATGACATAAAAACGCCGCTGACATCCATTATTAATTATGTCAATCTTTTGAAAATGGAGCCGATTGAAAATGAGCGGACAAAAGAGTATATTCATATATTGGATGAAAAGTCACAAAGGTTAAAACAATTGACCGAGGATCTTGTGGAGGCGTCACGCATCAGCTCCGGCAACATTACCCTTCAGATGACAAAGATTAATCTGGTGGAGTTGATTTATCAGACCGGCGGGGAATTTAACGAGAAGTTTGAGGCAAAGGATTTGACAACGATTACGAAGCTACCAAAGGATGCCGCGTATATTATGGCGGACGGAAGACGGATTTGGCGTGTGGTGGAGAATCTCTACAACAATGTTGCGAAGTATGCGATGGCGCATACGCGTGTTTATGTGACGATGGAGAAAGGTGATGAGGAGGTAAGATTTTCGATAAAGAATATCTCGGAGCAGTTGATTTCGGTGGATTCCTCGGAATTGACAGAGCGTTTTATCCGGGGAGAGGAGGCGCGCTCGACAGAGGGCAGCGGGCTGGGGCTTTCCATAGCGCAAAATCTTACCATGCTGATGGGAGGGCAGTTTGATATTCAGCTTGACGGGGATGTGTTTACAGCGGCGTTTACGTTTCCGCTGGTGAAAGAATCTGAGTAAAAGGAACCGGTAATGAAATCCGGATATCCTTGTGTTTAACGTTCGGAGGATAGGAAGGATGAATTGTATCAGTATCAGTTATAAGAATACACCGCTGCGGATCAGAGAAGTTTTTGCTTTTTCCAAGGAGGAAAAGGATGTATTTGAGGAGCGGGCAATCGTTGCCGGGGCAAAAAGCTGCGTTGTTGTTTCTACCTGCAACAGGACGGAGGTCTATTTTACAGGGGAAGCGAATGTCATCGAAAGGATGCAGACACTTTTCATGCAGGAAAAAGAGGCCGACGAGGAGCTTTTCAAAAAAATTATAGGTGTTTACAGCGGGGACATGGCGCTGTATCATTTGTTTAAGGTAGTATGCGGCATGGATTCCATGGTGCTGGGGGAGGATGAGATCCTGCGTCAGGTGAAAGAGGCTTATCAGTCCGCGCTGAAGGAGAATCACTGCGATCATGAATGCAATATATTTTTTCAGGAGGCATTCCATGTGGCAAAGGCGGTGAAAACGGATACGAGGCTTTCAAAGACGCCGATTTCCATTGCGACGCTGACCGCGCACAGAGTATTTGAATTTCTGGAAGGGAGGAATACGGGAAATGTTCTTCTGGTAGGGGCGTTCGGAAAAATCGGAGCGGCGGCCGGACGAAATATTTTGGAGAGAGAGAATATCCGTCTGCTGGCAACCAGCAGGATTCATCGTCAAAGGGAAGAGTTTTTCGGGAGCAGGCCCAACGTGACATGTATACCGTATGATAAGCGGTATGAGTACCTGGATGAGGCGGATGTTGTAATCAGTGCCACCGCAAGTCCTCATTATACGTTTACAAAAAACGAGGCGGAAAAATATTTAAAACACGAGAGGGACCGTCTGTTTATTGATTTGGCGGTGCCGGGCGATATTGACGGGAAGATTGGCGGTTTAAGCGGCGTCGAGCTGCTTGTGATTGATGATTTCAAAAAGCTGTCAAAAAATAACAATAAGATCAAGCTAAAGGAGATAGAGAAGGCGCAGCGTTATATGGACGAGGGTATGGAGGAGGCTAAAAAGTCGCTTGCATACCACAGATTTTCAGAAAAACGGGGAGAGCTGGAGGCTTTGGCGGCTCAAAAAGGCGTATCCTATCTGTTTTATCAGCTTCGTGACAGAATGAGCGGAGATGAAATTACGTCACTTGTGGATGGGCTTGAGGAAGCGCTGGGAGGGCGGTGAGATGGCATATTTTCCGTTTTTGGTGGATATTGAAGGAAAGAGCATACGGATTGTGGGGGGAGGAAAGGTTGCGGTAAGAAAGACGGAGGCGCTTATGGAATATGGCGCGCGGATTTTTGTGACGGCGCCTGCAGTTGACGTGAAAATTCGCCGCATGGCGGAGGAATCGGGCGGCAGCGTTACAGTGAATGAGCGGGAGTTTGCAGAAGCCGATTTGGAGGGAATGGATTATGTGATTGCCGCGACGGATTCTCCGGAATTAAACAGCGCAGTTTCCGGGATGTGCAGGCAGAAAAAGATTCCGGTTAACGTGGTGGATGTGGAAGAAGAATGTGATTTTATTTTTCCGGCTATTATAAAGAAGCAGGACTTGCTGGTGGCTGTTTCCACGGGAGGAAACAGCCCTTTGTTTGCGGCGCGTTTGAAGGCGGAGCTTATGAGGGGGATTCCCGATTTTTACGGAAAGCTGGTCGAAAGTCTCGGCAGCAGCAGAAAAAAGGTTCTAGAGAGCGTACCGGAAGCGGAAAAGAGAAAAAAAGTGTTTGAGGAATTGATTGAAAGAGGAATATTGCGCGGCGGAGAGCTTAGCGATGAGGATGTGGACGCCGCGATAGAGGAGAATACCGGAGGAAGTTGATGATATGAGAAAATTAGTGTTCGGAACAAGAGGGAGCGCTTTGGCCCTGGCGCAGACGGAGCTTGTGATTGGAGCGATTGCCGAAAAATTTCCCGGTATAGTCTGTGAGACGAAGGTTATAACTACGAAGGGGGATCGAATATTGGACCGGCCGCTTGTGGAATTTGGCGGTAAGGGCGTATTTGTAACGGAAATTGAAGAAATGATAAAGTGCGGAGAGATTCATGCGGCTGTCCACAGTGCAAAGGATATGCCGATGGAGCTTGCCGGCGGGCTTTGCGTCGCCGGTGTGCTAAAGAGGGAGGATCCGATGGATGTGCTGGTTACGACAGACTGGAAGGGTTTTTTACGGAAGGCACATCCCATTATCGGCACATCAAGTCCGAGGCGGCAGGAACAGATTGTACAGAAATTTCCGGGTTGCAGCTGTGTTATGCTGCGGGGAAATGTTAATACAAGGCTGGAAAAGTTAAGAGAGGGGCTTTATGACGGAGTGATTCTGGCGGCAGCGGGTTTAAAGCGTCTGGGACTGTTTGGAGGAGCGCAATTTCAGTACCATAAGCTTACGGTGGAGGAAATGATACCGGCGGGCGGACAGGGGATTATTGCAATAGAGGGAAAATGTGACGGCGAATTTGCGGATGTTTTTTCGGCAGTCAGTGATGAAAAGGCAAGGCTGGAGCTTAAACTGGAGCGGCGGGCGTTAAAGCTGATGGAGGCAGGCTGCCATGAACCGGTGGGCGTCTTTACCGAGGCGGATTTAACCGCCGAAACCATGCGTATTTTCATGTTTCGAGGAAAGGGAAGGCGGGAGACGGCGTTGGTCTCGTTACAGGATGCAGAAAAATGTATAGAGGAAATGGCAGGACATGAGTAAGGTTTATTTGGTCGGTGCAGGGCCGGGAGACGCGGAACTGATTACCGTAAAAGGAAAGAGACTTTTGGAGGAGTGTGACGCGGTCATATATGACAGGCTGGCATCTTCGGAGCTGTTAAGATATACGAGGGAGGGCTGTGCGAAAATATATGTCGGCAAGGAGGCGGGGCGTCACTCGAAAACGCAGGGGCAGATTCATGAAATTATACTGCAGGCAGCCGGAAGCTATGAAAAAATTGTCCGCTTAAAGGGCGGCGATCCGTTTGTCTTTGGGAGAGGCGGGGAGGAGGCGCTCTTTTTGCAGGAGCATGGGATTTCTTATGAGGTTGTTCCGGGAGTTACCTCGGCAGTTGCGGTGCCGGAGGCGGCCGGCATTCCGGTGACGCACAGAGGCGTAAGCCAAAGCTTTCATGTGATTACGGGGCATACGGGTGTCGGAGAAAGCGTACTGACAGAAAATTATGAGCAGCTTGCAAAGCTTGGAGGCACGCTGGTTTTTTTGATGGGGCTGTCCAATCTGGGGGAGATATCCGCAAAGCTCATACGCTGCGGTATGGATAAGAATACGAGGGCGGCGGTGATTTTTGGCGGGACGACAGACAGGCAGCGGACGGTTCGCGGAACGCTTGAAAATATAGAGAAAAGGGTGCAAAAGGCAGGGCTTACATCTCCGGTGATTATCGTTGTGGGGGAGGTGTGCAGATTGTCACTGTGTGAGGGAAAACCCACGATTGGCATTACCGCTACGGCTCATATGGCGTCAAAGCTTCACAAGCTGTTGGAAGAAATCGGGTTTGCGGTTGTAAAGACCTGCGATATGCAGATTGTAGAGACTAAGGAGACGGCGGGTATTTTTCAAAGGCTTATGCAGAAAGACATACGCTGGTTGATGTTTACAAGTCCCAACGCAATCCGTATATTTTTTCGGAGGTTAGAGGAAGCCGATCAGGACAGGAGTTGCTTGTCCGACAAAAAAATTGCCGTGATTGGGAGCGGAAGCCGCGAGGAATTGAGAAAGTACGGCATAGAGGCTGATTTTATGCCTGAGACATATACCTCAAAATCATTCGCCGTAGAGTTCGTCAGGGCGGTGAAAGATCCCGGCAGAATTTTTATTCCCCGTGCCGTACAGGGCAGCAGGGAGCTTACAGATATTTTGACCGAGGCGGGATATGATTACGAGGAGCTTCCGATTTATGATGTAAAAGGTAAATTAGCAGTGGGGAAAGAGGCGTTGGATGAGGTTTTGTGTCATGTGTTTGTCAGCGCCTCCGGCGTAAATGCGTTTTTTGACGAAATAGAACAGAGTCTTTCGGATTATCATTTTCACGGGAAGATTGCCTGTATTGGGGAGGCGACAGAGGAGGCCCTGAACAGGCGCGGTTATACGGCGGATATGGTATCGTTGGTGCATGACGCGGAAGGACTTGCCGGGAGTATAAAGCGCTATTATAGAGAATACGAAAAGGAGCGGAAACTATGATAAAGAGAATGCGAAGGCTGCGCGTGAATGAGGAGATGAGAAGTCTTGTCAGAGAGACGTATCTGCAAAAAAGCGATCTTGTCTATCCTATATTTGTAATAGAGGGGGAGAACATTAAGAATCCGGTGGATTCTATGCCGGGAATCTATCAGTACTCTATCGATCGTCTGGGCGAGGAGATTGACCGTGTGCTCGAATCGGGTATTGGAGCAGTGTTATTGTTCGGGATTCCGGCGCACAAGGATGAGATGGCGACCGGTGCTTATGACAAGGACGGGATTACGCAGAGGGCGGTGCGTTTTATCAAAGAAAGGGCGCCAAAGCTTCTGGTGATAGCCGATGTCTGTCTCTGTGAGTATACGTCCCACGGACACTGCGGCCTTATCTGCGGGGAGGAAATTTTGAATGACGAGACGCTTCCGCTTTTGGCGAAAATGGCGGTCAGCCTTGCGGATGCGGGGGCGGATATCATTGCGCCGTCCGATATGATGGACGGACGGGTGGCGTTTATCAGGGAGGCGCTTGATGCATCCGGACACGGCAGTACGATGATTATGGCGTACAGTGCAAAATTTGCGTCGGGTTATTATTCGCCGTTTCGGGACGCGGCGCATTCCGCGCCGCAGTTCGGAGACCGCAAAACGTATCAGATGGACCCGGCGAACAGACGGGAGGCCATAAGAGAGTGGCAGGCAGACATTGAGGAGGGCGCGGATATTATTATGATTAAGCCGGCGCTTGCATATCTGGATGTTGTCAGGGAGGCTGCGGACCGGACGGATTACCCGATTGCGGTTTATAATGTCAGCGGGGAATATGCCATGGTGAAGGCGGCCGCCGGGCGGGGCTGGATTGATGAAAAGCGCATTGTTATGGAAAATATGACGGCCATGAAACGGGCCGGGGCGAAAATAATCATTACATATCATGCGCTGGACGCGGCGGCGTGGATGGAGGAAGCTGATAAGAAGACGGTGGAGTGAGGACGCGGAATATGAAAGATATAAAATCAAAACAGTTATTTGAAAAATCAAAGAGATGTATCCCGGGCGGAGTGAACAGTCCGGTTCGCGCCTATCAGGCTGTGGGAAGGAGTCCGCTCTTTATTGAGAAGGCTTACGGTTCGCGGATTTTTGACGTAGACGGGAACGAATATATCGACTATGTGTGCTCCTGGGGGCCTTGTATCCTGGGACACTGCAACGAAAGAATTGTGGATGAGGTAAAGGCCGCCTGTGATAGAGGCCTGACATTTGGCGCACCGACCGAGGCGGAGTATGAGTTGGCGGCGTTAATCCGTGACTGCATTCCGTCGATGGAGATGAGCCGGCTTGTAAACTCCGGGACAGAGGCGGTCATGAGTGCGGTCCGTGTAGCCAGAGGATATACCGGCAGGGATAAAATCGTAAAATTCAGAGGATGTTATCACGGACATTCAGACGGACTTCTGGTAAAAGCGGGTTCGGGTGCGCTGACGCAGTCGGCGCCGGACAGCAGCGGCGTTCCCGCGGACTATACGAGAAATACATTGGTTGCGGAGTACAATGACGCGGACTCCGTGAAAAGATTGTTTGAGGCGAATAAGGGCGAAATTGCGGCGGTTCTTGTGGAGCCGGTGGCGGCGAATATGGGAGTTGTGCTCCCGGAGTGCGGTTTTTTGGAATTTTTGCGGGATATTACAAAGAAATTCGGCTCGCTTCTGATTTTTGACGAGGTGATTACGGGATTTCGCATGAGCCTTGGAGGAGCGCAGGAGTATTACAAGGTTACGCCCGATTTGACAACGCTCGGCAAGATTGTCGGCGGCGGAATGCCGGTAGGCGCATACGGCGGAAGAAAAGAGATTATGGAGATGGTGGCGCCGAAGGGAAGCGTATATCAGGCGGGGACACTTTCCGGGAACCCGCTTGCCACGGCGGCCGGAATAGCGGCAATCAAACAGCTGCGTGAGGGTGGAATTTCACTATATCAAGACCTGGAGCGCAAGGGAAGGATGCTTTCGGACGCTGCAAGGACGGCGCTTGGGAAGCGGGTGCAGGTCAACCAGGCAGGCTCGCTTCTCAGTGTATTTTTTACGGAGGAACCCGTGACGGATTACGGGACGGCGGTATGCAGCGACACGCACGAATATGCCCGATACTTCAATTATCTCTTGGAGCATGGAATCTATACGGCGCCCTCCCAGTTCGAGGCGATGTTTGTTTCGACTGCGCACAGTGAAGCGGACATAGAGAAGACGGCGGAAGCGATTATGGGATTTGCGTGTTGCATAAAATGATGTTTGGCTGTTTTTTTGGCGTTCGTCTCCACTATGGCAAAACAGCAATATCTTAAAGAATCTTAAGGAATATCTTTCGGCTTCCCCTTGATTTTTTACAGTACTATCTATATAATAGACAAATAGAAAACCAATGGCGGCGGAAAATAGATACCGCCGCTTTTTATATCATAGGAAATGAAAGCCTATACGTTAGAAAGCAGGAGGATACAAAGATGAAACTGTATAAGGGCGGCGCATATCTTGTAAACGGCAGTCAGCTGGTGGAAGAGACACCGGAGGCGGCTGACGTTATAAAGAGCATGACGGGAGAAAACGTAACAAAAGACGAAGCGGCAAAGAATACGATTGCATACAATATTTTGCAGGAGCATAATACATCCGGCAATATGGAGAAGCTGAAGATTAAGTTTGATAAGCTGACTTCCCATGATATTACATTTGTGGGTATCATCCAGACGGCAAGGGCTTCCGGCTTGGAGAAGTTCCCGATTCCGTATGTTTTGACAAACTGTCATAACAGTCTCTGTGCGGTGGGCGGAACGATCAATGAGGATGATCACATGTTTGGTCTTTCCTGTGCGAAAAAATATGGCGGAATGTATGTGCCTCCTCATCAGGCAGTCATTCATCAGTTTGCAAGGGAGATGCTCGCAGGGGGCGGGAAGATGATACTTGGCTCCGATTCCCATACGCGTTACGGCGCACTTGGAACTATGGCGATGGGAGAGGGCGGACCGGAGCTTGTAAAGCAGCTTTTGGAGCAGACATATGATATCAATATGCCTGGTATCGTTGGTATTTATCTGACGGGAACCCCCGCGAAGGGCGTGGGACCGCAGGATATTGCGCTTGCTATTATCGGCGAGGTATTTGCGAACGGTTATGTGAAGAATAAGGTTATGGAGTTTGTGGGACCGGGCGTTTCCAATATGAGCGTGGATTACCGTATAGGCGTGGACGTAATGACAACGGAGACCACCTGCTTGTCCTCGATTTGGAGAACGGACGATAAGGTTCGTGAATTCTATGATATTCACGGCAGAGTAGAGGAGTATAAGGAGTTAGAGCCGGGGAAGGTGACGTATTATGACGGCATGATTGAGATTGATTTAAGTGAAATCAAGCCAATGATTGCAATGCCGTTCCATCCGAGCAACACTTATACGATTGAGGAGCTGAACGCGAACCTTCTTGATATTTTAGATGACTGTGAGAAGAAGGCGCAGGTAAGCTTTGACGGCAAAGTGGACCTGAACTTAAAATCAAAGGTGAGAAACGGTAAATTTTATGTGGATCAGGGTATTATCGCGGGATGCGCAGGCGGCGGATTTGAGAACATCTGCGATGCGGCTGATATTTTAAATGGGGCAAGCATCGGACCGGATGAGTTTACCCTGAGCGTATATCCGGCAAGTACGCCGATTTATATGGAGCTGGTAAAGAACGGAGCCGTGGCAAAGCTGATGCAGACAGGTGCGATTGTTAAGACTGCTTTCTGCGGACCGTGCTTCGGTGCGGGAGATACGCCTGCAAATAATGCGTTTTCTATCAGACACTCGACAAGGAACTTCCCGAACCGCGAGGGCTCTAAGATACAGAGCGGACAGATTTCCTCCGTTGCGTTAATGGATGCGCGCTCCATTGCGGCTACGGCGGCAAATAAAGGGTATTTGACGGCGGCGACGGATGTAGATACGGAATATACAAAGCCGAAATATTTCTTTGACAAAACAATCTATGAGAACCGCGTATTTGACAGCAAGGGTGTGGCAGACCCGTCGGTAGAGATTCATTTCGGGCCGAATATCAAGGACTGGCCGAAAATGAGTGCGTTGACGGAGAATCTTATTTTGAAGGTGGTTTCGGAGATTCACGATCCGGTAACCACGACGGATGAGCTGATTCCTTCCGGCGAGACTTCCTCCTACCGCTCCAATCCGCTTGGATTGGCGGAATTTACGTTATCCAGAAAAGATCCGGAGTATGTCGGACGTGCGAAAGAGGTACAGAGAGCGGAGCATGCAAGGATTGAGGGCGGGCAGCCATATGAGGCGCTGCCGGAGCTGAAATCTGCGGTAGAAGTGATTAAGACAAAATTTTCGGATATCAATGAGGGCAATACGGGAATCGGAAGCACAATATTTGCGGTAAAGCCGGGGGACGGTTCTGCAAGGGAGCAGGCGGCTTCCTGCCAGAAGGTGCTTGGCGGCTGGGCGAATATTGCCAATGAATATGCGACGAAGCGTTACCGTTCCAATCTGATTAACTGGGGAATGCTGCCGTTTCTCATTGAAGACGGCGAGCTGCCGTTTGCAAACAGTGATTATTTGTTCCTTCCTGACATTCGCAGGGCGGTAGAGGAAAAAGCCGATGCGATAACGGCGTATGCGGTGAAAGACGGCGGTCTGAAAGAGTTTACGATGACGCTGGGGGATTTGACGGATGAGGAACGTGAAATTATTTTAAAGGGCTGCCTGATTAATTACAACAGAAAGTAAAAGGGAAGGCGGGGCCGTAAGGCGCCCGCCTGCTTTGCCGTAATCAAATTTAGAAACGTCTCATTTATTAGGAGGAAGTTCATGGGCGAAAAGAAAAACGATTCTTATGATCTTTTTATAGGGAGTAAGAAAAAGGAAAAAGCAAACTGGAACATTAAGCCTTATCTTGCGGTTGCGCTTTTGGCGTTTATCGTATTCTGCCTCTGCATTACGGTTTTTTTCGTGATATATCGTTTTGAGGGTGTTAAGGCGGGATGGGATAAGCTGACGGGAGTCCTTCAGCCAATTATTATCGGGATGGTTATTGCTTACCTGATTAATCCGGTGATGAAGTTTATTGAGCGGAACATGGGAAAAGCATTGAAAAAACGTGTCCCGGATAACCAGAAGAGAGACAAGGTGTGCAGGGTCGTGGGAACGTTTGGCGCACTGGCGTTTTTTCTGCTGATTATTTTCTTGTTGATTGAGATGGTAATGCCCCAGCTGATTAAAAGCATCAGTGGATTTGTTACAAATCTGCCGGCTCAGATGGACAGCTTTTTAAACTGGTTTGAGAGCGTTGTCAGCGGCGACAATAAGGGCGCGCTTATGCTGGAGGAGGCGATCCGCAAAGGTTCCGAGTTCTTTGAAAACTGGGTTAAGACCTCTCTGCTGCCGGATTTACAGACGTATGTTGCAGAATTTACAAGCGGCGTGATTAATGTGGTAAAGCTGCTATTAAATATTGTGGTCGGGCTGATTGTTGCGGTCTATGTACTGCTTAGCAAGGAAAAGTTTGTAGGTCAGTTCAAGAAGATTATTTACGCATTTCTCCCGGCGCGTCCGGCAAATGTGATCATTGATACCGTCCGCAAGAGCAATCAGATATTCGGAGGATTTATTTCCGGCAAAATACTGGATTCCGCAATTATCGGTGTACTTTGCTATATTGTACTCTGTATCATGCGGATGCCGTATACGGTGCTTGTATCGGTAATTGTAGGTGTGACAAATATTGTTCCTTTTTTCGGGCCTTTTATCGGGGCAGTACCGGGGACGATTATCATTATGCTGGCCAATCCGATTCAGGGGCTTTATTTTGTCATTTTTGTTTTTTTATTGCAGCAGCTCGACGGAAATATTATAGGGCCAAAGATTTTAGGGGATTCCACCGGACTTTCCTCTTTTTGGGTTGTGTTTGCGATTCTTGTGGGCGGAGGGTTGTTCGGCTTTGCGGGAATGCTGCTTGGAGTTCCGGTATTTGCGGTGATCTATTATATCGTGGGAAAGGTGGTAAGCTATATCCTGCGCAAAAAGAAGATGCCGGAGGATACGGCTTCATACATACAGGCATCCGGCGTGAATGCTTCGACAAATAATATAGAATACAAGAAAAAATAACATGGATAGTATGTTGGGACAGACGAATGCCGCCCCGCAGTGTAACGCTATTTTTTTGACAGAAATAGACGTTTATGGTAAACTTAAGACAATAATTGGGGGAGTTATGCCAGACAGGGTTTTTGAGGTGACATATTTTGGATAAATATGAATACAAATTAAAGTTAGACGAGATAAAGAGCCTTGCAAGTGAAAAGAAATACGAAGAAGCTTCGGCGATTGTAGATACAATCAACTGGCGGAAAGTGAGGAATGTCAATTCACTTGTGAAGGCGGGTGAGATATATGCGCAGGTAGGGAGATATGAGGAAGGAAAAGAGATTCTCCTAATGGCGTACGACCGTTCCCCAATTGGACGAATGATTATTTATCGGCTTGCGGAGATCGCAATTAAGACCGGCAGTTTTGAAGAAGCACAGGAATATTATGATGAATTTGTGGAGATAGCTCCGCACGACAATTTAAAATATGTTCTGCGCTATGAGATGAGCAGAGCACAGAACGCAGGAATTGATGTTTTGATCGGAATACTGGAGGAGTTAAAGGAGCAGGAATATACGGAACGCTGGTCGTTCGAGTTGGCGTATCTGTATCATAAGGCAGGAAAGAGCGAGCAGTGCATCAGTGCGTGCGACGAATTGATTCTGTGGTTTGGAGACGGACCGTATGTTGAGCGGGCGTTGGAGCTTAAGATGCTTTATCAGCCGTTGAGTAAGGCGCAGGAGGATAAGTATCGCAGCTTTAAGCAGCGGAGGGACGGCATTGTGGAGGTACGCCCTACGGATGCGTTAGAATCCGGTGAGATTATCAAAGAGACCGTGACAATTCCTCCGGTTACAACGAATGCGAGCCGGTTTAATACCGTGAATCTTCAGGAAGAGCTGGCAAAGAGTATGCAGCAGATTATGGATGCGACCGAGAAAGAGACTGTCAGCGACACCATGGATAACATCAAGAAAATTGTGGAAGAGATACCGTATCTTCAGATTCCGAAAGAGGAAGAGACAGAAGATATACTGGAAGAGAAATACGGATATATTGAGACGGATCAGGAGATAGACGATTCTTTAAAGACAAATTTCCAGGAGCTTTTGGGGGAAGAGTATGACGGTCAGTTAAGCTTGGTGATACCGGACCGGGGTGTTCTTGAAAAACAGATCACCGGTCAGATGAATATACAGGATGTGCTTGAGGAGTGGGAGCGCACAAGGCGTGCGGCGGAGGCGGCGCTTATGGAGGCCGAACAGCGGAAGCTTGAGTCGGCAAAAGCGAAGGCGCTGGCGCAGGCAGGCGATATTATGGACAGACTTGCCACGGTGATCCCGCAGCTGGATGCGGGTATGACGCCGAAGGATCTTTTAGAGCAGGAGTATCTCGGCAAGGCAGCGGCAATGGACAGTAAGGAGATTGCCGGAATGATGACACAGCACAGGCCGAAAGAGGAAGCCGGTGCGCTGATGGCGGATGTCAACGATATTTTACAGCAGCAGATTGATGAAATATCAAAGGTAAACGAAGGGATTGAGGACTTTTTGCTGGGCGGCGCAGCGCCTTCTCAGAAGCAGTCTTTAGAGGAGACGGATGCACTTCCTCAGATACAGATGCCGGAGGATATAGCGGAGGAATTGTCGCAGATACCGGAGGAATCAGAAGCTTGGCCGGAAGAAGCGGAAGCCTGGCCGGAGGAAAAATTGCCGAAGGAATCAGAGGCTAGGCCGGAGGAAAAATTGCCGGAGGAATCAGAGACTTGGTCCAAGAAAGGTCTGCCGGAATTTTTAGAGGGAACCCTGGGGGGAGATAGAAAGCTTTCGAGGGTACGGGCAGAGGATACAGACGTTTTGACGCAGGATACAAAGGAGATTCCTGATATTGCAGATCCGATGGACGAGGAAGAGCCGCAGGATATGCCGGTGACCAAGCTTTCACCAAGACAGCGGGAGATATTTACATACTTTACGCCGGTGACGGGGATGGAGGAGCAGCTGTGTCAGGTGCTTACCGGTGCGAAGCGGCATCTGCGTTTGTCAAAAAGCTGTACCGCGGGGAATATTATTATTCAGGGTATCAGAGGCAGCGGCAAGACAGTGCTTGCAACAAGTATTATCAAAGCGCTTCAGGAGGAGATCGGCCGTCCGGGACAGAGGGTCGGTAAGATTGACGCCTCGTCGCTGAACCAGAAGGACATTCCGCAGCTTTTGAAGAAAATAGCGGGCGGCTGCCTGATCATCGAAAAAGCCGGAAATCTGTCCAGGGAGACGGCGGTAAAGCTTTCTCTTGCAATGGAGGTGGACACCAGCGGCTTGTTGGTCATTATGGAGGACACGAAAGCCGGAATCACAAAGGCTCTGGGAAGAGACGAGTCTTTTGCAAGGAAATTTACCGAGAGAATTATGCTGCCGGTATTTACCAGCGATGAACTTGTGGCATTTGCCAAATCCTATGCAAAAGAGCTGTATTATGAGATTGATGATATGGCGGTGCTTGCGTTATATAATCGAATCAGCAATATCCAAAAGATTGATCGGGCTACCACATTAACGGAAGTAAAGGAGATTGTGGATGAGGCGATTGTAAATGCGGAGAAGTTCAGTATGAAGAAAGCGTTTGGAGCATTGGCATCCAGAAAAAATAAAGAAAATGATTATGCAGTCCTGCATGAGAAGGATTTTGAAGAATAAATTAAGGGGGTTTTTTTATGGGGAACTTTACAGAGTTGGACATGTACCTGTTTGGACAGGCGACGCACTATGACATTTACAAAAAGATGGGTGCGCACCTTGCGGTTGTCAAGGGGAAGAAGGGTGTCATGTTTGACGTATGGGCGCCGCATGCCGATAGGGTGTGGGTAATCGGAAGCTTTAACGGCTGGGATGAGACGGCGGACGAGATGGAGCGTTTGGAGCCGGTAGAAAGCGGCATTTTTGAGTTGTTTGTTCCGGGTGCAAAAGAGGGCGATTTATACAAGTATCTGATCGAAACGCCGGAGGGAGAGCTTTTATATAAAGCGGATCCATATGCCAATTATGCGGAGCTTCGTCCGGGTACGGCTTCGAGGATCTACGATATTACCAAATATAAGTGGACGGATAAGCAGTGGATGAAAAAACGGGAAGAGATATCGGACATGTATGCCCAGCCAATGTCGATTTATGAGGTGCATATCGGTTCCTGGATGCGTCATCCGGGCAGGGAGGATGAAGGCTTTTATACTTATCGCCAGGCGGCGGAAGCATTGGCAAAATATGTAAAGGAGATGGGATATACTCATGTAGAGCTGATGGGTATTTCCGAATATCCGTTTGACGGTTCCTGGGGATATCAGGTTACGGGATATTATGCGCCGACCTCACGGTACGGAACGCCGGAGGATTTCGCATATTTTGTGGATTATCTGCATAAAAACAACATAGGTGTGCTGCTTGACTGGGTTCCGGCGCATTTTCCGAGAGACGCGCATGGTCTGGCTGATTTTGACGGGGAGGCGCTTTATGAGTATGCGGACCCGAGAAAGGGCGAGCATCCGGATTGGGGGACCAAGATTTTTGATTACGGACGTTCCGAGGTCAAGAACTTTCTGATCGGAAGCGCGCTGATGTGGGTAGAGCACTATCATATCGACGGACTTCGTGTAGATGCGGTGGCTTCTATGCTTTATCTGGACTACGGCAAGAGCGACGGGCAGTGGGTAGCCAACAAGTACGGCGAAAATAAGAATCTTGAGGCAATTGAATTTTTCCGTCATATCAACACGGTAGTTACCGGACGTAATCACGGAACCGTTATGATTGCCGAGGAGTCTACGGCATGGCCGATGGTAACGGGAGAGGCAAAAGACGGCGGACTGAATTTCAGCTATAAGTGGAACATGGGATGGATGCATGATTTTCTTGACTATATGAAGCTGGATCCGTATTTCCGTAAAAATAACCATCATAAGATGACATTTGCAATGAGCTATAATGCGAGCGAGAGATATATTCTCGTACTTTCCCATGACGAGGTAGTGCACCTGAAATGCTCAATGATCAATAAAATGCCGGGTCTGGGAAGAGACAAATTCCAGAACCTGATGGCGGGTTATGCATTTATGATGGGACATCCGGGCAAAAAGCTTCTTTTTATGGGACAGGATTTTGCGCAGGAGCGTGAGTGGAGCGAGGAGCGCGAGCTGGATTGGTTCCTTCTGGATCAGCCTGAACACAGGCAGATGCAGGAATATGTAAAGGCACTGCTTCATATTTACCGCAAGTATCCATGTATGTATGAGTTGGATCACAGCTGGGACGGTTTTGAGTGGGTTAATGCGAACGACGGAGACCGCAGTATTTTTAGCTTTATCCGTAAATCCGAGTCCGGGAAAAATAATCTGCTCTTTGTCTGCAGCTTTACTCCTGTTGAAAGAGACGATTACCGTGTCGGTGTGCCGAAGAAGAAAAAATATAAATTGATTTTCAACAGTGATGATGCCAAATTCGGAGGAAGCGGGGCGGCGCGTCCGCAGCAGTACATGGCGGAGAAGTCCGAGTGCGACGGAAGAGAATTTTCATTCGAGTATCCGCTTCCGGCATACGGCGTGGCAATTTTCCAATTCTAATCAGTAAATCTAATAGCGAACGCAAAAGAGGGACGGTGCAACCGTCCCTCTTGTTATGACCCCGCTGCAAAATTTCCTGTATACAGCTGATAATATTTTCCCTTCTTCTCAATCAGCTGCTCGTGGTTTCCTCTTTCGATAACACGCCCCTGTTCCAAAACGATAATACAATCGCTGTTTTTTACGGTGGACAGGCGGTGAGCGATGACGAATGTCGTGCGTCCTTTCATCAGTTTATCCATTCCGTCCTGTACAATGCGCTCGGTACGTGTATCAATGGAACTGGTTGCTTCATCCAGTATCAGTACAGGCGGGTCTGCAATTGCGGCTCTTGCTATGGCCAGAAGCTGACGCTGTCCCTGGCTTAGGTTGGCGCCGTCCCCGGTGAGGACAGTGTCATAGCCGTTGGGAAGGTGGCGGATAAAGGCATCCGCGTTTGCAAGCTTGGCTGCCGCAATGACCTCGTCGTCCGTTGCATCCAGCTTTCCGTATCGGATATTTTCCATAACCGTGTTAGTGAACAGGTGTGTGTCCTGAAGTACGATGCCGAGAGAGTGGCGCAGATCCGCTTTTTTAATTTTGTTAATATTTATGCCGTCATAGCGGATTTTGCCGTCCTGGATATCGTAGAAACGGTTGATAAGGTTCGTAATCGTTGTCTTTCCCGCGCCGGTGGAGCCGACAAAAGCAATTTTCTGACCCGGCGTGGCATAGAGATCTACATTGTGAAGAACCGTTTTTTCGTCTGTGTAGCCGAAGTCTACATCGTCAAAGACGACATCTCCGGTCAACTCAACGTAATCAATGCTGCCGTCCGCCTGATGAACATGCTTCCATGCCCAAAGCCCGGTGCGTTTTTGCGTTTCGGTAAATTTGCCGTTTTCTTTTTTGGCGTTGACCAGTGTCACATAGCCGTCGTCTGTCTCAATCTTCTCGTCCAGCATCCGGAAGATTCTTTCGGAGCCGGCAAGCGCCATAATAATAGCGTTTAACTGCTGACTGACCTGGTTAATCGGCATGTTGAAGCTTTTGTTAAATGTCAGAAAGCTGGCAAGTCCGCCCAGGGTAAATCCGCCGATACCGTTTAGCGCGAGGATGCCGCCGACAATGGCGCAGAGTACATAGCTGATGTTCCCGATCTGCGCGTTTACAGGCATTAAGATGTTGGCAAATTTATTTGCATTGTAGGCGCTGTCAAATAACTTGTCATTGAGAGCATTGAACTGTTCGATACTTTCCTCTTCGTGACAGAAAACCTTGACTACCTTCTGCCCGTTCATCATTTCTTCAATAAAACCGTTTACCGTACCAATATCGCGCTGCTGGGCCATAAAATATGAACCGCTCTTTCCTGCAAGTGTTTTTGTCGTATAAAGCATAATGAATACCATAACCAGTGTCAGGGCGGTCAATGGTATATTTAAAAACAGCATGGAGACAAATACACTGACAATCGTAATCACACTGGATAAGAGCTGCGGCATACTCTGGCTAATCATCTGGCGCAGCGTGTCGATATCATTTGTGTAAGTCGACATAATATCGCCGTGAGCGTGTGTGTCAAAATATCGGATGGGAAGCTTTTCCATATGTGAGAACAGATCAATTCTCAGACGGTTTAACGTTCCCTGTGTGACATACACCATAATCCGTGTGTAGGCGTAGGTAGCAGCGGCCCCTATTGCATAAAATATGGCGACTCTTCCGATTGCAGCGGCCAAAGGGCCAAAATCGGGAGAGGCAGAAAGCAGCAGAGGTTGTATATAGTCGTCAATCAAGGTTTTCATAAACAGGGTTCCCTGCACATTGGCGATTACGCTGATAAGAATGCACACGACAACAAAGATGCAGTGAACGGCATAGCTTTTACAGATATATGAGATCAGGCGTTTCAAGAGCTTCATCGGATTCTCGGGTCTTTTGCCGCCCGGTCTTTTACTCATTGGTCCCGGCATATTACGCACCTCCTTTTTCGTCAAAATCACCGCCGCCGCCGGTCTGGGATTCATAGACGTCCCGATAGATTTCATTGGAGGCGAGCAGCTCATCATGAGTTCCAAAACCGTTTACCTTGCCGTCGTCTAAGACGATAATCTTATCGGCATTCTGGATACTTGAAATTCGCTGAGCAATGATTAATTTTGTCGTATCCGGTATTTCGTTTGCAAAGGCGTTTCTGATTTTTGCATCCGTAGCGGTGTCAACAGCGCTTGTCGAGTCGTCCAGAATTAAGATTTTAGGATTTTTTAACAGGGCTCTCGCAATACAAAGCCGTTGCTTCTGGCCGCCGGAAACGTTCGTTCCGCCTTGCTCGATATGCGTGTTGTATTTATCCGGAAAGCTTTGGATAAATTCGTCGGCGCAGGCGAGCTTGCAGGCATGGATGCATTCCTCCTCGCTGGCTTCTTTGTTTCCCCAGCGCAGATTTTCCAAAATAGTGCCCGAAAACAATACATTATTTTGTAAGACAACCGCAACCTTATTCCGAAGCGTCTCCATATCGTAAGAGCGCACATCCTTGCCGCCGACATACACGGCTCCTTCCGTTACATCATAAAGACGGCTGATTAAATTGACGAGACTTGACTTGGAGCTTCCGGTACCGCCTAAGATTCCGATGGTTTCGCCGGAGTGTATCGTTAAGTTGATATCGGAAAGCACCTGGGAGGCGGCGTCCTTTTTGTAGGAAAACGATACATGGTCGAAGACGATGTCGCCGTTTGCAACTTCAAAATTCGGAGCATCGGGATTGGTAAGATCGCTCTGTTCGTTCAGGACCTCCGCGATACGCCTGGCGCTTGCAATACTCATGGTAACCATAACAAATATCATAGAGAGCATCATCAGGCTCATGAGGATATTCATACAATATGTAAGAAGACTCATTAACTGTCCGGTGCCAAGCGTGGAACCGACAATCATTTTGGCGCCGATCCAGCTGATTGTGAGAATGCAGGAGTAAACGGTAATCTGCATGACAGGGGAGTTTAACGCCACAACATTCTCGGCCTTTAGAAACATCCGGTAAATGTTCTCGCTCGCTTTTTTGAATTTCGAGGTTTCATGTTCTTCGCGCACATATGCCTTCACGACACGGATTGCAGAAACATTTTCCTGTACGCTGGCATTTAAGTCGTCGTATTTAGGAAACACCTGATTAAAATACTTCATGGCGCGGCTGACAATAAGCATCAAAACGATTCCAAGTAAAATAACGGCGACGAGATAAATGCTGGCGAGCCTTGGGCTGATGAAAAACGCCATGCACATAGCGCAGATTAAGCTTGCCGGCGCTCTTGTACACATGCGCAGAATCATCTGGTAGGCATTCTGCAGGTTGGTCACGTCCGTTGTCATACGTGTGACAAGTCCGGCAGTGCTGAACTTATCAATATTGGAGAAAGAAAATGTCTGAATATTTTCAAACATTGCTTTTCTCAGATTTCTGGCAAATCCACAGGAGGCACGCGCGCCGTACTTGCCGCCCATAACACCGGCAAATAAGGAAAATCCGGCTGCAATTACCATCAGGCCTCCGGTGAGATAGATATGGTTGATGTCGCCGGTATTTACACCATTGTCAATGATGGAAGCCATAAGATACGGGATAATCGTTTCCATTATTACCTCCAGAATCATAAAAACCGGGGTAAGCAATGAATCACGCCGGTATTCTTTGATCTGGGAGCCTAAAGCTTTTAACATAAGATAATCACTTCCTCCTTAAAAATTTTGATAAAGATTTGAATTTTTATAAAAAATATGTTAGTGTACTAACAAATATAGTACGATTAAAAATTATTGTCAATAAGATTTTGGTAAAGTATCTGTAAAACTTATGGTTAGAGGTGTTTGTATGGAAAAGGATGGGAAGCATCGGGATTTGAGAGAGGAAAATCCAGTCGGATATGAGATCAGGACGATAAACAATATGATAGGGATTCATGTTGACCGTTATATGAAAAATATAAATCAGGATCTTACAAGAACTCAGACATGGGTCATTGGCTTTTTGTACGGCAGGCAGGAGCTTGACACGTATCAGCGCGATATTGAGGAGGCATTTGATATTTCCCGTGCGACTGCGACAAATATGCTGCAGCTCATGGAGAAAAAAGGGTTGATTGTGCGCCGTGCGGTGGAGCATGACGGCAGATTAAAGAAAATATCTCTTACGGATAAATCCATTGAGATACAAAGGTATGCGTTAAAAAATATTTCAATGACAGAGGCGCTTTTGGTAAAGGGAATGAGCGAGGAGGAAATTGCGATTTTAAGGCGTTTGCTTGCGAGGGTGCATAAAAATCTTTTAGAGAAAATACACGAAGAACAGTAGGAAAATATTTTTATTATAGAAAAAGTCTGGTATAATATATATAAGTAAAGGAGGAAATTATGGTAATATTTTGGATTGGGCTGATTATTGCATTTCTGATTATTGAGATTATTACAGTAGGGCTGGCAACGATCTGGTTCGCCGGAGGGGCTTTTGTAGCGCTGATTGCATGCGGACTGGGATTAAGCGAAGCATGGCAGATTGTACTGTTTTTTGTGGTGTCCCTTGTGTTGTTGATATTTACAAGGCCGTGGGCGGTAAAATATATTAACCCGGGACGCGTTAAGACCAATTATGAGGAAGCAATCGGCAAGACGGTGCGGGTTACGGAGACGATTGACAACCGTGCAGAATGTGGGACGGCCGTATTAAACGGTTTGGAGTGGACGGCGAGAAGCGAGAAAGAGGGGGTAATTATTCCGGCGGATTCTATGGCGGAGGTAGTTGCCGTTTCCGGTGTGAAGCTGATTGTAAGAAGGATAAAACAGTAGATGAGGAGAGCGGGAACATGAAGCTTGGAATGACATTTGAGGGCGGAGCGAGCAGGACGCTCTTTTCCTGCGGCGTAGCAGATGCATTTTTGGAGGAAGGACTGATGCCGGATTATTTTATCGGCGTATCGGCGGGAATTGCCTACGGAATGTCTTATCTGTCAAAGCAGAAGGGAAGAAATTTAAGGCTTGCAAAGGAATATATGACGAAAAAAGAATACCAGGGTGTAAGGCATCTTTTGAATAAAGAGAAGAAGACGTTTTATAATGTTGAGTATGTGTTCGGGGAGATTCCCAACAAGCTTCTGCCCTTTGATTACAGTGCGTTTGCGGCGTATCCCGGCAAGGTTGTGGCTGCGGTGACGAACATTCATACAGGAGAGGCGGAATATCTTGAGGTCCCTCGTGATAACACAAGCTATGATGTGGTGGTTGCAAGCTGCGCCCTTCCCGTTTTGTTTCCGCCTGTTAAGATCGGGAGGCGCTACTATCTTGACGGCGGACTGTCCGACTCGATTCCTTTTAAGCAGGCGATGAAGGAGGGATGCGATAAGAATATTGTGATCCTGACAAGAGAGCGCGGCTATGTAAAGAAGGCAGAGCAGGCGGCAAAAGTTTCTTCGTTTTTGTATAGGAAATATCCCAGGGTTGTACAGGCATTAAAGGAGCGTCCAGAAAAATATAACGACTGCATGAAGGAGCTTTTTGAACTTGAGAGAGCGGGAAAGGTTTTCGTAATTGCGCCGGATGATATGCACAGTGTAGGGAGAACCGAGAATGATCCGGTGGTTCTGGAACGGATTTATGAGGAAGGATATTGGAAGGCAAAGGAGCAGATGGCGGCCCTGCGGCATTATCTGGATGCTTAAGACAGTCTGCTTGTGGGAGTATGGCGGTAAATATTATGGAACAGAATTTTAAAGAAGAAGTACAGTACAATAATGCAAAGCTTTACCAGATTGGATTGTTTTCTTTAAATAACGCTGCGACAAATTTGTATCTGGCATTGATGGGATATGTATCATACTATGCCAACTCACTGGCGGGCTTCGGCGTTATGCTTGTGTCCGTTATGCTGACCATGATGAGTGTGTTTGACGGCGTTACCGATCCGCTGGTAGGCTTTTTTCTTGATAAGACGAAGGGACGTTTCGGAAAATTCAGGCCGTTTATGGTAATAGGAAACGTGATTATGGCGGTGAGTGCGGTTTTGCTGTTTGTTACTACGCATGAGCTTCCGCGGGCAGTGCGTGTGCCGTATTTTATTTTAATTTATGCGCTGTTCGTCATCGGGTATACGTTTCAGACGGTTGTGAGCAAATCAGGGCAGACGATTCTAACTAATAATCCCAGCCAGAGGCCGCTGTCAACGTATTTCGATTCGATTTTTATAATGGCGGCGTACGGAGGAAGCGCGTTGTTTGTGGCAAATTATCTCGCGCCAAAATATGGGGGATTTACCAATGAAAAGCTCTATTTTGAGTATCTTTTCTGGGTCGTATTGCTCTCGGCGGTGGGGACGGTTCTTGCGGTGATCGGGATATGGGAGAAGGATAAGAGTACGGTATACGTTGCAAAGAGAATACAGAAGGTCAAAGTGCGGGATTACTGGGATATTATCCGGCACAACCGTCCGATTCGGATGCTGATTGTTGCGGCATGTACCGACAAATTTGCGGCGACCGTGTACAGCCATACGGCAGTCGGCGTGATGCTTTACGGGATTATGATGGAAGATTACGGGATTGCCGGGCTGATCGGCGTTGTGACGGCGATCCCGACGTTGCTTGTGGTGAGTCTTGGAATCCGCTCGGCGCAGCGGATGGGACAAAAGAAAGCGCTTGTGTTATTTACGGCGCTCGGAATCGTGTTTCAGGTGATGATGGTGTTTGTGCTGGTGCAGGAAGAGGTGAATACGATAACCTTTCATATCAGCAAATTAAATCTGATTTCGATTGTCTTTATTGTGATATATGTATTGCTAAACGGCTGCAAATCCATTACCAATAATATGGTTGTGCCGATGATTGCGGATTGCTGTGATTATGAAGAATATCGAAGCGGCAGATTCGTGCCGGGGCTTATGGGGGCAATGTTTTCTTTTGTGGATAAGGTGTTTGCAGCCCTGGGAACTGCATTTGTGGGGCTGGTTATGATGCTGATCGGTTACAACAGGGCATTTCCGCAAATCGGAGACGCCCTCACGCCGACACTGAAATGGACGACCATTTTTCTCTATTGCATAACACCGATTATCGGCTGGCTGCTCTCGCTGATTTCTATGAGGTTTTATGTGCTTGATCAGAAGAAAATGAAAGAAATCGCAAAGGCGCTTAAAAAATCATCGAGGTAATCCCGAAGCATAATCGCAGTTTGCGAGAGAGCGCATAAGCGGATGCAGATACTGCGTCAGGTCCGCCGTCAGGCCGGCAGCTTGGTGCATAGGCTGACGAGTCAGATCTTTTAGCAGGTAAATGCGGTCCAGATACTGCCTTTTGGCTTTCTCAAATAAATCGTAAAAGGAGTCCGTGGAGACGCGAGAGGTGTTCCACGGATTTTTCCATGCCTTGTGCCGCATATTCATAGGATCAGTCGTAAAGTGCATCCGGTCAGAGGCAATCAGCGGAGAGACATACGGGTATCCGAGGAAATGTTTTTCAATCCATCTTGCAAATACCTTCTTTTTTCCGTAGGGATCATGAAGGATTCGAAGGGCGAAAGGCATAAGGAGAATCGCCGCGTACATATCCGCGTAAGCGGGGCGTATTTCGGGAAATACTTTTTTGTATGTGAAATGAAGACAGCGGGCAATTGCTCTGCGTTCCCTGTGGGTTAACCGCAGCGTGCGTTCCGAGTAAAATTCTGAGGGAAGCATGTGTTTGAAGCGCCAAAGCATTTTGGCATCAATGTCCGTTTCCAGATAAACGTGTTTTCCGAAATATGCGGCGCTGTCTTTTTTATAATTTGTCTTATCATAGATATAGGGATGGCAGACGGTATCTAAGGTGTAGTGACCGAGAAAGCCCAGGATATAGCAGAGCGTCGTCTCATAATCGTCTTTGTCTGCGCACAGCCTCAGGCTTTCTAACATTGCCGAAAAGAAAGCGTTTGTCTTATATTTGTGGGCGATAGACCCCGGGTTTGGCGAAAAACGAAGACCGGGCAGATAATAGAAAAACAAGTCGGGTCCCTGAAGGCCTAATCCGTATGCGGTATGGTGTTTTTTGAGAAATGCGTGGAAATCCCGGTCATTTACACGTTTGATTGTGGAAATCCCGAATAAATAATGTGCTGCGAAGCCTGGCATAAAATATCTTCCTTTCTTAGGATGTGTTCTATTATAACTGTGTTCTCTATTATACCCTCTTTTTCCTTTTTTTACAAAAATATGTGCTGTTGATGTGCATATTATAAAAACGGGCGTGACGTTGACGCCGATTCTGTATTTATGAAATCTCAAATTTCTATCACAATTCGTTTCTATAATAAAAAAGTCATGAACAGGAGGAGTGATAGAAAGGCGGTTTTGGAATTGGAGAAAAGATGTAAGATATGCGGACTTCCGGAGCATTATGCCAAAATTAAATTCGATGAGAAGGGAGTCTGTAATTATTGTAATTTTTATCTGGAAAATCAGAAATTTCTTGAAGATTCAGAAAAATTGGAGAAAATTTTTCAGGAAAAAATGGAGGCTGCAAAGCGGAAAGCGAAGGAAAACGGTTCGAAATACGATTGTCTTGTAGGCTTTAGCGGTGGAAAAGACAGCACGTATATTATCCGGCAGCTAAAAGAAAAATATGGAATGCGGGTGCTTGCGTTAACATTTCAGAATGCTTTTGCAACAGAGTACGGCAGGAAGAATATAGAGAATGCCTTACAGAAAATACATGTAGACCATATTACATTTTCCATGAATGATAAAGAACTGCGAAAAATGTATACAACTTGTGTGAATATGCTGCATAACTTTTGCGCAGTATGTTTTCATTATATGCACTATTATAGCTATCTGTTTGCGGGGCAGAATGGGATTCCGATTATTGTAAACGGGAGAACCAAAGGCCAGATGTGGCAGGCGGCGCTTGAAAAAAGGCTTCTTGAACCATTTGAAACATCACATTCTCTTTTAGAATTTGAACATCAGATGTTTCATGGATTGGAAGAAAAACTTCAGAAACATGGAAAAGTGGATTACTTGGAGGATGTGAGAGCCGAGGCAATATCTTATTTTGCTTACCATGATGTGAGTGAAGAAGAAACCATGCGCACTCTTGAGGAAAGCATTGGTTGGACAAGGTCAAAGCGGGGGCACGAGGATTGTTATGCTCATGCTATGGCAGAGCATATGAGTATCCTAAAGAGGGGATTTCCGATTCGTCAGGGAGAACTTGCGGTGGAGGTTCGAAGAGGAAAGATGACGATTGAAGAAATGGATCGGATTTTGAAACAGGATGTAGGACTTTATTCGGTGGTACCGGAAGAAACGAAGCAGCAATTTGAAGATAGAATCCAAAGAAAATAGAAAACGGGAGCAGATAAAATATTAGACATATTTGGAAGATATTGTAAAAGAATATGGGTTGATTTTATTAACAATGATGAGGTAAAATTGTATGTAAGCTTTGATTTTCAGGTGACAGAGGATTTTCAGAATGCGGATCATACAGGGAATACTTTATTTTTGATGGTGCGAGATGGAAAAGACGGTTATATTGATTATTGAAGATGAAAAGAAGTTGTTAAAGACGTTGGCGGATTTTTTAACGATAAATCACTATCAGGTTTACACCGCAGAGGATGGATTGCAGGGGATTCAGCAGTTTATGAAGCACAAGGGAGAGATAAAGTGTGTGCTGCTGGATGTCATGCTGCCGTTTGCCGATGGGAATGAGGTTCTAAAACAGATTCGGCTGTGTTCCAATGTTCCGGTTATTATGTTGACGGCAAAAGAGGAAGTGGAGGACCAGTTGGAGAGTTTTTCAAACGGGGCGGATGATTATATCGTAAAACCATATTCTTTAGCGGTTGAAAAGATGCATCTGGAAGCGGTATTGAAGCGTTCCGGTCAGGAGCGTGATTTCCTGACGGCAGGAGATATCAGAATTGAGGTTGAGGCGCAGAAGGTATTTGTAAAGGATGTGTTCGTGGAAACAACGCCAAAGGAATTTGAAGTAATGCATTTTTTTGTGAAAAATGAAGGGGTTGTTCTGACGAGAGATCAGATTCTTGATAGTGTCTGGGGTTATCACTATGTGGGAGATATCAGAACAATTGACACAATTGTAAAGCAGCTTAGGAAAAAGTTAGGAAATGTCGTCTATATCCGAACGGTATACGGAGTAGGTTATTGTTTTGAGGGGAAGGGAAATGACAAACAGACTTAGTATAAAGATGCTATTTCTGCAATTGCTGTTTGCGATGCTTACATTAGGATTCTGTGTAATTTTGTGTAATATTTTCATACCGGCTTATTATGAGCATTTGGAAGAGCGCAAGATTTTGCAGGCGTACAGCGATATTGAGGAATTAGATTTAGCTGACTTAGGAGAAAAAGATTATGCGTTGCTTTTGAATTATGAGAATGAGAACCTTAATTTTTTCATCGCAGATGAGGATTTGAATCCAATATATTCAACGAGTGACAGTAAAAATGCGATTCATTATAATATTGTCACGAAGCTGGAAAAGTTTTCTTATCATCCGGAAGTTGTCAGCAACAATGGGAAGCTTGTAGAATCCGTAAAGTTAAGAGGAATCATAACGCAGGCCGACAGAGATTATTATGTTGCAATTAAGGATTTTACGGCGGGCGAATATTCGATTACGATTGTGGAAAAATTTTATATATGGATGTTTCTGCTTATGATGATTCCGGTCAGTATCCTGATGATGTTTTGGCTGAAACATTTTTTAAAGCCTGTGGATAGGCTGGTTTGGATAACTGCCCGGATTGCGGAAGGGAATTATGAAGAGAAGGCACGGGAAGACGGAACGTGTGTAGAGTGGAATCGGCTGTCAAAAAGCATCAATCAGATATCCGAGCAGCTTTTAAGCCAGATGGAGCAGATGGAAGAGGGAAGAAGACAGCTTCTGAAGCAGAATGTCCGCCAGGAGAGGCTGGAGAAGCTGCGCAAGGATGTGGTTGCCAATATTTCCCATGAACTGAAAACTCCGTTGGCTGTCATTTCCAATCAGGTGGAAATGCTGGAATATACGGAGGAAGACAGAGAAGATTACATTGCTTCTATTCAGGAAGAAATTGCCAAAATGTCCGATATGGTCAGCCGGATTCTGGACGGCTCGGTCTTAGAGCACCAGATGGAAAATATGGTCCAGAAGAAGCTGGATATGAAAGAGGTCGTAGAATACATTGTCATGAAATATGAAGGTTTGGCAAAAAAGAAGAAGCTGCATATGGAGACTTTTTTGTCCGAGGATTGTTATGTCTATGGTGACAGGGAGTATATTGAGCAGGCAATTAACAATTATATGATGAATGCGCTGGAGCATACGGATTTTGACGGCATTATTCGTATCACGCTAAAAAAGCAGGAGGAATCCATTCGAGTCGGTGTATATAATGAAGGCAAGCAGATTCCGAAAGAAGAGTTAGAGCATATATGGGGAAGTTACTATCGGAATCGGACAGAACCGAAATATGAGAGAAACGGATTTTCTCATGCGGGACTTGGATTGTATATTGTACAGAATGCAGTTACAATGCATGGCGGAGGTTATGGTGTGGAGAATGTTTCGTCAGGTGTGGAATTCTGGTTTACATTGCCGTGTTTGAAATCAGATAATTGAGAAAAATTTTATATAGTTATACGTTACATTTTATCATTGATGAACGAGCATTATGGGGCTGTGGCACTAATTAGTGCGCAGTTCCTTTTTTGTATCACAGGAAAAGTGTTTCCATAAATACGTGTGTTGACCATCAATAGTAAATTAGATATAATAGACAAAATGTGAAATACACAGGAAAAAACAAGTTAGGAGTGATTTTTATTCGCAAGCAAATAAAGACGGCATTGAAATGGATATTTGTGCTGTTATTAATTATAATTATTGTTTATACATTCAGGGATTCGGCGGGACCGATTTTAGAGGAGCTGAAAAAGACATCCGTATGGGTGATACTGGGAATCAGCCTTTTATCTGTTGGTTATGAGATGGTTGAGGGATGGATTACCTGTTCGTTTGCAAGGCATTATAACCCTTCTTTTACCTATCGGATGGGGGTGGAGAGTGCGTTTTACTGCAGCTTTTACCGAGTGGCGACACTTGGGAGCGGTGCGGGAGTGGCTGCCGTGTATTATTTTAATGAAAACGGTATTTCGGTGTCTAAGGGGACCGGAATGTATATGGTAGAATATGTGATTCATAAAGTTGGTATAGCGATTTTCTCGGCGATTTTTTTTGTTTCAAGCTGGGGATTTATGATGAAGAATTACAGCGACTATACGTGGCTGCTTTTAGGCGGCTATGCGGTTACGTTCGTGATTGCGGTGGCTCTGCTTTTGTTCTGCTGTTCCAAACGTTTTCATGGAATGTTATTGTGGCTTGTGGGCAAGCTCAATAAAAAGGGAAGATTTGACGGACAGCTGCAGTATTTGAGGGAGCAGTGCGGGATTTTAGAATCGGCGGCATCGGATTTGCTTGGAGACAAAAAGTTTGTGGCAGGGATTGTCGGCAAGAATCTTTTGAAATTTGCATTCTGGTACAGTATACCGTATTTTGTGCTTCTCGGGACGGGAAATATAACGATCATTCAGGCCATGGCGATTACATCTCTGTCCGTTATGCTGGCGGCGGTGCTTCCGTCTCCGGCAGGAATCGGCTCGACAGAGTTTGTATTTACAATGCTGTTCGCGGTGGTTACAACAACGGGCGCCGCAGGGTCGGCGTCGCTGCTTTACCGTTTTGCCACTTTTGTACTTCCATTTGTAATCGGGGCAGTGATTGTAATTCTTCGGAGACGAAGGAAGAGGCTTTCGCATGCGAATATAGAATAGAAGAAGAATTTATCATTGCGGGCGTAATGTTTCATCGGGGACAATGGCGGAACAACGGATTGATTTGAATTATGAGCAAATCGTTGTATAGATATTAAAATAACAGCGGAAATGCGCATGGAACAGTTTTGTATGGGTGTGGTATTCTGTACTAGTAGGATGATGTTGGGGTCAAATAAATAAAAATATTTTGCCCGTATTTGGTCAGCA
>CANOCV010000035.1 GCA_947564465.1 uncultured Roseburia sp. | reverse complement strand
CTGCGCATTGAAAGTTGTTAATCCGCGAGGGTGTGCGAAGCGCACTTTTGTTCTAAATAATATAATTATGATAGAATATCTAAAAATATATTGACAATATTATATATGAAATATATAATATATATACAAAAACATAACGGGGGATGAGTATATGAAAAAGAGTTTGCCGATTTTATAAGGCTTTCTATCGAGTTGATTTTTATATATCATCCGATAGAAAGCCTTATTTGATTGTTTTGTATGAAACAAATTGCGGAGGGATTATATGAAAAAAAAAGCAGCGTTAATTGTATGTTTATCTGTTTTTACATTATGCGGATGCAGTAAGCAGGCAGCAACAGGTGGGGATGATACGAGTGCAGATACAGAGAATATGGTATCTGCCGACAGTAATATGAAGAATACTAGCAGTGATTTTTTTAAGAAGTATATAGAAAAGCTTTATGACAACAGGGTAAAGATTTCAGAGTATGTAAACATATATGAAGATGAAATCGAGGAACTGAAGAAAAACCCAACCCCTAAGATGTCCTTTGCTGAATGTGAATTTGGAGCAATGGAAGAGACGGATGATATATCTGTTTTGAGACTGATGTCCGGCGACATCAGTGTGGAGGAGAGCTGGAAAGTGATTGAGGATTGGCTGAAGGAGATTGGTATGACCCATTTTGATATGGATAAAGAAGTGCGTGATGCCAGCGGCCAATATGAAAGAGATGAAAGTAAGGAGTCTCCATATGATTATCCGTCGGTTTCAGAGCATTATTCCGATTTAAAAACAGGAAGAGGTTTTTTTCTAAATACGAATGAATGCTATCTGCAAATGGGAGGAGATGGCATTTATTCTATGAGTGACGGAGCGATCACAAAATATTTGCAAAGCGATGCCTTTGCTGCGATGGATGCGCTTGGTGTGAATGCAGAAACAGTTGTAAAAAGCGGGAAGTTAAAGGATTTGGAAAACGAAGAGTGGGAACTTTTGTCAGGTAAGGTAAAAGTGGGGGACGCTGCGAATATGACAAAAGAGTACTTTGAGAAGGGAACGCCATATCCCTGCGCAGATGGTGTACAAGTTGACATACCGGAAGTGTCCGTTTTTTCATTAAAGGATAAATATGGATATGCATTTACCGTAAGGCGAAAGTACAAGGGAATTCCGTTTGCGTATACTGCGGGCGGGGGAAGGAACTATTTTGAAGGTTATGAAATAAATGAAGATATGAAAACGGCATATGTTGTGAACAATAAGAATGTAAGTGCGTTTACGGGATATTCAGAGGCGCAGACAATCGAGCTGATGGGAGAACCACAGGATTCGTTTATTGGTCTGAAGGAGGCGGTTTCTATCTTAAATGAAAAATTGGCAGCGCAAATCAGTGTCGAGGTTGAAAATGTGGAGCTTGTTTATTGTACGATTCTTCTTGGAGATTCCTCTTATGAGGAAGCAGAAAAGATTGTCCTTCCATGCTGGGCGTTTGATGGTACAAACCTGATCAATGATCAGGGAATCAGGATTTATCTCGACGCGTTTACAGGCGAACTCTATTATTACACATACAGCATAGCGGAGCAATAGCGTATGAAAAAAATAAAGTGTGAAATTTCCAAAATTTTTTATTTCCCGTTGTTTATCGTTTCGTGTGTTGGTATTGTGGTTGTATGTCTGCTGAGCGAATGTTATGTCGACGGCAGCAATAGGGTATACACAGTGATCGAAATGATGATCGACGGCGCAAATATAGACATGCTTAACTACATTGGGCTAAATAGTCTGGAAGTTTGGAAAACAGGTCTGGGAGTGTGGTCATATTTGCTTCTGCCGCTGCTGCTTAGCATCGGTTATCTGTCAGTCCTTGCGACAGAACGGCAGTCAGGCGCAATCAGGCAGGTTTTGATTCGGGAGGACAATTTTTCTTATTGTCTGTCAAAAATAGTAAGCGCTTGTCTGTACAGCGGAGTTCTGCTTGCCGTAGGATATATTCTATACGGGCTGATTGTATGGGGATTTTTTCCGTCATTATCTCTTTATAACGAGGAAGAGGTGGCCATGTATCTGGAGTATAGTATGCCGGATGGAGTTACGTGGTTTGTGGCAAAGCGGATCATAGGAATTTTTTTATACGGGATCTTTCTTAATTTTTATGCAGTCGGGGTTGCGATATTTTCTGGGGATCGTTACATCCTGATGTGTCTGCCGATGATGTTAAGTTATATTTATTCGCAGGCTGTTACAAAAATAGAGTACGATGCATTTAGCCGGAACGATTTTGTGTTTGCCGATAAGCTGCAGTCATTGCGTTTGGAAAATATCATAGATATCAGGCCGGGGATGCCGTGGGTTTGTACCTTACTGCTTATGGTAATTGCCTTTATTGTGTTGTTGGGATTATTCTGGCTAATGATTACGAAACGGGGTGACAGTGGTGGATGGACATAAAATACGGACGATATTCAATATCGCAAAAACCGAATATATGAATCTTTTGAGAAGCACGAAGATGATTATATTGGGCATGTTTGTGATATTTGTAAATATTCAGATTATAACGCCGCTGAAAAACTGCGCAGGCTTAATGGACGGAAAATTGTCTTTTTTGGAGGCGTTTGCGGCTATGGGTAATTCGGGAATCGTGGTTTTGATTCTGCCGTTATTTTATCTGTCAATGATGGCAGATTTTCCAAGGAAGGACGGAATACAGCTATTTTATCAGATCAGATGCGACAAGATAGTCTGGATATTGGGACAGATTGTGTTTGCATTTATCAGCGCGGTGTCTTTGGCTGCGTTTGCGCTTGTTTCATCCATGGTTTTGTTGCTGCCTTATGGGAAATGGGATCTGGATTTCAGCTACGCAATCACAAATTATGTTTCCACCTATCCGGAACGCTTTGGCGATTATGTTGTGCAGCTTCTGCCTGAAAATTTGTATAATCAGCTGACGCTGGGGACGGCTGTTTTACATACGTTCCTGCTGTTGAGTTTATATTTTTTCATGATTGCGCTTGTTCTGCTGTTATTTACATTGTTGAATAACAAGCTTGCCGGAATTTTGTTTGTCGGAATTTTAATTGTAGCAGGGGCGGTATTCTGTGCGGCAAACACTGTATTTATGTGGTTTTTGCCGATGTCTCATGCAATGACCGTGGCACATTTTACAAAATATATCAGCACAGAGATTTTCCCGATCGGGGCGTCGTATCTGTATTTTGTTTTGTTGGATTTGTGTATGGCAATTGCCTGTGCCATAGTCAGTAAACGATATCAAATTTTTTAGAAGGAGAATGGCAGTGATAGAGGTGTGTAATCTTTCCTTGCAGATCAAGGATAAAAAAATTTTATCCCGGATAAATCTTAAATTGGAAGATGGGAAAATTTATGGTTTGTCGGGGAATAACGGGTGTGGAAAAACGATGCTGATGAAGTGTATTTGCGGCTTTATCAGGCCGACGGAGGGAATGGTGGCGGCGGATCAAAAGGTGATCGGCAAAGATATGGATTATCTTAAAAACGCAGGCATTATCATTGAGAATCCGGGGTTTGTCTCATATTATACAGGACTAAAAAATCTGAAATTATTGACGGGTATTCATCATAAGGCAGATGTAGGGCATCTGGAAGCCGTGATGAGACGATGCGGCTTAGATCCCAAGCTGAAGCTGCCGGTGAAGAAATACAGTCTGGGCATGAGACAGAGACTGGGAATTGCGCAGGCTGTTATGGAGGATCAGCAATATCTGATTTTGGACGAGCCGATGAATGGACTGGATAAATTCGGAGTCGAGGATATAAGAGAGCTGCTCTTAGAGCTGCGGGAGCAGGGAAAGCTTATCATCTTAGCCAGCCACAACAAAGCGGATATTGATCTATTATGCGACAGGGTGTATGAGATAGACAGCGGGGAATTGTAAATGAGATTGTGAGGGATAAATGCATGTAAGTATTTTTACAGTACGTGCTTGAACCGCAAATGTCGTCTCGTTTAAAAAATTCTATCTTGACAAGAGCGGCATCATATAGTATATTATTACAAGTTGAGACAACTCAATAGATGCTGCCATGGCTCAGTAGGTAGAGCGTCGCATTGGTAGTGCGGAGGTCACGGGTCCGATTCCCGTTGGCAGCTTTTGAAAACCTTGATAACTTCAAGGTTTTTTTTGTTGCCATGCATCTGGAGGAAGCTGCCGGTGGCAGGTTCCGTAAGTTGTAGAAAAATTGACAGAAAGAGTGTATGAGACATTGAATTACTTTCTGTAAGAATAATAAAGGGGTAGCATCCGTATATATCGACACTGATTCCATGGACAATTATTACAATGCCACTGGTCATTAAGTAGCAATCTGGGTGAATCAAGGCTTGCATGGAGGACTTGACACAGGAAGCAATACTCCCCGCGTATGAGATGATACCATATATGAAACCGTAAACGATGGAGAACTTTTTAAATTGGCAGTTGAATATTTAAAGAGCAAAGGAATTTCAGTAAGAAATTAATAAAGGAGAGAATAGATGGCAATAAACAAGAAAGAATTTGCAGACAGAATGTCAAAGAACGGATAGGCAGGAACTCTAAGACTGGGAATGAGTGCATCATACAAGAGAATAAGAGAGTAAAATTTACGGCAAGTGAATCATTGGCATAACAGGATACAAAGTAAAAATGTGGGATTTGTTAAGTTTTTTAGTGAATGAAAATCAGATGTAGAAGCAATAAGGGTGTTAGAGGTACTGGTGGAAATTTTCTGTCAGTGCTGATTGAATAAATGGGAAAGGAGTGTTATAATATACACGAATACTAATGTATATTATAACTGAATGGAGAATATGATGGTAAGTTATAATAAACTATGGAATAAATTGAAGGAAAAGGGAATTACAACATATACTATTAGGCAGAAAGCATTAATACCTCAAAGTACATTGACAAAACTTAAAATGTGCAGTGGTGCAACAATGGAAGAGATTGAGCAAAAGCTACAGGAATACAAAGATACTCACAACGGAAAAGATTTTATGTGTGATGTATCAACTAAGACTATTGAGGATATATGTCAGTTATTGCAATGTCAGCCAGAAGATTTGATTGAATGGAAAGTTGATCTAAAGCCAGAGTTAGCATATGAAACCAGATTTAAGGAGTGAGTGATAGGAGGGCGTTATCATGTTAGCAGCAGTAAAAGGCTATTATGACGGAAATCAAATAATTGTGAGTGAAGACGATCGTAAAAATCTTAGTGTTGGTGATGAAGTCATTATCACCATTTTAGATAGAATTAGCAGACAAAAAGTTGAGACAAGAGCGGAAAAGAGAAGGCGCTTAATAGAATCGGATGCTTTTGTTATTCCTACCGGAAGAACTGTGGAAGCGGTTGATGAATATATAAAGGAGCTAAGAGACAATGATAGATTCTAAAAAAATTTTTTTAGATACAGCTCCTATTGTGTATTATTTGGAAAGTAATGAGTTGTATTATTCAAATATGAAAAGGTTTTGGAAAGAATATGAGGATTGTGATTTTGTTACATCGGCTGTGACTGTAACGGAGTATTTGACATATCCATATCAACAGAATAATTTAAAATTGATAAATGCTTTTTATGCTTTTGCTGATGGAATGGATATAGAAATCAAAAGTATTGATAAGGCAATAGCTGAGAAAGCAGCACAAATACGTGCAGAATATGTATTTTTCAAAACTATGGATGCATTACAGCTTGCAACAGCTTGTTTGTCTGGATGCGATTTGTTCTTAACGAATGATAAACAGTTAAAACAATTTAAAGAAATTAATTGTATTACTGTGGAGGAATTGGATTGATTGTGGAAAAAACTATTCTAAGTCCTGATTTTACTATTGATGATATTCATAAGATCAGAGAACAGAACTATGAACGGACAAAAGATATGGCAGTAGTGGAAAAAGGTGCATATAACAATAATTCCGGTAAAGAAGCGGAAAAGGAAATTGAACGGCGTAGAGCATTGAAGCGAAAAAACGCGAGACTATGAAGAAAAGTCTGTAAATAGCAATCTTTTATGATAATGAATGGCGAAAGGCTTGAAAAGTAAGCTTTTCGTCATTGTTTTATATATAACAGTTGCAAATGTGTATGTCAAGAGCAGGAGGTATTCCCGCACGGAAATCAATTTTCCAAAACAGTAAGAATAGCTCCAGCATCCAGCAGGCAATCAAACATCATTTTTGAGATTTTCCATGATACGATTTCCAGTATCACAGACCGCGTGATTGAAACAGCGAATGAGTGGCAGAACCGGCCGCTTAAGAAGTTTTATACATTTCTGTTTGTCGATTGCCTGTATGTTTCCATACGGAAAGAAGTGGAAACAAAAAGCTGCGCTGTGTATGTGATTTTCGGATATGATGTGAATGGGATTAAGGATATCCTCGGTATTTGGATCGGGGAGTCAGAGGGTAAGCATTACTGGATGCAGATATTTGATGAGATCAAAGCGCGGGGAGTAGAAGACATCCTGTTTATCAGCATGGAGGGGTATCGGGCCTGAAGGAAGGTGCAAAGTCCATATTCAAGGATGCTGTTGTACACAGGTGCATTGTCCATCTGATTTGCAATTCCATCAAGTACATACCATCCAGGGATTATAAAGCGTATACGGCGCAGTTGAAAAAGGTATACGGCGCAACGCCTGAAATCGGCGAATGCGGAATTTGAGCGTTTTAAGCAGGCATGGAGCCAGTATCCGGGCACCGTAGATGTATGGGTCCGCAACTGGCTGCATGTGGAGCAGCTCTTTAACTATGGCAGCGCTGTCCGCAAAATAATGTATACCACAAATGCCATAGAAGCCGTAAATTCCAGTTTTCGCAAAGTAACAAAAAAGGCTCATTCCCCAGCAAAGATGCTGTTAGAAAGGCCTTATATTTGCGGATCAGAGAACTCTATAAGAAATGGAATGGGCGTCCGGTTTCCAACTGGGCACTGGTCAGGAACCAGCTTTCCATGGATGATAAGATTCAGAAACGCATTCTGAAATACGAAAATTTTTAAGCGGAGAAGAAATGCAATGAGTAAACGAAAAACGCCCGGTTATGAAATGGATGATCAATTTATCGTCCAACTCGATTTTTAAGGCATGATTATGACAATGCACTGCAGACCATCGAGCAGCAAAAACAGGACATTCAGAAGCTCCTTGCGCTGCTGATCGAACGGGATGTCCCTGTTCTGGGAAACATCATAGACCGCGATATAAGGCGTGCATCAGAGATGGATACTGATGAAGCGGAAGAACTTCCATTCAACTAATTTTTATACGAAAAAAGTGGTCAAGCTATTCGACCACCATAAAAATATAAAAAACTTACACACTTATCTTGATAAACCCGTGATTTCAAGAAAAAGTTCCGGTTCATTTTGTTATTCTATAAAATGCATGTGTTTCCACTGTTCCTTTCCGTATTATGCAATCATCCGATTAACAATTTTTCCCAGTTCGACAATTAATCCGAGTACAAACCCATGATAAAAACGTTCCGGTTCCGAGACGGGAGGGAGTTTGCCGGTGTCAAAGTAGCTCTACAATAAGTATAAAATCATTCCTCATGTTCCCAGATAGAAAATCCTTCAAAGATGTTACCGCCATCCGCGATCAAGGTGCCACTGTCCCTGCTTTTCCACCATTCCCTTATAAAGCGGTTTTATCAATATAAAAATAGTTTTTTGTCTAACTGAAAAATCCTGAATGACGATTGCAATATTTTTTGCCATGATTCTTTCACTTCTTCAAGGTCATGTGTTTTTCTTAGTATAACAGATTTTTTTTTGAAAATACAATGTGAAGTGTGTCTGGCGGGCATAAAGTGTTTTCTAAGAATATCAATGATATAATTTTAGAATTTATTGAAAATTATAATAAATCGGGCAAACTTTATTATGTAGTTATTTTCAGATTATTAATTTTTGGAGGATGTATATGGGAAAAATTTATGGGTATGTGCGTGTCAGCACAAAAGAGCAAAATGAGGATAGACAGATAATAGCATTGAATGAATTTTCGGTGCCGGAAAAAAATATTTATTTGGATAAGCAGTCGGGAAAAGATTTTAATCGTCCCATGTATCATCGTATGGTAAAAAAATTAAAAAAGGACGATTTGCTCTATGTAAAGAGCATCGATCGGCTAGGCAGGAATTATGAAGAGATTTTGGAGCAGTGGAGAATTTTGACAAAAGAAAAGAGCGTGGATATTGTTGTGATTGACATGCCGCTTTTGGATACAAGGCGTGGAAAAGATTTGATGGGTACGTTTCTTAGTGATATTGTTCTTCAGGTTTTGTCTTTTGTGGCAGAGAATGAGAAGAAAAATATCAGGCAGAGACAGAGAGAGGGAATTGAGGCAGCGAAGTTGCGTGGTGTACGGTTTGGAAGACCAAAGCGTCAGGTTCCAACAGATTTTGAACAGATTTGCAATCGTTGGATACGAAAAGAAATCACATGGGAGGAGGCGGCAAAGCTTTGCAATATTTCATCGTCAACATTTTATAGGCGTGTAAATATGAAAAAAGAGGGAAAACAAAAGGAAATATGGGAATGTAATCGAGAATAGAAAAACTTATTGCCAAAAAGTGTACTTTTTGCAAATAATTGTCAAATACATAAATCTGAATATAGTTTATATTATTTTTCTATAAAAATCAACAGTGAGTATATTTTTTTGTTTATTTTCACGAAAAAAATATATTCTCAAAAAGTACACTTTTTGAGAATAGCAGAATCAAAAATAGGAAGGGGGATGTTTATGTTCGGTAAGAAATACATTGCCGGAGTTCTTGCAGTTTGTATTGTGATTTCTGGACTGTATGATCCGGCAAAACTTGTGAAAGCGGAAAGTGGTGCAAAGGTTATCGCGGAAAGTGTGGAAGCAGAAAGGGGGGAGACGGTTACAATTCCAGTATCAATTGAAAAGAATCCGGGAGTTATGGGATTCGTGATTAATGTTGAATATGATTCGAATTATTTGGAACCGGCCGGTGTGGAAAAAGGTGCGATACTGAATGGAACGTTTGACGATAATTCGGGTCAAAACGAGAGATTTTTCGAAGTATTGTGGTCCGGGACATCAGATATGAATGAAAACGGAAAGATTTTTGATCTTAAATTCAGAATTAAAGATAGAGCGCCAAAGGGAAGTACGATCGTGAAATTGTCATATAATGAGGCAGATACGTTTAATGAAAGCTATCAGAAGATTGTTCTTGCGTGTAATGACTGCAGTATTACCGTTTTAGGTGAAGAGCTGGAGGAAAAAGAAAGTAATGTGGTTCATATGGACGATGGTTTTGCGGTTTCCGGTAAAAAACTGCAAGTGCCGGTCATGTTAACAGGCAATACGGGGATTATGGGGTTTGTTATCAATGTGAAATACAACGCGAACATATTGAAGATCGTGTCCGTGGACGCAGGAAAATTACTGCCAAATAATTCGACCTTTGATCATACTGCGGGTGCAGAAGATGGAGAGTTTCGGGTTCTCTGGGCAGGAAATGAGAACATAAAGGATGACGGCTGCCTTTTTTCTTTCAATTTTGAAGTGATAGGAACCGCAGGAGATACAGAGATTGAACTTGCTTATAACAAAAAAGATACTTTTAATGAAAAATATCAGGAGATTGCGCTGTCATGCGGATCGTGTTCGATCCGGATAAAAGAAGAGGGTTCCACGGAGGAGAATCCGACGGAAGAGAATCCATCGGAAGAACCGACAGGGGAACAGAAAAAATGTACGCTTTCTATGGATTCCGTAACAGTATATACCGGTGAAAGTGTGCGAATGCCGGTTAAAGCATCCGGGAATGAAGGAATTATGTATTTTGATATGACAATTCGATGTGATCCGAAAATGTTGAAAATTGTATCCGTTGATGCAGGAGAGCTTTTATCGGATGAATATAGCTATGTTTCGATATCGGAGACCGAAGAAGAGGGGGTATTTTGTATTTCCTGGAATGCATGTGAAGAGGTAAAAAAAGACGGTTGCCTTTTTTATCTGAATTTTGAAGTGCTTGGCAGCGAGGGTAACACCCAAATTGTCCTGGAGTCTCCGTATGGATGGGACGAGCAGTGTCAGAATGTTACGTTGAATTGTCGTTCCTGTGTGGTAAGTATAAAGGACAAGCAGTCGGAAGTGCAGAATCCACAAGAACCACAGAACCCGCAAAATCCGATTCCCTCACAGCCGCAGAATCCAAATGTCCAACAGCCGAATATACCAGGAAACCGGCAGGAACAGAATACGGAAAATAAGATACAAAAGCCCGCAAGAGTAAAAATAAGATCTCTAAAGAAAAAGGGAGCAAACAAGCTGCAGGTCAAATGGAAGAAAATTAAAAATATAAGCGGTTACCAGATTCAGTATGCGCTGAATAAAAAGTTTACGAGGGGAAAGAAAAACAAAAATGTGGGAAAAACGAAAACGAGTTATGTGATAAAGAAACTGCAATCGGAGAAAAAGTATTTTGTCCGTATCAGGGCGTATAAAAAAAGCGGCGGGGTGAAGAAATATGGAAAGTGGAGTGTGGTTAAAAACTGCAGGGTGTACTGAGAATAGGATTGAAACAGTCAAAAAGGATGAATTGTTTTTGCGTTTTGATTTTGACGGGAAAAAGGAGTGAAATTATGATGAGAAAAAAAGCGGCGGCAATGGTTCTTGCTATAATGATGGCAGTATGCGGACTTCCAGAATCTGCATGGGCGAATGATGGAAATACCGATGGAAGCGGAAGCATTTGGCAGGAAAAACAAGCGGAGGAACCAGGCGGGAATCCGACGGAAGAACCAAGAGGAATTGTGCAGAGCGGGAGCTGCGGGGAGAATGCGACATATACGCTTGACGATGCGGGGACGCTGACGATATCGGGGAGTGGAAAGATTAAAGATAATGCGTTTAGCAATAACCATAAAATTAAAGCGGTACAGATTGGAGAGGGGATAACAGGTATAGGGGCGTATGCATTTTCATGGTGCAGCAGGTTGACGGAAATAGAAATCCCGGCCGGAGTAACGAGGATCGGGTATAGTGCATTTCGTAGTTGCAGTGAATTGACGCGTATCATTGTGGAAGCAGGAAATGCAGTATATGACAGCAGGGAGGACTGCAATGCGATTATAGAGACAGAGAGCAATACACTGATATCGGGTTGTAAGGAGACGCGCATCCCAGAAAGCATAACGAGTATCAGAAATGATGCATTTGGTGAATGCAGTGGATTAACGGATATAGAGATTCCAGCCGGAGTAACACGTATCGAGGATGGTGCATTTTCAGGTTGCAGCGGATTGACGCGTATCATTGTGGAAGCAGGAAATATAGTATATGACAGCAGGGAGGGCTGCAATGCGATTATAGAGACAGAGAGCAATACGCTGATATCGGGTTGTAAGGAGACGCATATTCCTGATAGTGTGACGAGTATCGGGAACTCTGCATTTTCAGGTTGCAGCGGATTAAAGGAGATTGAAATTCCAGAAAGCATAACAGATATCGGGAATTGGGCATTTTTAGGTTGCAGCGGCTTGACGGAAATAGAAATCCCACGAGGGGTAACTAGAATCGGAGGGAGTGCATTTTTGGGTTGCAGTGGATTGACAGGTATAATAATAATTCCATCTGAAGTAACGTATATCGGATGGAGTGTATTTTATGGCTGCAGTGGATTGACGAGAATAGAAATACCAAGCGGAGTAACGAGTATCGGGGATGAAGCGTTTAGCGGCTGCATTGGATTAACGGAAATTGTGATTCCGTCCGGAGTAACGAGTATAGGGGATGGAGCATTTAGTGGCTGCAGCGGCTTGACGGAAATAGAAATACCAAGCGGAGTAACGAGTATCGGGAATTATGCATTTAAAGGCTGCAAAAATATGAGCATCCGTTGTTATGCTGATTCCTATGCAGAAAAATATGTAAAAGAAGAGGGAATACCTTATCATATCATAGGTTCAGAGAATGAAGAGCCAAGCGAGTCTCCAAGCGAAGAGCCAAGTGAGGATCCGACGGAAGAGCCGGGAGGAATTGTGCAGAGCGGGAACTGCGGGGAGAATGCGACATATACGCTTGACGATACGGGGACGCTGACGATATCGGGGAGTGGAAAGATTAAAGATAATGCGTTTAGCAATAACCATAAAATTAAAGCGGTACAGATTGGAGAGGGGATAACAGGTATAGGGGAGTATACATTTAGTAACTGCAGTGAGTTGATGGAAATAGAAATTCCAACCGGGATAACGAGTATCGAGGGTTTTGCATTTTCAGGCTGCAGCGAGTTGGGGGGGATAAAAATCCCAAGCGGAGTGACGAGCATAGGGCAGTATGCATTTTATGGCTGCAGTGGCTTGACGGGAATCGAGATTCCAACCGGAGTAACAGAGATTGAGTATGGTACATTTTTAGGCTGCAGCGGGTTAAGGGAAATAAAAATCCCAAGCGGAGTAACGAGCATAGGTGATTTTGCATTTGATTTCTGCAGCGGGTTAACGAAAATAGAAATCCCATCCAGCGTAACAAACATAGGGAATGTGGCATTTCGTAACTGCATCAGCTTAATGGAAATAAAAATTCCAACCGGGATAACGAGCATAGGGGATGAGACGTTTAGTGGCTGCAGTGGCTTGACGGAAATAAAGATTCCGGTCGGGGTAACGAGCATCGGATACGGTTCATTTGAAGGCTGCAGCGGTTTGACGGGAATCGAGATTCCAACCGGAGTAACGAGTATCGGGGAGTGGGCGTTTAGTGGCTGCAGCGGCTTGACGGAAATAAAGATTCCGGCAGGGGTAACGAGTATTGGGGATACTGCATTTGATTCCTGCAAAGGGCTAACAAAAATAGAAATTCCATCCAGCGTGGTGTGCATTGGCGAGTATACATTTATAGGCTGCAGTGAATTAACCATTTATTGTTGTGCGGGTTCCTATGCGGAAACGTATGCAAAAAGCGCGGGAATACCTTATGAAATTATAACTTCAAAGGATGAGAAGCCGGGTGAGAAGCCGAGCGAATCCCCAAATGTCCAACGGCCGAATATACCGGGAAACCGGCAGGAACAGAAACCGGAAAATAAGATACAAAAGCCCGCAAGAGTAAAAATAAGATCTTTAAAGAAAAAGGGAGCAAACAAGCTGCAGGTCAAATGGAAGAAAATAAAAGGCGTAAGCGGTTACCAGATTCAGTATGCACTGAATAAAAAGTTTACAAGGGGAAAGAAAAACAAAAATGTGGGAAAGACGAAAACGAGTTATGTAATAAAGAGACTGAAATCGGACAAGAAGTATTTTGTCCGCATCCGGGCATATAAGACAGGCAACGGAGTGAAGAAATATGGAAAGTGGAGTGTGATCAAGAACGGCATGGTGCATTGAGAATAGGATTGAAACAGTCAAAAAGCATGAATTGTTTTTTGTGTTTTGATTTAACGGAAAAAAGGAGTGAAATGATGATGAGAAAAAAAGCAGCGGCAATGGTTCTTGCTATAATGATGGCGGTATGCGGACTTCCGGAATCTGTATGGGCGGAGGAAGTAAATATTGATGGAAGAGAGAATTTTGGGGAGGATGAAAAAGAAGAAACAGAAGATGTGGATGAAGACGGATTTGTGATAGTGGATGGGGTATTGAAAAAATATTTGGGAGATGCTACGGAGATAGTAATTCCCGAAGGGGTGACGAGTATCGGGGAGCAAGCGTTTTATTGCAGTGAATTGACAAGCGTAACGATGCCGGAAGGAGTAACAAGAATCGAGTATGAAGCGTTTCGTGGATGCAGCAACTTAACAAGCTTAAGAATTCCGGAAAGCGTAACAAGTATCGGGGATGGTGCGTTTGGTGGCACAAAATGGATGGAGAATAAACGAGCTGAAAACCCATTAGTAATTGTAAATCATATATTGATTGATGCACAAACAAGTAGCGGAGCCGTTGTAATTCCTGAAGGAGTTACGAGTATCGGGGACGGTGCGTTTAGCAAAAATTATCTAACAAATAATGTTAAGATTCCGGAAAGTGTGACAAGTATCGGAAGTAATGCGTTTTTCAATTGCACGAATCTAAGGAGTGTAACAATTCCGGGTAGTGTAACCAGCATAGGGATTTGTGCGTTTGCAGTAAGCGGGCTGACAAGCGTATGTATTTCGGATGGAGTAACAAGTATTGAAATGAATGCATTTTCTGGATGTCCCTTAAGGGATATAACAATTCCAGGAAGCGTGACCAATATTGGGGGCGGGGCATTTTATGAATGTAGACAGCTAATGAGTGTAACGATTTTGGAAGGTGTAATGGAAATCGGAAATAGTGCATTTTTGGACTGCAATAATTTGGTAAGCGTAACAATCCCGGAAAGTGTGACGACTATAAAGTATAGTGCATTTGAGAATACAAAATGGCTTGAAAATGAAAGGGCGAAGAGCCCATTAGTAATTGTAAGTCATATATTGATTGATGCACAAACAAGTAGCGGAGCCGTAGTAATTCCCGAAGGGGTGACGAGTATCGGACAGGAAGCGTTTTATTGCAGTGAACTGACAAGTGTAACGATACCGAATGGAGTGACAGAAATTGGGGGCGGAGCGTTTGACAGATGTGAAAATCTGACGAGTGTGATAATTCCAGAAAGCGTGGTAAAGATATGGTATGCGGCATTTGCATTTTGTGACAGCTTGACAAGTGTGATTATTCCGGAAGGCGTGACAGATATAGAGGGTAAAGTGTTTATAGATTGTGAAAGTTTAACCAGTGTGACGCTTCCAACTAGCGTGACCAGTATCGGGGATGAGGCGTTTAGTGGCTGCAGCGGATTGACGGAAATAAAGATTCCAGAAAGGGTAACAAGCATAGGGGATAATGCATTTGAGGGCTGCAGCGGGTTAACAAAAATAGAAATTCCATCCAGCGTAATGAGCATAGGGATTAATGCATTATGGACAGGGAGCGATATAATTATCTATTGTTATGCTGGATCCTATGCGGAAACATATGCAAAAGAATATGAAATACCTTATCAAATTATAGGTTTAGAGGATGAGAAGCCGGGTGAGATACCAAGCGAGTCCCCCAATGTCCAGCAGCCGAACATACCGGGAAACCGGCAGGAACGGAATCCGGAAAATAAGATACAAAAGCCCGCAAGAGTAAAAATAAGATCTTTAAAGAAAAAGGGAGCAAACAAGCTGCAGGTCAAATGGAAGAAAATAAAAGGCGTAAGCGGTTACCAGATTCAGTATGCACTGAATAAAAAGTTTACAAGGGGAAAGAAAAACAAAAATGTGGGAAAGACGAAAACGAGTTATGTAATAAAGAGACTGAAATCGGACAAGAAGTATTTTGTCCGCATCCGGGCATATAAGACAGGCAACGGAGTGAAGAAATATGGAAAGTGGAGTGTGATCAAGAACGGCATGGTTGAGAGAGAAGCAGAGGAAATTTCGAATGAGGAAATAATTAAAATCTAATGCAGTTACATGGCTTGTTTTGCTTGCAAATGTGGAATTAACATTTTTAGATTGTCAACGTAATTTATTGACGACACTGGATGTGAGCAATAATCTGTTGTTAAAAGATTTAGCACCAGATGATGACGTGCTGATTGTTCGAAAATAAGCTTTTTGTTTGTGAGCAGTCTGCGAAAAGGAGGAAAATAGTCATGAAAAGAGGAAAGCGAAGAATCAGGGCAATGGTACTGGCAGTCGTAATGTTTGTTTCTTTGTTTCAGGGGATACCTGGAATAGGGGAGAACCGGGTGATGGAGGTGCAGGCGGCATCAAAATCGCAAACAGAAGCGCTTCAGTGGGTAAAATCCCAGATTGGTAATAGTATTGACGCGGATGGCGTTGATGGAGCTCAATGTGTAGATTTAATTTCGGCATATTATGATTTTCTTGGTGTTCCAAGGTCATCGGGGAATGGTTCAGATTATACCCATAATGCATTGCCGAGTGGTTGGGTACGTCTCAAGGGGGCAACGCCGCAGCCGGGCGATATTTTAGTATATACAGATGGTTTTGAGAATCTCGGTCATGTTGCTATTTTTGAGTCAGAACGTTCGACATATCATCAGAATTTTATTGAGTATAAGGGGGAACGTTCATATGTGAAGCATATAACAGCTTATTCATATAAGGGGATAAGCAATCCATATTGGGGAGTGATAAGACCAAATTTTGGAACTCAACCAACAAATATGGTGCCAGATGGTTGTGTTGACAATGCAGCAGGCCAAAATGGACAAATCTATGTTTCGGGCTGGGCATTTGACAGAGATTGCCCGAGTGCGTCTCTATATATACATGTATACATAGGAGCCGATGCACAAACCGCACACGGACAGCCCGACGCCGTGATTCGGGCAGACCGTTTTAGACCGGATGTGAATGCCGCATATGGGGTCGGTGATTATCACGGATTTGAGGATACAATAAAAACGAATAAGGTGGGACTTCAAAATATTTATATTTATGCAATCAATGTGGATGCAAACGGAAATGACGCGGGGTTGCCGCATCCGTTGATTGGACAGAGGACAGCTAATATTCTTCCGGCAATCGACTACAAAGTAAACACCGCAAACGCCGACAAAATAAACAATACGTCGGCCGTGATTTCAGGATCGCTCTCCCCGTCGGGAACGGCGGCCTCTTGGGGCTTTTATCTGGGTGAAAACAGCACGAATATGAAATATTACACGGTTTCGGCCGGTGCAACAGCTTCGGGAAGTATGTCCGCAAATACGTCGGCATTTGAAAAGCTGAAACCGGGAACCAACTATTATTATCAGGTCTGGGCAAATGTAAATGATCAGATCAAGACGGGAGAGATTCGCTCGTTCTGGACAACAGCAGTCAAACCGGAAATACCGGTATTGAAGGTTGATACAAAGAGTAAGGAAATCGGAATTGCGGATGCGCCAAGCGTGTCATGGAATAATGTAGCTCAGACCGAATATTACAAGCTTAGATTATATGGACCTGACGGTGAGTTAGTGGAAACATCAGAGGAAGTAACCGGAAATAAATATGCATTTAAAGCAGTAGAGAAAGACGGAACGTACACGGTATCGGTTGAGGCATATAACAGTGTCGGTTCCAAGGGAGAATCACAACGGGGGGAAATCGTTGTGCATCCCGATGTTACCGTAAAATTCATGAATGCCGATACGTTTGTAGATGCGGCGGAGGACTATGAGCCGGAGGTATTGAGCGAGCAGAAGGTGCACTGGGGCAAGGATGCATCAAAGCCTGCGGATCCTTCGCACACAGGCTACACGTTTTCAAAGTGGGACGGTGTGTATACGGACGTTAAGGAAGATATGGTTGTAAAGGCGGTATATACCATTCAAACATACAATGTCACTTTTATGGATTCTATGACCTCTAAGGAATTGGGAAGTCAGAAGGTAGAATATTACAGCGCGGCATTGCCGCCGGATTTTGATGTGCCGACCGGATATAAAAAGACCGGATATAACGGATGGGATAAAAATTATAAATGTATCACGGAAGATACCACGCTTTACAGCTGCATCGGCTGGTACAATGAAAATTTTCCGATTTATGCCGAACTGTTGTCGGCAGTTCGAGAGTATGACGCGGAAGAAAGCGATAATGAGGGTTATACCGTAAAAGTCAGACTGACAAACTGGGAGGAAAAGGCCACAAAAGGGCGCGTTGTGGTTGCGCTTAAGACGGAAAAAGGAAAGCTTTTGACAACGACGGAATCGTCTGCGTTTAGCATAAAAAAGTCGGCGAAAAAAGAGCTTGAGATTTTTGTACCGTACGATAAAGCCGCATCTATTGCAGAGATTTATGTGGTAGGACAGTATAAGGACGCGGTGCCGATTACAACGACTGCTTCGAATAATGCCGTCGGAAAAATTGACCAGTCCATGACCTATACAAACTGGAGCGAGCAGACGCCGCCGGCCGACGCGCTTCATTCTGAGAGCAGACAGGAATACCGTTATCAGGATAAAGACGTGCAGACATCTTATGCGACCTCTCTGCCGGGTTATATACAAAGCGGAAGCCAGTGGGTGCAGAGCGGAAGCGGCGCGATTGACTACGTCAATTCCTGGCCAGCCGGGTTTAACCGCAGCAGCGGCTACTTTTCCGCCTACAACCGGACGCCGTTAACGCCATATGAAAACAGTACGAATAAACGTACGGTATCGACGACGGTATCGGCGTATATTTACTGGCATTGGTGCAGGGGAACGTATACAAGCGGACCGGTTAACCGTCGGGTAAGCGACGGCTGGAGTTCGGAATTTGGCACGTTCCACGCGTATGTGTCCGGTCCGCTCGGTTACAATGCGTCTTCCGGCGCATTCCAGAATTCCAGGCCGGATGTTTGCCGGGATACATACTGGTGGCTTGGAATGTCCTGCTGGAGCGGCAATTCGCTACCGGTTTACCGCTGCAATTATACGGATTACAGGAAGCTGTTCAGCTATTTCAGATGGTCGGATTTTTCCGATTGGGGCACAACGCCGTATGCCGCTACGTCTTCAAGAAACGTGCAGACGCGTACCGTTTACCGTTATCAGACGGATGATATGATGCAACAGGATGATTCCGGGGAGGAGCGAGTGGTAAAAGGAACGCTCGGTGAAAACTTTGCCGGAAAAGAAGCGGCATTATTTATTTACAAAGTGGACGAAGCATCGGATTACACAAATGAGTATGTGGCGCAGACGGTACTGGACGCGGGCGGAAATTATGAATTTCGTTTTAAACTGCGCGAAGAGCCTACGGCCGAAACGGGAGATTTTACAATTGTGTTGGGGGCAGAGGGAACCTCGACGGCAATTTTCCTGGATAAAATTGAAGCGCCGAAAAAGGAGTATACGGTTACGTTTTATGATTACAATGGGGACGTTATCTCCGAGGAAACCGTCACAGAAGGCGCGACGGCTACGCTTCCGGATGAAAAAGAACTGCAACGGGAGGGGTATACGTTTGTCCGCTGGTCAGATACAAATGTAAATATTACATCTGACAAAGAGATTTATCCGGAGTATGAATTGAATAAATATAATGTTGTATTTATCGACTGGGAAGCAAGCACGGTAGAAGTAAAAGAATTTGAATATGGCGCGCAGCTGGTAGCGCCGCAGGCGCAGGAACCGGAAGCCGAAAAAACCGTTGAGTGGGATGCCATTGCAGACGGGAAAACGGTTGTCACAGATAATATGATTGTTACAACCAGGTATACGACAAAGACCTGCAGAGTTCAGATTATGGACTTTGATAACAAAGTGATTTCCGATGAGGCTGTGAGATACGGGGATGCTGCAAACTTGCCAAATATAGATGTAGACGATTCCAAGTATATATTTTTGGGATGGAAAAACGTGGCGAATGGATGTGACGAGGCAGTCGGTGAAAATGTGGTAAAGCAGAACGTGATTCTGTGTCCGGATTATGTTTATGTGGACACGACACAGGATCCGGTTGCAAGCTTAGAAGCAGGCGCCTATGATGAGGCAAAGACAGTAACGCTAAGCTGCTCGACGGAAAACGCGGATATTTATTATACGTTGGACGGAAGCAATCCGAAAGGATACGGAGCGACATTGTATACGGAGCCGATTGTAATTGACGATGCCGTGGAATTACGTTTCTATGCATGCAGTATAGGGAGAAATGACAGTGCCGTTCAAAGTAAATTGTATGCCGTAAATTATGAAGGGGCAATGAGCCGATGGATGGTCAAAGACGAACTGCCCCAGGAAGTGCGTGAAAATATGTCGGACTATGATTTGTACTCCGAGACAGGTTATACTTACAAAGACAAAAAGACGACGATCTATGCGCAGGAAGCGGCTTCTTTGGAAAGCAGCGGCTGGACGCTTGTCGAAGGCGAGGAGAGCTATACCGATTACTCTGATTGGTCAAAGGAATATCCGGATGATTTGGGAAATTATATTGCAATTGATGTTGATTCAAAACCGGAATATATGCAGGCATCGAAATATGTGTATTCCCATTATGCATATATGGAGGGTACGGCGGCAAAGTATGCTTCAGACGAGCCGGAGGGAAAGGATAGCACGTATGAAGAGACCGAAGAGTTTGAAAAACCTTTAAATATCGCGGGATTTGATGAGAATGAGAATCCGTATTATGTATTTGACGGACAGACATGGTACAACCAGAAGCGGATTACCGGAAATGTTCAGATCGGTACGGCATATCGTTGGCGTTATAAGACCGTCACTTATGAAAAATGGTCGGATTATTCGACAGATGAGCCGGCGGAAAATGAGGAACGGGAGTATCAATCTACGCTTGTTTACAGCTACGTGAGACACAAAAATTATATTGTTCGAATTTTTTCTTCCGCAGAAGGGACAGCGGAAGCGTATAGCTGTCTGGCAGAAGCGGGAAGTAAGATTGATGCACAGAAATACGAAAACATTGTAGGATATACGTTTGACGGATTTTATTTGGATGAAGCATACGAGGACAAGTGGGATTATAAGAATGAGACAGTAGCGGGAAACATGGATTTGTACGCGAAATATACGCCGGAAAGATATACGGTAACTTTTGTGGATCAGGATGAAAACGAAATTTCGGTGCAGGAAATCAATTATCTCGGAAAGGCAGATGCGCCTGAAATGAAAGATACCGAGGGGTATCGGTTTATCGGATGGGATACGCAAGATTATTTGCGCGTCACATATGATATGCAGGTAAAGGCAAAGTATATTCCGGAGGATGAATATGCAACGGTTCAGTTGGACAACGAAAAAATAAAATTGTATGTTGGCAAAGCGGCGGATTTGACGGCGATTGTACGGCCGGCAGAAAAATTTGGCACGGAGCTGGAATGGGTATCGGATGATACAAGCGTTGCCGTTGTTTCAAAGACAGGAAAGGTGACGGGCGTAGGAGCGGGAACCGCAAATGTTTCCGTTACCGTAAAGGAGACGGGTGAATCGGCGGTCTGCCGTGTGGTTGTCCAAACGGATCTTGAAACGACGATCGGATTGTTAAAAAATTCCCGTCTGAAAAAAGATTCATACGGATATCTTCGTGGCATTAAGGTTGGAGCAAACACCGTATCGGAGCTTGGCAGGGAATTTGAAAATAGTCTGCTGCAATTCAAGGATGCCGACGGCAATACGCTATCCGATGACAGTGCGGCAGGAACGGGGGCGAGAGTGATCTTGATGTCCGGAGACAAAGAGTTAGACAGTATCACAATGGTTGTGACCGGAGATATTTCGGGAGACGGTGTGATCAGTAACAGAGATGTAAGTATGTTGGCACGTGCGCTGCTTGAAAAGGAACAGCCGACGGATATACAGATTCTTGCCGGAGATGTGAACGGTGACGGTGAAATTAATAATAAAGACATCAGTATGATTTCAAGAATCAGATTAGGAAAAGAGACATTCTAAGGGAAAAGATATGGTGAGAAAAATGTTTGCAGGGAGCATCAAAAAATTAAAAGGTTTTATACTATTCATACTTTTGGTGCTTTCTCTGCCGCTCCCTGTAAGAGCAGCACAAGAGACGGCGCAGGTAAGGCTTGGAGAACTTCTTGAGGAAGAAGAAAATTTATATAAAATTCCGCTGTGTATTACCGGAAATCAGGGAATTATGGGATATTACATAACAGTAAGGAGGACGTCGGGAACCGCGTGTATCAGAGGAGTTGAGCGCGGTTCACTGACGGAAAAAGGCGTATTTGATTTTAATGTATCAAAAGAGCAGGACACTGTTGATATATTGTGGGCGGGTACAAACGAAGCGACAGGAGATGGAGAAATTGCATATATTGTTTTATCCGATCCTTCGGGATTTAGGCAGGAATACGGTTTAACGATAAATTATTCTCAGGCGGATACTTTTGATGAAGAATATCAGGACGTAAAGCTGGAATGTTATAGTGCAACAATCAAGAGTGAAAAGGCAGGAGAAGTACCGGAGATTATTAGTCAAACTAGGGAAACGAAGCAGAATACACAGACAAATTCTGCCGGTAACGAGCAAGTGTATGAGGAACCATTCGGCAACGTAAACCACGGTGCTTTGCAGAGACAGGAACAGATTGATACACAAAAGGAGACGACAGGGAAGATAGTCAGTCAGGAGCCTGGAGGGGGGACGGATTCTTTAAAGGATGCGCAAGAAGGATCATATGCGGAGTCGGAGACAATTCGTGAGGATAAGGCAGTTCGTGAAACCGAGAAAGTAGGACAGAATTCTTTGGTCAGCAGCGAGTACAAAACGGGAGACGATGAGATAGACAGTAAATCTATAAATATAGAAGAAAAAATAAGGAAAGGAAAGACGTTTAGAGAAGATACGCATGAAGGCATGTCTGGAATAATAATTTTGACGTTTGCAGGAATTTTTGCGCTTATTACAATTGGAAAGAAAAAAGGAGGGTAAAAGCTCTTTTGCTGTTTTTTATAATTTTAGCAATGGTCTACTCCAAAACGATCAACGAATATATAATATACTTTTATTAACCGATACGGTTAATAAGAAGATTGTGTATGAATGACAAGTTTTTTAATCTTCCATTAGAAAAACAACATTGGATTGCCAAAAATGGAAATGTATATGAGTATTTTATTGTGGAAAAAAATATTTTAAGTTCTGATTTTACTATGATGATATTCATAAGATTAGAGAACAAAACTATGAACGGACAAAGGCATCCGGGTGGATGGATATCCTTTGTCCATAACAATCAAAAACGGCTGTGAAATGTCGATTGTTTCAGACACATGGCCAATCTGTTCTTCACCAAGCCGCATTTTATTAAACTTACAATTACGGCAGTTACTCTCCAGAATCATACGGTTCATAACATCATACAGACATAACCATATAAATCGATGATTGAAAAAAGCCGGGTTATATTATTTCCAATACTTCTTTTTATCCGCTTCCGTAATTTCGCGGATTACGCGGCATGGATTGCCTGCGGCAAGAACGCCGGAGGGAATGTCTTTATTTACGACACTGCCCGCGCCGATAATGCATCCGTCGCCGATGGTAACGCCCGGAAGGACAATGACATTGCCGCCGAACCAGACGTTATTGCCGACTGTGATCGGCCATGCGATTTCCAGTCCCTGATTGCGCTGCTCAATATCCAGCGCATGTCCTGCGGTGTAGAAGCCGCAGTTTGGGGCGATAAAGCAATTATCTCCAAAGGTGACTTTTGCGCCGTCCAGGATGACCAGATTGTGGTTGGAATAAAAGTTTTCTCCGATTTCTATGTTGTAGCCGTAATCGCACCAGAAGGTCTGTTCAATTAAAAAGTTTTTTCCGGTTTTGCCCAAAAGCTTTGTCAAGAGTTCCCTGCGCCCCTTTGAGTCAGAGGGCATCAGTCCGTTGTATTCGGCGCAGAGATCCTTCGCTAAAATACGCTCTCTGGCAAGTCCCTCATCATAATTGCCGTCATAAAGCAGTCCGGCGTCTCGTTTTTCTTTTTCGTTCATACTGTTTTCCTTTCTGCGGATGATTTATATTTTTATGTGTAATTAAGAATTATCATAATCGTTAGCGTTTTGGATGTAAAGCGGAAATCTACAAAAGAGTAGAAACTTTTGGGTATATACATTGTAAAGAATAGAGACTTCCAAACAAGGGGGGATTGTTCTATAATAGAAATAAAATTATTTGCGGAGGGTACATAAATATGAGATACCGGGAATTAAAAAGGTGTAATAACCAGAGGGTAAGCGAGATCGCACTCGGATGTGAAGGTTTTATGAATAAATCGGCACAGGAGTTTAAGGCGATGTTAGACGAGGCGATGGAGCTTGGCGTTAATTTTATGGATATGTATACGCCAAATCCGCAGTTTCGTGATAATATGGGAGCTGCGATTAGGGGAAGAAGGGATAAGATCGTGCTTCAGGGACATATCTGCGCCGTGTGGGAAAACGGGCAGTATCTGCGCACGAGGGATTTAGAAAAGACGAAGGCCGGCTTTGAGGATCAGCTTTGCAGACTTGGGACCGATTATCTGGATATCGGAATGATTCATTATGTGGACAGTGAGAGTGATTTAAAGGAGGCGCTTAACGGCGGAGTTATCGCGTATTGCAAAGAGTTGAAGGCGGCAGGGAAGATTCGTGCGATCGGGTTAAGTTCCCATAATCCGCTCGTTGCCAGGAAAGCGGTAGAAACGGGAGATATAGACGTTTTGATGTTTTCCGTGAATGCAGCTTATGATATGCAGCCTGCAAGCGAGGACTGTAATGACCTGTGGGAGCCGGAGAATTATAAGAATGGGCTGATCGGCATGAATTCCGACAGAAAAGCGCTTTATGAGCTTTGTGAGAGGGAGGGTGTGGCGATAGATGTGATGAAAGCGTTTGGCGGCGGGGATATGTTAAGCGCCGAGTTGTCACCGTTTGGCGTTGCATTTAACGAGTATCAGTGTATCGAATATTGTCTGACTAGACCGGGCGTGGTATCTGTCATGGCGGGATGCCATTCTGTCGACGAGATTAAAAAGGCGGTATCTTATTTGGAAGCTCCAAGGGAGGAGCGGGATTATTCGCTTGTGCTATCCCGCATGGAAAAATTTAAATTTCAGGGGAACTGTATGTACTGCGGACATTGCGCGCCGTGCAGCGTGGGAATCAGCGTTGCCGATGTCAATAAATATTTGAATCTTTCGCTGGCGCAGGGTGAAGTTCCTGAAACGGTTGCAGATCACTATAAACTGTTGGAACATCATGCGTCGGAGTGTATTTCCTGTAAAAGCTGCGAGCGCAATTGTCCGTTTGGCGTGGAGGTGGTTCAGAAGATGAAAAAGGCAGCGGAAGTGTTTGGCTATTAAAGAGGTTGGCTTGGGAAGAGGGGAAAAGGAAAATGAAGCGGTATTTAAAAGAAGCCAGGGAGGCGGTTGCGGCGGTAAATCGCGTTGTTTTTGGCAAGGAGAGGGAAATAAAAGAGGTTATGCTGGCGTTTCTGGCAGACGGGCATATTCTGATAGAGGATATTCCCGGCGTGGGAAAAACCACAATGGCGCTTGCATTTTCAAGACTTTTTGGGCTGGAATTTAAAAGAATTCAGTTTACGCCTGATGTGATGCCGTCTGATTTGACGGGGTTTTCGATATACAGCAGAGAAGAGGAAAAGTTTGTGTACCAGCCCGGAAGCGTGTTCTGCAATCTTTTGCTGGCGGATGAATTAAACCGTACGTCCCCGAAAACGCAGTCGGCATTGTTGGAGGTTATGGAAGAGCGCAAAGTGACAGTTGAGGGTGTTACGCGCGAGGTTGGGCAGCCGTTTTTGGTCATTGCTACACAGAATCCTCTCGGAAGCGCGGGCACGCAGCTTTTGCCGGAGGCGCAGATAGACCGTTTTATGGTGACAATATCGCTTGGTTATCCCGATATGGAGAGCGAGCTTTCTATGGCAAAGGCAGTCGGGGAGCACGACAGGCTGGATTCGTTACAGCCGATTTTACATGGGGAGGCTCTGCGGGAAATGCAGAGGGAAATCCATGGCGTTTATGTGAAGGAAGAGGTGTACCGGTATCTTTTGAGTCTGGTTCGGGCGACGAGAAATCATCCGTATCTTGCACGGGGGGCAAGTCCCAGAGCAACCATTGCGCTTGTAAAAATGGCAAAAGCGTCCGCATGGTTTGACGGGAGGACATTTGTCACTCCGCGGGATGTCAGGGAACAATTTCCGTATGTTGTTTCTCATCGTATCGTTCCGGAACTGGCGGCCGCCATGGAAAAAATACAAAAGGAGCAGATTGTTGCAAAGATTGTAGAAGGGATAGCGGAGCCGCCTCTGGGAGAGGAGGGAAGATGAAGAAAGCCGTTTTTTTTCTCCTGCTTCCGGTTACATATTACGTTGCGGGAATGTACCAGAGTCTGCCTTTAATGATGCTGTTTGTGTTTGAGCTTCTGCTTGCTTTGGCGCTGTGCTTCCTGCCGAGGTACTTTCGCAGAGTGTGCAGGATGCAGTTTGCAAAGCGCAGTGATGCGGCAGTGAGGTCGGAGAGGAAGCTCTTTGAAATTTAAGTAACAAACGGCGGCAGGCTTCCGGCAGGCCGCTTTGAGATCGGGATGTCGGTGAGGTATTGTGGGGAGGAGAAAGGACAGATGCGAAGGCTGTACGGCAGTGTCGGCGGGCGAAGCGCGTGCAGTATACGGTGTGAGCAGGAAGCCGGGTACTGTGGTCTGCTTCTGCTTCGTATGGAGAGAACGTTTTTTTTTGATTATCTGTCACTGTTTTTTGCAAAAAGGCAGGAGAGCGGGGAGATGCGGTTGGCGGTATTTCCGAAGGAGCAGCCGCTTTCGATTGAATTTTCCGCAGATGCTTTGGAGCAAAGAAAGCTTATGGAGCAGATTTCTTTACAGAATGCGGGGGAGGAGAGCATGGATATCCGCTGGCTTCGGGAGTATCGGGCAGGAGATCTTACGCGTTTTATTCATTGGAAGCAGAGTGCAAGAACGCAGCGTCTTTGGATTAAAGAGTATGAGGAGGAGGCAAAGAACTTTCTTGTACTTGTTTTGGACATGGAGGGGGCGGATAAAGCGCAGTTAAAAGAGATGAGTGCGTTTTATGAGGTTTTGTCGGCGGTTGTTTTGGGATTCTTACGGCATAGTCTGACGGTTCGGGTATGCTGGTATGAGAAAGGGCAGGCGGATATCGCCTGGACGGACGTTTGCAATATTGTCCAATCCAGGGATATGCTGCTGCGAATTTATGAGACAAGCTTTCCGGACGGAAATGCTGTCAGACAGAAGATGTCCCCGAACGCAATGAGGCTGAATCTTCATCTGGAGTGGTTTTGGAATAATATGTTAATTTATCATTTTTCCTCTCGGAATTATGGGGAAGAGATTGCGCAGAAGTCATTTATCATTTAACTATTTTGGGAAGCGCGAATGTATGCGCAGATTACATCGGCACAGGATTCCGGTCCGGCGGAGCTGTCTACAAGCAGCTCATAATTTTGTCTGCTGCCCCAGGTGGTGCCGGAGATATTTTTATAATAGGCGGCTCTTGCCTCGTCGGAACGGCGTATATTTTTTTCGGCAGCTTCTTTGCTGTCCTTGTAAATTTCCATAACGCGCTGTATTTTATATTTCTTTGGCGCGTAGATAAAGACCCTTACAAGATCCGGATAATCACGCAGAACATAATCTGCGGCTCTTCCGACGATGACACAGCTTCCGTTGTCTGCAATTTTGCGAATCACCTTATCCTGTGCAATCACAGCCTGCTGTATTACATCTGTGCTGAGATACAGACTGTGCAGCATGGCAGGTGAGTTTGCATTGATATCGGAAATAAATTCCTTGTCAAGTCCGCTTTCCTGTGCGGCAAGCGCTGTCATTTCTTTGTAATAGAAAGGAATGCCAAGCTTTTCTGCGACCAATTTACCGATCTGCTTACCGGAGGAGCCGTGTTCTCTGGCAATCGTAATGATAACGCCTTTTTTCGACGGTTTTAAAACGGTATCGGATTTTTCCTCGGAAGGACTTGCCTTAAGTGATTTCATGAATGTTACGGTTAACGCCGCCGCTACGATCATGGCGATAAAGTCCGCAATAGGAGCGGCAAATAATATGCCTTCAATTCCATAGAAAACAGGCAGAATGAGAATGAGCGGAATAAAGCAAATGATATCCCGAATCATTGAGGAAATAACTGCCTGTACCGGTTTTCCCACGGCCTGAAAGAAAATGGAGGTCATTTTTATGGTACAGGTGAAGGTGACAAGTGAAAGAAAAATACGGAAGGTTTTTTCGGCAAAGATCCAATAATCATCGGGATTAGGTATGTTTGTCGGATGTCCGAAAATGCCTACAACCGCCTGCGGCGCCGACTCAAACAGCAATGTGGAAGCCAGACCGATTATAACCGTACACATAAGGATCGACTTATATAATTGTCTGACTCTGTCATAATTTTTTGCGCCGATATTGTATCCGATGATTGGCTGGCAGCCGAGTACGATTCCTACAACAAGGTTGATGACGACAGTAAAAACCTTGCTTTCGATTCCGATAATTGCAATCGGAATATCTACGCCGTACTGCGACATGGCTCCGTATTTTGCGAGCATAATGTTGCAGACAAGCGAGATGATTACAATGGTCATCTGTGTAATAAAGGAAGAGGTTCCCAGCTTTAACGCGCCGCCAAAAGCTTTAAAATCCGGCACAAAGCTTTTTTTCGTCAGCTTAAAGGTCTTTGTGCGAAAGAAATAGATTAGGCTTATCACAAAGGAGACACATTGTCCGATGATAGTAGCAAGTGCGGCTCCCGTCATTCCCCAATGCATTCCGAAGATAAATACAGGGTCCAAAATGATATTAACGATGGCGCCGAGCAGCATAGAAGCCATGGACCATGCGGGGCTTCCGTCTGCGCGGATTACAGCGTTCATCATGTTAGAGAGCATATATACCGGAAAGAATGCCAAAATGATATTGAAGTATTCTACCGCCATATCAATGCTGTTTTCCGATGCGCCAAATAAGGTCAGCAGCTGTGTTTTCATCGGGAAAAATATTATCATAAGTACAAGGCTTGCCAAAAGTGTTATGACAATGCCGGTGCCGATTGCTTTGTGGGCAGACTGGGTGTCTTTTTTGCCCTGGCAGATGTTGAGGTAAGCGGCGCAGCCGTCGCCAAAGCACCATGCAAATGCCTGCGCAATAATAAAGATTGGAAATACCACGCCCGTTGCGGCGTTTCCGAGTGCGCTTAATTCGCTGTTGCCGATGAAAATCTGGTCTACAATGTTATAGAGTGCGCTTACTAAAAGGGAAAGTACGCAGGGAATGGAAAATTTCAGCATCAGCTTTGAAATTTTCTCGATTCCTAAAAATTCACTGTTTTCTGACTGATTCATAGTGTAGTTTCCTCCTGAAAAATGAAATTTTGGAGTCTTTATCAGAGAGAAAGCTGCCTGAAAACTACGAAGAACAAAAAATAAGAGCATAGAATCGTCGTGATTCTACGCTCTTTGGCTGTTCGACCCCAGCATATTATCATGGATTGCGGGGATTTGTCAAGTTCAATTTTGAATGGATTTTTGCATGTTACTGGCTACGGAATGAACAGTATAACCGGTTTGAAGGAAGGGATGTTCATGAAGGTTCTCAATAGGACAAAGATGCGGGAGAAAAAAGAAATCCCGCCGCGATTAAGTGTTGCTTTTTTGTTAGTCGGCGTATGCGGATTGTTATCTTTACTGTATGATATTGATAATAATGCGTTTTTTACGTGGCTTAAGGCTTTTTGCGGTGACATTGTCGAGGGTGAGGCGTTAGAGACGGCAGCAGTCATATTTTCTGTTTTGGTTTTGGGGGCTCTTTTGGCGTTTGTCTTGTATATCGTCGAAATTGTGCTAAAAATGCATTGGATGATGTGTATTGTTATTGCAATGCTTATCCTGGTGGGGTCACGGTATTATATGAGTCCGTCCTTATGGAGTGTTGCGCTTTTGACGTTGTTTTTAATTGGATTTCAGGTGGTTCACACGTCATATTTTCGGGCGGAAGGCGTCAGGCTGATTGAGAAAAACGTCGCTGTGATGGGGGCGTTGACAATTTTGATTTTGTCTGTTTCTTTCATTTTTGTTTCCGCAAATGAGGAGTGGCTTTATAATTCGACCTATGCGGTGGAGGGATATTTTTACCGCATCTCAAAGAGACTTTCAGGCTCGGCGGATAAACCTGTATCAGGCGGGAGAATCAGTAAGGGTAATAATTACAGAACGGGTGTGAGGGTTTTTGAAATTTACAGTGATCAAAAGCCTGAGGAGACTATGTATCTGCGGGGATTTAGCGGAGGAACCTATGCGGATGGAGAGTGGGAGGCGGCGGATGACGAGGCGCTTTTAGAAGAGGTTGCGGTAAAGATTGGTTGGCAGGACTGGTTTAATATGGTTGAGGCTATGTATAACAGCATGTATTTTGTCTCAAACGGAAAAATGACGGATGAAAGGGAGCCGCGGCTTTTGCGGGTGATACACAGCAGCGGGGAATATCAGGATTTTTATGAGCCGTATTATGGTTTTTGGAACAGAAAGAAAACGATCGAGCAGAGTGAGGGATATTTTTACGACTATTATGAGAAAAAAGATATGAATATTGACTGGGAGAAGATTCTTCCAAATTATGAAATGCAGACGGATTGGTACCGCACGGTACAAGAGATGTATATGGAGGAGGCGAAGATTGCTTACACACAGGTGCCTGTCGAAACTTTGCCGCGTCTTGCGGCTTTGTGCAGGGGAAATTCTTGGAAGGATACGAAGGAGGTTACGGCGTTTATCCGGGACACCTTAAACGGCAGCGCATCCTACACGCTTACGCCGGGACTTTCTTCGTTCCGCGGAGATATTGTAGAGGATTTTCTGTTTGAAAAGCACCGCGGCTACTGCGTTCATTACGCTTCGGCGGCTGTCTTAATGTACAGGCTTTTCGGAATTCCGGCAAGGTATGTTTCCGGTTACGCGGTGTCTCCGTCTGAGTTTTTACGTCAGGAGGACGGGACATATCGCGCGTATGTCACGGACGAAGCGAGCCACGCCTGGGCGGAAATTTTTTTGGAGGATTACGGGTGGACCCCGGTTGAGGTGACGCCGTCCGATAATGATACGGTAGATACGGTATCTCCTGTTTTGAATCCGGGGGACAGTCGTTTGATGCGACGGGAGAGAGAATCGGGATTCAGTGAAAACCGGGCGGAGGCAGAAGAGGAAAACTATAAGGAGTCGAAGGCGGGTGAGGATGGGGAGCAAGGCGCGGTCGGTGATTTTGGGGGGAGTAAAGGTGAAACGCGAATATTTTCTGTATGGGCGTTTTGTCTGTTCTGCGCAGTTTGCTTTGTTCTTTTGTTTTTCAATTACAGAAGGCTTTGGTGTCTGAAAAGAATAGAAAGGATGGGATGCAGGAAGATATTTGCGCGTTTTGTCAGAATGCTTCATTTTAGCGGCTGTCTTGCACAGTATGACGGGGGAGAGGCGGACTTTGCCGACAAAGTGTTTGCGGAGATTTCGGAGATACCAAAAGAAAATATAAGAAAGCTGCTTGCAATTGTAAGCGAAGCAGCCTACGGGCCGGAAAGCGTTTCGAAAGAAAAAGAAGAAGCCGCGAGGGGGATCTATAAACAGTATGCAGTCTATGTATATGGGCGGTTAGGAACCATAAAAAAGCTGGTGTTCCGTTATTGGAAGGTATTCGGATAGAAATGCTTGCCAGAGATGCGAAAGTAAAACAGATGGCTAATTTGCCGGGGAAGTATTTTGTTCCATTCTTTTTGCTTGTAAAGCCAAAACAAAAGTAGTATAATTGCTGTGAAATCGATTACACACAAGAGAGTTTGTAACATGAAAGGATGCGGCAAAAGGACGGTTCAAAACGTAAAAGGGAAGGAAAGATTTATGAGAGCTGAGAATATTTTTCAGAAGCGATTTGAGAAGCATGCAGATGAAATGCGATGGCTGTACATGGAGCTTTATGACAATGCAGATATGTTTGGAGAACTGGAAAATCAGTGCAGGGCTTTTTATACGGAACGTGGGGAAGATTTAAAGGCGCTTGATTGCAGCAGAGAGCAGAATCCGGACTGGTACAAACAAAATGATATGCTTGGAATGATGCTCTATATTGATAATTTTGCGGGCAATCTTAAGGGTGTGAAGGAAAAGATTGATTATCTGGAAAAGAGCAATGTTAATTATATTCATCTGATGCCGTTTCTTGATACCACGGAAGGAAAATCGGACGGAGGCTATGCGGTCAGTGATTTCCGCAAGGTGCAGAGTAAGCTTGGGACAATGGACGATTTGGAGAATTTGACAAAGGCGTGCCATAAAAAGAAGATGAATGTCTGCTGCGATTTCGTGATGAATCATACTTCGGAAGATCATGAATGGGCAAAGAGGGCGAGAAGCGGCGACGGGGAATATATGAGCCGTTATTTTTTCTATGACAGTGAGGATATTCCCAATCAGTATGAGCGGACGGTGCCACAGGTGTTTCCGGCCACAGCTCCCGGTAATTTTACGTGGATTGACGAGGTAAAGCATTATGTAATGACAAGCTTTTATCCATATCAGTGGGACTTAAATTATAAAAATCCGAGAGTATTCAATGAGATGATGTATAACTTTTTGTATCTTGCGAACCGCGGTATTGACATTATCCGTATTGATGCAGTGCCGTATATCTGGAAAGAGCTGGGGACAAACTGCAGAAATTTGCCTAAGGTTCATACGATTGTGCGTTTGATGCGGATGATCAGCGAGGTTGTGTGTCCGGGCGTTCTTTTACTGGGTGAGGTCGTTATGGAGCCGGAGCGGGTGGTTCCGTATTTTGGCACACTTGAAAAGCCGGAGTGCCATATGCTTTACAATGTGACTACCATGGCGACTACCTGGCATACTGTGGCGACCCGCGATGTCGGACTTTTAAAGCGGCAGTTGGATATTGTCAATGCATTGCCAAAAGAGTATGTATTTTTGAATTATCTTCGATGTCACGACGATATTGGCTGGGGACTTGATTACGATATCCTTGCAAGACATGGAATGTCAGAGATTTCACATAAGAAGTATCTGAATGATTATTTCCTGGGTATTGCCGGGGAGAGTCACAGTCGTGGGGAGCTTTATAACTATGATCCGGTAACGCAGGACGCGCGTTTCTGCGGCACGACGGCTTCTCTCTGCGGGATAGAAAAAGCCGGGTTTGAGGGAAATGAGCAGGAAATGGAGAAGGCTATTGATTTGGATGTCATGCTTCACGCGTATATGTTTATGCAGAGCGGAATACCGATTTTATACAGTGGAGACGAGATCGGTCAGGTGAACGACTATACTTATAAAAAGGATATCAATAAACGGGAAGATTCCAGGTATCTGCATCGCGGAGCAATGAATTGGGAAAACGCCAAAAAGGTAAGTGATCCCTGTTCTGTTGAGGGGCGGATTTATGGACGTTTACAGACACTTGAGAAGCTGCGGAAGACGCATCCCGCTTTTGTATCGAATGCAGACGCCTGGACGTTGGAGACTCGTGAACAGAGTGTGCTGTGCATGGGCCGTTACTATGACGGTGAGAAGATACTTGGTATCTTTAATTTTAGTGAGCAGGATAAAACGGCAAGGATCAATGAAACGGATGGGGAGTATGTGGATTTGATTACCGGAAAAAAGATGGAGGCAAAGGAGGTAGAGGTTCCGGGCTATGGATTTTACTGGCTGGCTTGCAATCAGGGCACTGCGTGAACCTGTGTTGTGATTAATCAGAATACTTAGAAATTCTTCTGCCAGGAACGTTTGGAGCAGCATTTGCATATATTTGTGCAAACTGCCGATAAAAATTTTATTACAACCTTTGATACCCGAATCCTATGATGTTGGGGTCAAATAAATAAAAATATTTTGCCCG
>CANOCV010000034.1 GCA_947564465.1 uncultured Roseburia sp. | reverse complement strand
CGAACGTATTATTTGCGGATGAGCCGATGGCCGCGCTTGATCACGAGAATGCTTTTGCGGTTATGGAGGTTTTAAAGGAATACGCAAAGGATCATCTGGTGCTTGTTATCACACATGATATGTCGATTTTAAAGGATGCGGATCGTATTATTGAAATGTGGGACGGGATGATCGGCGATAGAAAAGGCGGTGAAAAATTTTGAAACCTTTTTCGGCATTGTATTATGTAAAAGAGAATCGATGGAGAGCGTCGTTAATTGTTTTTATGTTTGTGCTCACGTTCGCCGTTTATCTGGGGGGACTGTATATTTCCAATATGGGAAGTATGTTCGACTATTCTATCGGCAGAATGGAACGGGTTGCCATCGTCGAACCGATTGCCGCGGATTATGACGATACGGAGTTTCAGCGGGCAGTGGATATGCTGAAAGGGAATGACAAAATTACATTTTTAGAGCTTGGGAAGGGCGGGCATATCTATACAAAATCAATTATGGGATTTATGAGCGGAACACTCCAATATGCGTTCCAAAGCGAGGAGGATTTTCGGTTTTACTGTGATTTTATCGGTGTTTCGTTGTGTGAGACGAAGCGGGGAATGATTGGTGACGGCAGTGTCATTATGAGCGGTCTTCAGGCAAAAAATCGCGGTATGAAACCCGGCGATTTTTTGTCCGCGGACAATCCGGACGAATATTTTGACAGGGATTATCGGCTGGATGCCCTGACGGACGAAGAGGGTTACAGTACATATTATATCAACAATACAAAAACGGCTTCATATATGATTCTGCCAACGGAAATGAATGATAAGGAATACCATGCACTGCTGAATGAGCTGAAAACAGAGTATCACATTCCGGTTATAGACCAGGATTATTACAGGGAAATGATAGAGCGTCAGCTGTCCGTGTTCGAGTATATGTATTTTCTGCTTATTTTTTTGATAGCAGTCGTTATGGCAGTTACGATTAATGCCGCGTTCACGGGACTCTACCAGCACCGGCAGGGAGAATTTGCGCTTTATCAGGCAATCGGGATATCGAAGCGGAATATCAGAAAGAAAATTGTGAAAGAGGTGTTGTGGCTGGACCTGATCGGAATCGTGACAGGGGCGTGTCTTGTAATGCTGGGCGTATATCTGTTGAACACGCTGTATCTGACCGGGCATGGAATGAAGCTTTTTTACTATAATAAAACGGCATTACAGGGGCTGGTAGCCAGCAATGTAATTATTTTTATTCCGGTAACTGCCTTGCAGGGACACAGGTTGATGAAAGCGGATATTTGTGATTATTAAAGACAACGGATACATAGATCTGTCCGAACTGCTGCCATTTTTTCTATTGTACAGGAAACGCAAATGCAGTATGATAGAGAAAAGACGTAGATCGGGAGGCACGGATGGAAAAGGAAAAGAAAAAATATCTGGAATTACTGGCAAAAGAGTATCCTACAAAGCAGGCGGTGTGCCGTGAGATGATTAATTTAAGCGCAATCCTCAATCTCCCAAAGGGTACGGAACATTTTATGAGCGATCTGCATGGCGAATATGAGGCGTTCTGCCATATTATTAATAATTGTTCGGGTGTCATAAAAGAGAAGGTTGACCGTATTTTTGCGGAGCAGATGAGCGGGCAGGAGAGAAAGGAATTGTGCACGCTGATCTATTATCCCAAGGAAAAATTGAATGCGCTTTTTGAGCAGGGTGTGATCACCGAGGACTGGTATAAGTTAAATCTGCAGAACTTAATTGCGGTTGCGCGAGATCTCTCATCAAAATATACCAGATCTAAGGTGCGCAAAGCCATGCCCGAGGAGTTTGCGTATATTATTGATGAGCTTTTGCATATGCAGGTGGATGAGGACAATAATCAGATTGAATATCACAGGCAGATTATGAAGACGATTATCCGCATTCAGGCCGCGGATGAATTTATCATTGCGCTTGCGGAGTTGATTAAGCGTCTTGCGGTGGATCATCTTCATATTGTGGGAGATGTGTATGACAGAGGGGCAAATCCGGATAAGATTATGGATCTTTTGATGACATACCATTCTCTTGATATTGAGTGGGGAAATCATGACGTGCTGTGGATGGGGGCTGCGGCGGGCTGCGAGACTTGCGTTGCGATGGTTGTCAGAAACAATCTTCGTTACGGAAACATCAGAGTTCTTGAGAGCGGATATGGAATCAGCCTTCGCGAGCTTGTTTTGTTTGCACAAAAGCAGTATGGGACGGATGATGTGACGGATGCGGCAATGCAGGCGATTTCCGTTATTTTATTCAAATTAGAAGGCCAATTGATCGGAAGGCACCCGGAATATCAGATGGATGAGAGGCGGATGCTTGAAAAAATAGATTATGACAGGGGAACGGTTGTGATAGATGGTACGGAGTACGAGATGAACCGAAAGGATTTTCCGACTGTGGACAGAGAATACCCATATGAGCTTACACAGGAGGAGGCCGGTGTAATCGCAGAACTGCGCCGTTCGTTTTTGAACAGTGAAAGACTGCATCGGCATATTCGCTTTTTGTGTTCCAAGGGCAGCATGTATAAGTGCCACAACGACAATCTTTTGTATCACGGCTGCATCCCGCTTGACGAGCAGGGAAATTTTGAGGGAATCAGGATTGGAGATACGGTTTATAAGGGAAAGGCATATCTTGATTATGCGGACCGGATTGTGCGCAAGGTATGTCTTGACACGTCTACGAAAGCCGAGAAAGATTTTTTATGGTATCTTTGGGCAGGGGAGAAATCGCCGCTCTCCGGAAGAAAAATAAAGACGTTTGAAAAGATGTATCTTGCGGACGGGGAGGTGACGGTAGAGGACCGGAATCCGTATTATGAGCATTATCACAAGGAATATGTCTGCAATATGATACTGCGGGAATTCGGGCTGTTTTCTCCGATATCCCATATTATCAACGGGCATACGCCTGTAAAGGTGTGTGACGGAGAGGCGCCTGTGCGTGCGAATGGGAAGCTGATTATTATTGACGGGGGGTTTTGCAGGGCATACCATAAGAAGACGGGGATTGCGGGATATACGTTGATTTATAATTCGCATGGTATGCGGTTAAAGGCGCATCAGCCTTTTGAGAGTATTAAAAAAGTGCTGGAGGAGAATGTGGATATCGAGTCGAGCACGGATATTTTTGAGACGGAGGAAAAGCGCATTAGGGTAAAGGATACGGATATCGGAAAGAGTATCAAGGAGCAGATTGCGGATTTGGAGATGGTGTTGGAACAGTATAATTACGCGGGGGCTTAAAATGAAAGAGCGGAAGCCACGGAGTGTTTCTTGATATCGTAAAGGAGTTAGAAGGGGAATCTCTGTGCGTTCAAGAAATTGACGCAAATCAATTCGGTAAGCTTTTAATGTTTTTTGTCAAGTCTTTTTTGATTTTCACAGAATTGAAAATAATTTTGAAGTGTTGTTTGAATGTCGTTCATTTTATATTCTCCTTTGTTATTGTTTGCGCGTTTTAGTTGATTCAGAGCATTGTAGCATTATATTGATGTGCAATCAAGGAGAAACATTATGTGTCATAATATAAATAAAAAGATATTTCTACAAATCGTAAACGATTTATAGAAATATCTTTTTTTATAAAAATGAACTTATTCACTTACTTTCGGGGAGTGTGCACCTATTTCTAGGTGCACTTGAGTTATGAAAATTAGCTTAATCGATTAGCCATCTCCTATTATAAGGACAAGAGAGGGAAATGTCAAACAAAAAATGAAAAAAGTATTTATGGTTGAAAAAATTCGTCAAAACAAATATAATATAGACCATAGAGACCAATATAATTGGCAAAAATGTATAATGGGGGATGGACATATGATAAGATGTAGCAAATGTAATAGTACGCCAAGTGAACAAGATATAATCGGTTGGAAATGCAATTCGTGCCAAAAGGCATTTCAAGTAACGAAAACGCAGTTACAGGATATATTGATGAAAAAAGAGACAAATCCGGAGAATTTTTTTAAGTGTCCGTCTTGCGGTGGTATTTTGGACGATGGAGAGGAAAATATAGCCTGGAAGTGTTCCTGCGGGAATGTAAGTATAGGGAAATTACAGGATTATAAGGAAAAAGAAGAAATAATAATTCACAAAAGTAATATGATTCGTTGCCCCGAGTGTGGAAAAGAAATTTCTGCTAAGGCTAAAAGATGTGTCCATTGTGGGAAGGTATTTGTAGAAGAAGAAAAGCCGACAAAGATTTGCGGTGATTGTGGAAAAGAAGTGGCAGATGATGCCACAGAGTGTCCTTTCTGCGGCTGTCCGTTAGAAGACGGAACGGTAAATGATAAAAGTACGCAAAAAAAGGGCGGCAAAAAGGCAAAAAAGATTATCATTCCGATTGCGGCCATTGTCGTTGCCGTTGCTATTATTGCTGCGTTTGCAGTTAACTTTATAAGATCAAGTTTAAGTGAGGATGAGCAGTTGGCATATCAAAATGCCGTCAAAATGAAAAGTATGATGAGAGATCCGGATTCATTTAAACTGTATGATGAGATGTTTTTGCTCAGATGTCATGATGATGATGGGAATGTGGAATACACATATACGATTTTTAAGTATGGTGGAACAAACGGCTATGGTGCAATGTCAACAGACGAGGCTATTTTCAGAGACGATAAATATATTATGGATTATGCGGACGAGCCGGATGAAGATGACCCGGATTACATAGAAAAAATAGGGGTACAATTGGATTTGACATTATTCCGTCTTTCAGGAGAAGGCGACACATGGAAAAAGGTCGATATAGATATTGAGAAAGTAAAAAAGAAAATGGGACTTGATTAATGTTGAATTAGAAAAATTTTGGTAATAGGGCAGTTTGTCTGAACTGTTACAAATTTTGTGCACAAAGGAGGACGCGTATGTATCTTTACCGCATGATTACCGAATATATTTTTCCGTATACAATACCGGTTATGTCCGTGTTTTCCGTCTGTGCACTTTTGCATCTCGGACTTCAAATCTATACGCCGTCCCGCATGATGTTTTATTCCATTTCAAGGCGTACAATCACAGAACGTCTTCTTATTATTCTTATGCCGGTCGCATTCATACTTTTCTTTGCTTTTATAGATTTGTTTGATTTTGGCTCGTTTTTAAGCGGAGGATTTCGGGAAGAGAAGTTGCCGGAATTGGAAGCCTTTTTGTTAAGCGATTCTGTAATGCAGGAAGTAAGATGGGTACTTTTTTTGTTTCCGCTTACCTTTCTCTTAATAAAGATAGTGCTGCGCCGTGTAAGCGTTCAAAAAAATATTATTACGGTTCTTTTGAATATTGTGGAAACCGTGATTAATTTTGCATTTTTTCTCTTCTGTCTGTGCTGCACTGTATGTATGGCAAAGCATGGTACTTTTCCAAATATAAATATGTTTCCGGAAAATACTTTGTGTGTATGGTATGTTTACTCTGTTTACAGCCTCGTAATTCAGATTGTTTTCAACTTGGTTGCGCTTTTTTTGCACGTGTTTTTTTCAAAAGCGGTGTTAAAAGATGATTTATTGCATCTTGCCAGCGATTCCGCATGGTGCCGCAGGCGGGTAATCTTCTTTTTTCAGGATGGATATAAAATGATTTTCTCTATTTGTATTCCGTTTCTGATTCTGTTTTCCGTTATGATGGCCGAAGCTGCACGGGAGGAAGGGATATTTTCTTTTGCATTTAATTTCTTTCTGATTTTTCTTCTTCCGTTGTGGACATTATTTTTTTATTGCCTGTTCTTTATTTTGTTTCCGTCCCGCATTTCCTCTGTTCGAAGAATGCAGACATGGGGAAATACGGAAAAAATCTATCGGTTATTCTGTCTGGAATTTTTAGATGATGAGAATCCGCCGCGAAAGGGATTTCTTGTAAGCCTTACGGATAACTTCATTCTTACACCGAAGGCTCCTTTTCACAAATTATACTATATCCATGATTTTGAGAATATTGAGAAAAACAGGAGAGGGAAATTTATTCGTTTCCGGGATGGTTCTCGCATATCTCTTCAGAAAAATTATACCGAAGCAGATACACGTCTTCTTCGTCAGGCTGTATCTGGGCACGGAGTGAATAGTAATACAAATCCTTTTCAAATGTCTGGAGAAAAAATATCAGACGGTTGAAATGTTATTGAGCTGTGCTATACTGAAAGTAATTATATATGCGGATTATGAGGGAATAGAGATGGTAAGAAACAGAATTCTAATTGTGGAGGATGAGACGGCCATTGCAAAAATGATAGCGATGAACTTAGGGGTCGCGAATTATGAGACACAGATTTATTTTGACGGAAAAGAAGCGGCGTCGGCATTGGAGGAGGATCACGCTTATGATTTGGCGCTTTTGGACGTGATGCTTCCCGGGATGGACGGGTTTGAGCTGTTAGATGTTATGAAGCGTTATGATATTCCTGTTATTTTCCTGACGGCGAAGGATGATCTTGCTTCTAAGATTCAGGGGTTAAAGGGGGGCGCGGAGGATTATATTGTCAAGCCTTTTGAGGTATTGGAGCTGCTTGTCAGGATAGAGAAGGTATTGAAGCGTTCCAACAGGCTGAATCACGTAATAAAAGTCCTCAATATGGAGATTAATTTTGAGGAGCATACGGTTCGGCAGGACGGCGTGGAGGTGCCGCTGAAGCCGATGGAATTTGAGCTGTTGGCAGTCCTTGCGAAGAATAAGAACATAGCAATTTCAAGGGAGAATCTTCTGCGGATGGTATGGGGGATTGACTATGTGGGCGAGACGCGCACCGTGGATGTGCATATCGGGCAGCTTCGAAAAAAGCTTGGCCTTACGAAGCATATAAAGACCATATCGAAGCTGGGATATCGTTTGGAGGAGTAGAAGATTGAAAATAAGAACGCGGATCACATTCATTAGCTGTGCGGCAGTGATAGCTGCGTCATTGCTCACAGATGCGGTTATCTGGATGCTGACAAAGAGGAGCTTTTGGAACGAGGCGTTTGTCAAAGCATACCAGAATTCGTATCTCATTGCCGATGATTTTTCTAAGGCGCTGGATTCCGGTGGCAATGTGGAGGATGAAGAGGTCTTCCTCAATTATTATTTTAAGACGCAGTGGGATGATTACAATATTGCCGTCCGGCAGGTATATACGGAAGGAGAGACGCAGCCTAAAGAGATTTATAATCATACGGTGTTTGAGGTCAAAGAGCTTGTCGAGCTTGATTACAAACCATATGATTTACTGGACTATGCATATGTAAGATACGAAGGAAAGCACTATCTTGTATTTAAAAAAGAGTTGAAAGACCAGATCTGCTTCTATCGGTTTGAGGATATTTCTTATGTCTGGGATAAGATGGAATGGCTGACGGTATGTATGCTGATGATTACTCTAGTGGTCGCGGCTGCGACGCTTATCGTGATGGCGGTTATTTTAAAACGCGTGTTAAGACCTCTTCAGGAGTTGAACGATACGACAAAGCATATGGCGGCGGGGCAGTATGACCAGAGATTTCAGGTAAAGAGACAGGACGAGATTGGAGAGCTTCAGGAGAGCTTTAACAGAATGGCGGAGTCGGTAGAGACAAGAACTAAAAGTCTGGAGGAGTCGGAGGCGAAGAAGACGCTGTTTATGGGGAATCTGACGCATGAGTTGAAGACGCCGATGACTGCAATTTCAGGCTATGCCCAAACGCTTTTGTCTGTGAAGCTTAGCGAAGAGCAGCAGGAGGAAGCGCTTTCATATATTTATGAGGAATGCACAAGATTGGAGCGTCTGTCTAAAAAAATGATGAAGCTTCTGGAGCTTGACAGGGATAGCGAGTTGGAATTTAGCGATACACCTGTAAAAGTTATCTTTGATGCGGCGGCGAAATCCTGCGGACGGACGCTGCGGGAGAGACAGATGAAGCTTGAGATCACAGAGCACGGAGAGCGTTTTCCGATGGATGCGGATCTTATGACGGATGTTGTAATCAACCTCCTTGACAATGCGATATGGGCAAGCGGGAAGGGCGGAAGGATTCTTTTGAAAGCGTATGGAGCGTGCATTGAGGTGCAGGATTTTGGACGGGGAATACCAAAGGATGAGCAGGATAAGATCTTAGAGCCGTTTTATATGATTGATAAGTCCAGAAGCCGCAGGAAAGGCGGAGCAGGCCTTGGACTGGCGCTTACTGCGACTATTGCAAAGCGTCACAATGTAACGCTTGCGATAGAGAGTGAAGAGGGGAAGGGAACCCGGATGATTTTACAATTTGTTTAAATTATGATGAATACTTGATGTAAGAATCCATGCTAGGATAACTGTGTAAGGTTGTTTTAGCATGGTTTTTTTATATCATAGGAAAGATCCTGTTGCCGTGAATTATAAAGTCTATGACTTTCCTATGATATAAAAGCTTATGCACAGCTTCGCGCGCGGAACAAAAGCTGCGCTTTCGAGGGAATCGAAACGCGGGAGTGCGTGAAGCGCACTTTAGTTCTATCATAGGAAAGATCCTGTTGCCGTGAATTATAAAGTCTATGATTTTCCTATGATATAAAAACATATGCGCACTTGCGCGAAAGGAGAATTAGCATGAAAAGAAATAAGAACTTACTTGCATTCGGTCTTGTGATGGCGGTTACATTTTCCGCCTGCCAGAAAAGCCCGGAATCCTCAATTGTAAAGAATAAGGATATGGATAATATGATTGAGGAGGCCCGGGATACAGAGAACGGTTTCCAAAATGTGACGGATGTTGCAGAGAAATACGACACTTATCAGACAACCATAAACGACGAATCATTGAAGGTATCGGTGAATGTGAATGCAAAGGTGGATATTCCGGGGACCAGTCAGATGTCTGTTATGCGTGTGAAGCAAAAAAATATTGACCAGGATTTTCTGGATAAAGTGAAGGAGACACTGGTGCAGGGGGAGACGCTTTATGACGGAAGTGTGAAGAACATACAAACACGCAGCAGTATTGAGAGCGAAATTCAAATGTACCGGGAGCAGCTTGAGGATTTGACGGACGGAACGGATGATGCGGAGATATACAGACAAGAGATTCAGCAGGATATTGATGAGCTTCAGGAGGAGTATGAGAGCGCGCCGGAAGAGGTTGTATATGAGGATTATCCGTCCGATGGATTGCTGCATAGCGTGGCCGAGTTGCATGAAAAGGATGTGAAAAATAGTTTTTATGGCTGGGAGTATGAGCTGAATCCTTCCGGAGAAGTGTATTATGGGGTTAGCGACGGCAAAAACGGAAAACATACTGCACTGTATGTACAGAACAATGAAAATTATGGAAATTGTCTGCGCTATGACAGTGATAAGCATGGAGATATGAGAATCAGTTCGGTAGCCGTAGGTTCGTGCGATGTCGGAAGATGGAAGATCGGAGAGGAGAATATCCAGGATCATTTGCTGGTAGATGTGGAAAACCCTGAGGAGTCTTTGGAGGAGTATCCGGATATGCCGACAACCATAACGCAGGAAGAGGCGCAGGGCAAGGCGGAGGAGCTTTTGGGAACGCTAGGACTGACAGATTTTAAATATAGTGAGGGAGGTTTATACGGTCAGGTCTGCGACACATCAGACGACGGAACAAAAATCCAATACCGCAAGGTATATATTTTTAAATATCTAAGAAATATAGACGGAGTGTTTGTTGACAATGAAGGTGCGTCCAAGTTTGTCGACGAATGGCAGGGGGACGACTATGTAAAAAGAGAATGGTCAGGAGAGAATATTGAAATTACTGTCAATGATGATGGAATTGTGGGATTTTGTTACAATTCACCGATTGAAATCATAGAGACTGTTGTGGACAAATCCAGCATGAAAAGCTTTGATGAGATTAAGGCGGTTTTTGAGCAGATGGTTCCCGTCGCAAATGCAAGAGGGGAGGGGACTGATGAGGATAAAGTTACCATAGAAATCAGCAGGGTGATTCTTCGCTATACCAGAATCAGTGAAGCGGACAGTTTTGATACAGGTCTTCTTGTTCCGGTATGGGATTTCATGGGGAAGCAGACAGATGTATACGGAGAAAAAGCATATTCCGAGACGGATGCCTGTATTATGACAATCAATGCAATCGACGGTTCCGTGATCGACAGAAGATTGGGCTATTAGGATGAACAGCTTTGAGTCGGATTTAAAGAGAGGGATTTGCTCAAAGGGCTTTGCGGCGGGAGTGCTCATAGAATTGTTTATTTTGTTCAAGGCGGGATTTGATTCCGATTTGTTTCGAATGAGTATTCCCGTGACGGCGGCGTTTCCGTACGCGGCCGTATGGCTTGTGGAATATCAGAGCGGATTTATCAAAGCGTACCTGCCAAGGTGCGGAAAGATGTCTTATATTTTCGGAAAGTTTTTTGCCTGCGGGCTTTGCGGCGGACTTCCGGGGATGCTTGGATGCCTGGTTTACAGGATGATGCTGGAAGAGACGGAAGAAATCAGTCTGATGCTGGTGTTCGTATCGGGAATGATGTGGGCGGTGTTTTCGGCGACGCTGGCGGCGTGGTCAAAAAGCCGTTATATTGCCTACGGCGGCGCCTTTGTCATATATTATCTGCTGATTATTCTCTATGAAAGGTATTTTGAAGAAATGTATTGCCTGTATCCATGTGAGTGGATTTTCCCAAAGCATACGTGGATATTTGGAGAATGGGGAATTGTAATCATGCTTTCGGGTGTGGTTTTGGTGTTGTTTGGAATCTATTACGAGGTTTTGAGGAGGTGTATGGAGCGTGTATAGAATCAGGCAGGTATGGCAGGTTGCGGCGGCGAACTTCTGCAGATGGAGAAAAAATCCGCGGGTTCTTTTAGTTTTTTGCCTGGCCTTTATTCTGTGTTTTCTTTTGTCAGATAAGGTGGTCGCCTTTGCCGAAAAGCATGATACCTTGCTGCAGTTTGCGGAGCCGTTTATATGGACCTTCGGCGATGCCAATTCCGTGTTGTTAATATCACTGCTTTTGCTTTTGTTGTTTGCGGATATGCCGAATCTTGGAAATGAGGTTCCGCTGTTTTTGCTCCGTATCAGCCGCAGAGTCTGGATGCTTGGGCAGATTCTGTATCTTATGCTGTCCACCCTTGCGCTGATGTGCTTTATATTGCTATCCACCTGTGTGCTTGCAGGGGGAAAATCATATCCTGCAAATTTGTGGAGCAATACAGCGGCAATATTAGGGTATTCGGATATCGGAAAGGAGATTGCGATTCCGGCTTTCGTAAAGGTTTTAGAGCTGTCGTTTCCATACGAGTGCATGATTCATATTTTTTGTCTTATGCTGGGATATTCCGTTTTTATGGCGGGACTTATTCTGTACCTGAATTTATGGAGGGAAAACGGCGGTATGATCGGCGGAATTGTATTTGGAGGCTTTGGTTTTCTGCTTAATCCTGAAGTGATTGCACAGTGGTTTCAGATACCGCAGGAGAGGATGAAGCTTGCCAATATTGCGTTTGGTTGGCTTTCACCGTTAAATCATGCGACATATTATATGCACAATTTCGGCTATGATAATCTGCCAAGACTCTGGGTATCCTATGCTTTTTTCGTTGCGGGCAGCCTTGTCCTGTTTGGCATGTCGCTGCATAGAATCAGAAATTATAGCTTTCATTTTACGGGAACGGAGAAACGATGAGGTGTGTATGGAGAAAACAATGGGAATTATGGTAGAGCATGTAAGCAAAGCGTTCGGTAAGGAACGGATCTTAAAGGACGTGAATCTTACAATTTGCGCAGGAGAAATATACGGGGTAGTCGGAAATAACGGAAGCGGTAAGACAGTGCTGATGAAATGTATCTGCGGTTTCCTGCGTCCGGACAGCGGAAGGATTATCGTAAACGGAAAGCAGGTTGGAAAGGAGTGCGATTTCCCTGACGGACTGGGTGTGATTATTGAGACGCCGGGGTTTATTCCGAATTTAAGCGGATATAAAAATCTGAAAATTCTGGCGTCCTTAAAGGCGCGGATCGGAAAAAAAGAGATTGTGGAAAGCTTACGGCGTGTCGGACTTGATCCGGGCATGAAAAAGCCTGTTGCCAAGTATTCGCTTGGAATGCGCCAGAGACTTGGAATTGCACAGGCGATTATGGAGGATCCCGATGTGTTGATTTTGGATGAACCGTTTAACGGGCTGGATAAGGCGGGTGTAACGCAGATGCGCGCGCTGCTTAAGGAGTTAAAGGAACAGGGAAAATCTATATTGCTTGCGAGCCATAATGCGCAGGATATTGAGGTACTGTGTGATGCGGTTCATGAGATGGAGGATCAATGGAAATGAAATGTGTAAAGAGGTTAGCGGCAATCGTGGTTCTATTGGGAATGCTGGCGGGGTCTCGGGTTTTGTATGCCGCGGAGCCGGATAAAGGCGCGGATGTATCCGGGGCAAAGGAGACGGATACGGGCGCAGCCGCTTTTGACGGGGAGCCGTCAGGGGATGTCACAGTAAGTACAGCAGCCAAGCTTACAATTGACAATGAGAACCGCTATGACGGGATGGATAAGACTTATTCCGAAGGCTATATCCCAAAGGTCGAAAACGGGAGTGTGTATCTTGTGGCGCCGATTTTAAGCAGCAAAAATCTGAAGGATAATAAGATAAGAGTTTCCGTGGATTTGGGGGATTCGCAGAGCGCGCCGTTTGTCCGCAAAAATTATGAGAAGAATATAAAATGCAAGAAAGCAAAGGTCAACGACGGCGAAAAAACAATAAAAGGCTATGTGGCGGCATTTTGGTTGGAGCTGAAGGGCGACAGATACAACGGCAGTTATCCGGTTACACTTACAGCCTGGGCCCAGGATAAGGCGGGGAATGAAATTGAGCAGACATTTACGATATATGTGACAATTACGGACGGAAAAGACCCGAATGCGGAACCGGAACCTGAGCCGGAGCCGGCAGCGGAACCCGAGGAGCCTGTATTTGCCCCGAAGGTATTGGTACAGTCGTACAAGTTTTCAAAGGATGAAATTCTGGCGGGAGATGAGGTGACGGCGGAGATTACGCTTCTTAATACCAGCAGCGCAGATTCCGTAAAAAATATGACGGTAAGCATAAGCGCGCCCACGGAGCAGTTTACGCTCGTTGATAAATCGGACACAACGTATATAGAAGCGCTTGGCGCCAAAGGGACATATGTCTTGTCATACACATACAGGATAAACGCGGCGGTTCCTGAGGGACAGTATGATTTTGTGCTTGCTATGGATTACGCAGACGCGAAGGGAAACGGGTACACCGGGGAGGGGAGAGTGAAATTTTCGGTGAATCAGCCTTTAAAAATGCAGTTTGACCGGCTTTCCATTCCGCAGGAGCTTACGGTGGCGGATGTGGTTGAGGCGCAGGTTTCGGCAATGAATCTGGGCAGAAGTAAGGTGTACAATGTGCGGGCCGTTTTAGAGGCGGATGGATTGTCGGCTGCGGGGACGATCTTTATCGGGGATATTGAGCCGGGTTCACAAGGGCAGGCAAGCGCAGCGATTTCCGTCAGCGGATTATCGGGAGGCGGAAGCCTGTATGGGGAGACGGAGGGAACGCTTACCTTTTATTATGAAAACGAAGCGGGGGAGGAGCAGAGCGAGGTCACGGAATTTCAGGCAACGATAACGTCGCCGTTTTCGGAGAATAACAGTGAGCCGGAGGACGAGAGCGGACAGTGGTGGGTAATTATGGCCGTAATCGCAGGCGTACTTGGCGTGTTTGCGGCAGTATTTGGTGTGAGAAAGGTGAAGAAGAGGGCGTTATGAAGTGGTGGAAGCGGTTTTTAAGACTTAGAAAACAGAATGATACCGTAAAGATTATGCTGCTCTATATTGTGATTGGCGTCTGCTTCTTTGTAAATGCCATATATAACGGTGTTTTGCTGTATCGGTTGATTCAAAGTCCGGTGGAGTATGTAGCGGGCATTGGCGGTACATTTGGGACAAAGCTGAAAGAACTTGCAGAATTGGAGAACGTAAAGGCATTTAGCGTGCAGGGAGAGAAATCAGTTACGATGAAATATAAGACAACAGAGGTATCGCTTCCCTGCGTATATCTGTCAAAGGAATATCTCAAAAACGCGTACGGGATTGAGGAATCCGGGGCGATGGAAAAGTTTTTTGTAAATCAAGCGGCATATGAGCAGTTGAAACAGGAAAATACTTACGAGCCCGATGAAGGCATATTGCGCGTAACATATACGATAGAAGCACAGGAGGAGGACAAAGAAGGTCAAAAAGGAACTGCCGATATCGTGCTTCTTGCAGACATTTTGCCGGACAAAGAGCCGTATGCGTTTTGCAGAGGGGATAGTGTGGATTATGCAAAAAGTACGACAGTGCGGGTTCTTGCCGCAAGGCACGAACTGGATGAGATAACGGTCAAGAGACTGCAGGGAATGGGATTTGTGATAGAGAATACCACGGATTTGCAGGAAGATAAGTATATGCAGGAGATGAAGCTGGTCGAATTGCGGTATGGTCTGATTGTCGCAGGGATATGCGTGACGGCGGCGGGGGTGATGTGGAGACTGCGGGGCGTAAGCTTTTTTATATCATAGGAAAGAATATGTTTTAGACATATCTCTGTTGACAGGATTGTCTATACATGATAGACTAAAAGTGTCTATAAGCGATAGACATGAAAGGAGACGGTGGTTTGGAAGAATATACATTGGGCAGTATTGAGGGAAAGTTTGCGGATATTATCTGGGATCATGCGCCGCTTTCTACGGCAGAGCTTATAAAGCTGTGTGAGGAGAAGCTGGGCTGGAAGCGGACGACGACATACACTGTGCTAAAAAAGCTGAGTGACAGAGGTTTCTTTGAAAATCAGGGCGGGACGGTAAGGGCGCTTATTTCCAGGGAAGAATTTCTGGCAAGGCAGAGCGAGCGGTATGTGGAGCATTCTTTTGGCGGTTCTCTGCCGGATTTTCTGACGGCTTTTACCTCCCGCAGGAAATTGAGTGAAAAAGAAATTGAGAAATTGAAAAATATTATTGAGAACAGCAGATAGGGAGGGAGAATGATGGAAGCTATCTTTATAGAAATAGTAAATATGAGTTATCAGGCAGCCGTTGTGATTTGTTTTGTTCTGGGAGGGAGGTTCCTGTTCAATGTGCTTCGTGTGCCGAAAAAATATAATTGCATGCTGTGGATGATACCGTTTGTCAGGTTGATAAGCCCGTTTTCCATAGAAAGCATCGCTAGTCTGCTGCCTGAAAAAGAGCCGTTTATACCGGAGAATATCGGTCACATGGCAGTGCCGGAGATTCACACTGGAAGCGCAGCGGCGGACGCGGCTATCAAGCAGGCGCTGCCTGTCTCTTCGGTAGAGGTTAGCGTGAACCCTATCCAGGTTTGGATATTTGTGCTTGGTTTGATCTGGATAGTGGGAATGGCAGGATTTTTGCTCTATGGAGTGATTTCCTGTTTGTGGTTAAAAAGAAAGCTTTTATGCAGCGTATGTCTGCAGGATAATATTTATCTTGCGGATTATATTGATACGCCTTTTGTATTTGGAATCATAAGGCCGCGTATTTATATTCCTTCTGCATATGCCGAAATGGGGGACAGCTATATTGTTAAACATGAACAGATGCATATAAAAAGAAGAGATTATCTTTATAAGCTGGCGGCGTTTGTCATTACAGGAATCCACTGGTTTAATCCATTCGTATGGGCGGCGTATATACTGCTTTGTAAGGATATGGAAATGGCATGCGATGAGGCGGTGCTAAAATTATATGAGCCGGATTGCAGAAAAGAGTATGCAAAAGTATTGCTGGATTGTGCCGCAGGTCATGGCGTATACGGTGTGCCGCTGGCATTTTCAGAGAGAAATCCTGCAGGCAGAATCCGCAATATCATGCGTTATAAAAAGCCGCGGGCAGGATTGTCGGCGGCAGCGGTTGTCGTAGTCGCGCTGTTGGCCGTCGCAATGATTAGCAATCCCGTTTCATCGGAGGAGCAATTTGCCAGGGCTATTGAAATAACGCCGCCCGACATTACAAGAGACACATCGCTTGGGGCGGATCTTGTGATTTTGGATTATGCAGACAGCCGAAGGGTGATATTTCACGGATATTTTGGGCTGTTTGTATATGATAAGGACAGCGAAGCAATGATTGGCGCGGTGAATCTGGAAGCAATCGGATGCGACGGCACACAGGGAGACGACTACTGTGAGGTGTCGGTGGAAAGGGACGGAAGCAGAGTGTATCTTGCGCCGATTTCCGGGAATATGATGTATGTCTATGATGTGGCAAAGCAGAGCCTTGTTATGAAACCGCATGACGTCGACGGAATAGAAATGTTTGACGCTTTTAAAGAGAGCGGCGAGGTGTTAGGGGAGCCGCAGGGATTTCGCTCATGGAGAAGCGCCGTGATTACACAGGAAGACGGAAGCGTCCGATACGGCTATGTTTCGGCCGCGGAGAACGCTTTGGAAAGCGTGCAATACGAGGAGGTTGGAGCGGATGGTTCTTATTCGGAAGCTTATCCGGTATTTTTTGGTATGTTTCGTTGATGTGTTTTGGCAGGACCAAAAGGTCCTGCCGGCTTGGTTTTAGTTATCTGTTTTGCGCACTTTTTTTCGGAATTCGGAGGGGGATATGCCGCTTTGCTTTTTGAACAGGCGGCTGAAGTAAAGCGGGTTGTCATATCCGACGATATCTGCAATTTCCGTTACGTTATATTCGGTGTTTTGCAGAAGATTCTGTGCATTTGTAATTCTCAGGGAAAGGATGTACTGCATTGGTGTGAATCCGATAAATTCTTTAAAGCTGCGTATGAACCAGCTTATGCTCATGCCGCGGGAGGCGGTGTAGTTTTCTATATTAATGGAAGTATTATAATGTTCACGAAAATACGTTGCCGCGGCTTCCATTTCATTTTCCAGATAACCGCCCAAAGTCTTAGGGCGGTTGGCAGATTGTCTCTGGATCATTATGAAAATCTGGCGGAGTAAAAGAACCAGATATTCTTCATAGCTTTCTCTGCATATCTGTAATTCCTGTATCATCTGAGTAAAAATCCTTTTATATTCCAGCGACGTACCGGTGTAGATGACATGTGAGGAATCTGCAATACCGTATTGGCGTAGGATATTTTTTACGTTGTTTCCGGTAAAGTGCACCCAGTACACCTCAGGCTGGTCCGTTCCGTAATAGTAATATTTCTGTTCTTCCTTCGGTCGGTAAATGACCATATGTCCGGCTGTCACAATTTCCTCTGTTCCGTTGAAAAAGAAGTGTGTTTTGCCGGAGGCAATATAAAGGAGCTGAAAATCGAGTCTTCCGCGCGGTCTGTGCGTAGGAAGCTTCGGTCTTGTAAATAAATGATAGGTTCCGCAGCTTCCCACAAACAGAGGGTGCTTTTTATCTTTAAAATCCTGTCTTGTATTGTGCCAGTAGGCGCTGTTTGTGTACATCCCAAAATCCTCCTTGTTACTTGCATTGTATCATTTTGTGCATGTTTTGTCTAATACAGCATATGGAAATTCTGCACTCGCGCAAATATAATGAAATCAGCAAAAAACAAAAGGTTACAGGGGGTGTTGCAATGATTGTACCGAGATATTACGAGGACCTGCATGTGCTGCATGAAAACACGATGCCGGACAGAGCGTATTATGTTCCGGCGTCAAAGTTTATGGATTCACTTGCGGAAAAGCGGGAAGATTCCGACCGCATTCAGATGCTGAACGGAGAGTGGAGCTTCCGGTATTACGGGAGCATTTATGAATTGAAGGATCGGTTTTATGAAAAGGATTATGATTTTAGTTCTTTTGAGCGTGTATACGTGCCCGGGGTATGGCAGAATTACGGATATGACACGCATCAATATACAAACATCAGATATCCGTTTCCTTTTGATCCGCCGTATGTACCCCAGGACAATCCCTGTGGAGCTTATATTAATGAATTTTGGTATAAGCAGGATGCGGCTGCGCCGAAGGTCTGCCTGAATTTTGAGGGAGTGGATTCCTGTTTTTATGTGTGGCTTAACGGAAACTATGTGGGGTATAGTCAGGTATCCCATTCTACCAGCGAATTTGATGTGACGGAATATGTAAGAGAGGGGGCAAACAGGCTTGCGGTGCTGGTGCTTAAGTGGTGCGACGGAAGTTATTTAGAAGATCAGGATAAGTTTCGGATGAGCGGAATTTTCCGTGACGTTTATCTTTTAAAGCGTCCGAAAGAGGGGGTATTTGATTATTTCGTCAGGACGAAAATACAGGAGAGAGCGGCGTGTGTTAAAATTCGCCTGACGTATTTTCGGCAGGTGATACCAACCAAGCTGACAATTTGTGACAGGTCGGGAAAGACGGTGGCGGAGAAGTTCGTGGGGCAAGAAAGTGAAGAGACAGCTCATTCGCAAAGCCTGGAAATGAAAATTGCCGATCCGATTTTATGGAGTCCGGAAAATCCCTATCTTTATACGCTGTTGATTGAGACCGTGCAGGAGACGATTGTCGAGCGGGTCGGTATCCGTGAGATCCGTATCGCAGACGGGATTGTATATTTTAACGGGATGCCGTTAAAGTTTCATGGGGTAAACAGGCACGATTCCGATCCGGTAACGGGATTTACGATGGGGATTGAACAGATGAAGCGGGATCTGTTTCTGATGAAGCAGCATAATATCAATGCGGTCCGTACCAGCCATTATCCGAACGCGCCGGTTTTTTATCAGCTATGTGATTCCTATGGATTTTTGGTGATGGATGAAGCCGATCATGAGAGCCATGGACCGGCGGAAATATTCTATGCAGATAACAGCTGGGATAACAAAAGCAGGCGTTGGAATGAAAGAATTTCCGATAATCCTGATTTTATGGAGGCAACGCTTGACAGAACTAAGAAATGTGTCTTGAGAGATAAGAACCGTCCCTGCGTCGTTATCTGGTCTATGGGAAATGAAAGTGCGTATGGATGTAACTTTGAGGCGGCGCTGAAATGGACTAAGGAATTTGATCCGGACCGTTTGACGCATTATGAGAGCGCATTATACAGGAGTGATAAGAGGAAATATGATTTTTCCGATATTGATCTTTACAGCAGGATGTATCCGTCAAAGGAGGAGATGGAGGAGTATCTGCAAAATGACCCGGATAAGCCGCTTATTTTATGTGAGTATTGTCATGCGATGGGAAACGGACCGGGGGATTTGGAAGACTATTTTAGGATATTCGAGCAATACGATATGACATGCGGGGGCTTTGTCTGGGAATGGTGCGATCACGCAGTCAGTCACGGGGCGGCGGCAAACGGAAAGGAAAGATATTTTTACGGAGGCGACCATGGAGAGGAAATTCACGATGGAAACTTCTGTATGGACGGGCTGGTATACCCGAACCGGACGCCGCACACCGGTCTTTTGGAGTATAAAAATGTGTACCGTCCGGCGAGAGTTTCGGGAGTGAATCAGGAAGAGAAAACGGTTACGCTCCGCAATTATCTGGATTTTACGGAGCTGAGTGAGTATGTCAGGATTCGGTATGAATTGAGCTGTGACGGGATGCTGCTCGACGCAGGAATGTTAAAATGTCCATTCGTTTTGCCGCATCAAAGCGGGGAGCTTTCCCTAAATGTAACAATCCCGCAAAAGGGAAAATCTTATGTCAGGCTGATTTATGAGCTGAGGGAAGCAAGCGGAGTGCTGCCGTCTGGCTATACACTGGGATTTGACGAAATTCTTTTGGAAAATCGGGACGGGAGAAATCAGGCGGCGCTGCAGATGCTTAGGCATGAGCCGGCTAAGACGGCAAAGATAAGAGTTGAGGAGGAAAACGTATATCTGGTTTTAGAGGGGGATGATTTCTGTTACACGTACGACAAAAGGACGGGCATGTTTAGCGATCTGGTATTTGCGGGCAACAGGCTGCTTGAGCGGCCGATGGAGGTAAATATCTGGCGTGCGCCTACGGACAATGACAGAAATATCAAGTTGGAGTGGATGCGCGCCCGCTATGACAGGGCAGGTGGAAGGGCGTATGAGACAGTGTATCACGCAAGCGATGATAAGATTGTCATTTACAGCCACACGTCGGTGTCGGCGGCGGCAGTGCAGAAAATTTTAGATGCCAAGATCACATGGACGGTATGGGGAGACGGGATGATAGACGTCTGTATGGATGTGAAGAGGGATGCCGAGTTTCCGGAGCTTCCGCGGTTTGGTTTACGTCTGTTTTTAAGGGAGGAATTGAATCAGGTCACATATTACGGTATGGGGCCGACGGAGAGCTATCGCGATAAATGCAGGGCGTCCTATCACGGAATCTTTGGGGCTAAGGCGGCCGATATGCATGAGGATTATATCAGGCCGCAGGAAAACGGCAGCCATGCGGACTGTGATTATGTGACTGTTTCAGGCGGCGGATATGGGGTTACCGCGGTGTCTAATAGGAGTTTTTGCTTCAATGCATCCGTCTATACACAGGAGGAGCTGACGGAGAAAAGGCATAACTATGAATTGCGTCCGTCGGAAAGTACGGTTTTGTGTCTGGACTACGCGCAAAACGGAATTGGCTCGAATAGCTGCGGTCCGCGTCTGCAAAAACAGTATCGGCTGGATGAAGAGGAATTTCAATACAATTTAAGACTGATACCATTCAAATAATGATGATATGGAGAAGGAGAAGGGATTATGGGGGAAAAAACATATTTAAAATGGTACAATAAGGTGGGGTACGGTTCCGGCGACGTGGCGGGAAATGTGGTATATGCGCTGCTGTCCTCGTTTGTTATGATTTACCTGACCGATACGGTTGGCTTAAATTCAGGTGTGGTGGGAACTTTGATGATGCTTTCCAAGCTCTTTGACGGGGTGACGGATATCTTTTTTGGCTCTATGATTGACAAGACGAAGACCAGGATGGGAAAAGCGCGTCCGTGGATGTTCGGAGGATTTTTCGGGTGCGCCATTACGTTAGTCGCTATTTTTGCGATTCCCGTCAATCTGGGAGAGGGGGCTAAGTATGCGTGGTTCTTCCTCGCGTATACCCTGTTGAACGCCGTGTTTTATACCGCGAACAATATCGCATATTCGGCGCTTACCGCATTGATTACAAAGAACGGAAGCGAACGCGTGCAGATGGGTTCTATCCGCTTTATGTTTGCATTTGGAACAAGTCTTTTAATTCAGACCATCACCGTTGATTTTGTAAAATCAATGGGCGGCGGAGCCGGGGGATGGAGAACGGTGGCGATTATCTACGCGGTCATCGGCTTGATCGTGAATTCTGTCTCCGTACTGTCGGTCCGGGAGCTTTCGCAAAAAGAGCTGGACGAGACTGCGGAAGGAGAGGGGGAAAAGAAGGAAGAAAAATATAGTCTGGGTGACGCGGTAAGGCTTCTGGCTTGCAACAAATTTTATATTATCATCTGTTGTGTTTATATACTGACACAGATTTATACGGCAACTTTGAATATGGGAATTTATTTTATGACCTATATTCTGGGAGACGCGTCTCTATTGGGAGTATTCTCAATGGCAATCAATATTCCGTTGATTGCGGGACTTCTTTTCACGCCGGTACTGGTAAAGAAATTGAGAGGGATGTATAAGATTAATCTGGCAGGATATATACTGGCAACCGTTGCGCGCGGACTGGTGGTTGTCGGCGGATATCTTGGAAACCTTCCGATGATGTTAATTTTCTCAGGTGTAGCGGCGCTTGGCATGAGTCCTTTGCAGGGAGATTTGAATGCGCTGATTGCATCCTGCTCGGAATATACCTTCCTTACGAAGCGTAAGAGAATAGACGGAACGATGTTTTCCTGTACGTCACTCGGAGTGAAAATCGGCGGAGGAATCGGTACGGCATTGGCGGGATGGATGCTCGCCGCAAGCGGTTACATTCCGAATGCGAGTACACAGATTGATTCCTGCATCAATATGCTGTATTTTATGTATCTGTGGATACCGATGATCATAAACCTGATTATTGCTTTCCTGCTTTCTAGGCTGAAGGTAGAACAGGCAAATGCGAAGCTGAGCGATCATGTACAGAGCAGTATCAATTAGAGAAATTTTTATATCATTAGGAACAAAAGCTGTACTTTTAGATATCTGTCGCAGGCAGGGTCAGGTAATTGAGTGTTCCTTGCGGTACGCCCGTACCTCTTTCGAGTAATGCCACAAGCCCACGGATGGTATCCTCGGAATCGTCCGCGGTAGCCGGAAGAAGGGTGTGGTTAAGCTTGACCGCAAGTACGATAAGCACAATCTCGGCGAGAGCCGCCGGGTATTCAAAGTGTATGTCGTTAGATGCGATTCCCTGTTCTATGATTTCCGTAAGGGTCGGCTTTAGTTCGGTAATCAGATGATTCATATATTTCAGGTGTAAAAATGCAATGTCCTGCGCACTTGTTCCCTCCCTGACGGTGGAATTGTTTTGTTTTAAAAATGCAGCCGATGAGTTGCGGCATGCCTGCAGAATCATTGCCATGCGCGTGAACGGTGAGATCTCGGTTCGATTGGCAAGATTTTTGGCTGTTTTAAGCGGCTGCTCATAGTTTCTTTCTATTAGCGCGTCAAGGATGGCATCTTTTGAAGGGAAGTAGTAATAGATACTTCCCTTTCCTATTTCGGCTTCTTTTGCGATATCGCTCACGGAAATATTCTGTATATTCCTGTCTTGCAGAAGATTCTGGAGCGCGTCTAATATTTTGTCGTATTTTTTCATGTCCGGCATATCATTCACCTCATAATAAAAAATGATAACACAAATCCGCTTTGGGAACAATTGTGAATAGTGCAACAAAAGCAGAAAAAAATTGTTAGATAAATTGGACGAAAAAACGATTGACCAATGGTCGAAAAATGTGATATTGTTATTTTAAGCAAGACCGACTGACGGTCGAAAAAACGCAAAGATGCGCAAAAAAGGGAGAATGATAAAACGGCGCATAAATGATCATAATAAGGGTCAGGAAAAATAGGAGGATAAGAATGACTTACGCAGATTTATTTTATGAAATCAAAGGAAAATTTATGGGAGCGGATGTGAGCGATATTCATGAACATCTTGCATTTCAGTTTAATATTGCGGACGAGGAGGCCGGCGGAGCCTTTTATGTGGAGGTAAAGAACGGTGAGCTTTTTGTAGAGCCGTATGAGTATTATGACAGGGATGCGATGTTTACCTGCGCACCGGACGTACTTTTTAAGATTGCGGATGGAGAGCTGGATCCGGTTGCCGCTTTTACCGATAAAAAGCTTCAGGTCGAGGGAAATATTGATAAGGCGCTGCGTTTAAAGGAAATTATAGAAATGAAAAAGGGAGCTGCGCAAAATGAAAAGAGTGTGGCGAGAAAGGCTGCCGATAAGGTGGTAAAGAGTGTGGTGAAGACAGTGGCAAAGAAAGTCGTAGAGAAGGAAAATAAAAAGAACAGCCAGGAAAATTAAGCGGAGGAAATGACGATGGGAGCATTGAGAAACATCACGGCAGCAGCAGGGCTTCTCGCCGCGGCAGGAATAGGGGAAACCGTGTATTTTTACAACAGAACCATGAAACGCGGACATGCCAAGACGGAACGGACAACGAAAATGTCGGGTACAGACTGGTCTAAGTATTTTCCGCTGATGGAAGAGAGAAAGAAATTTGTGATGGAACAGCCCCACAGTGATGTATATATTACATCCTTTGACGGCTTGAAACTTCATGCCACATATTTTCCGGCGATTGAAAATGCACAGGATGCATTTTTAAAAGAGGGTCAGCCAAGCAAAAACAAACTGGTAATTTGTTTTCACGGTTATACGGGCGAAGGACTTAGCAATCATATGGCGATAGCCGATTATTTTCTGAAGCATGGTTACGCTATGCTGCTGCCGGACGCGCGGGCGCATGGTGAGAGCGAAGGCGAGTACATTGGCTTCGGATGTCTGGACAGAAAGGATGCGCTTGGCTGGATTGACTGGGCAATACACGAGTGCGGTGAAGACGTCAAAATTATGCTTCACGGAACGTCTATGGGAGGCGCTACGGTACTGATGACAAGCGGACTGGATCTGCCGGATAATGTAAAAGGGATTGTATCTGACTGCGGTTTTACGTCGCCTAAGGAAGTGTTCACATATGTGCTTAATAATATGTATCATCTGCCGGCGTTCCCGGCGATCTGGGGAGCCGATTTGATCAACAAAAAGTATGCGGGCTACGGAATGGATGAATGCAATGCCAGACGTGAGGTAAGCAAGGCGAAGGTACCGATACTTTTTATTCACGGCTCGGCGGATACATTTGTGCCATGCAGTATGTGTCATGAGATTTATGAAAACTGCCGGTCGCCAAAACAAAAGTTTATTGTGGAAGGCGCCGGACATGCGGAGAGCTACTATAAGGATATGGAGGCATATGAGAGAGTGCTGACGGAGTTTGCAAAAGGAATTATGTAAAAGCCGTAACAGGGCAGCCTGTCTGAACTGTTACAAAAAGCCAGATGATTGTAAAGGAGAAAAGGTATGAAAACGAGAAAAGGTTATAAAACATATCCATTGACAGTGGCACAGAAGTTCCACAATTATTACGCGCAGTACAGTCCGGGAAAAGAGATACTCAATGTCGGTACAAGTCTTACCATAGAGGCTGAACTGAATATTGAGGAGTTAAAAAAGGCGATATACAAGGCATACGACCGCTGTGAATCTATGCGTGCGCGTCTCGCATACGACAAGACGGAAAAGGAGTGGTATCAGTATATTGCCAAGGAAGAAGATCGTGAGATAGAGTTTGTGGATTTCTCGGGAAAAACTATGGAAGAGGCGGAGGCAGAGATGACAGCCTGGACACGTGTTCCATTTGACAAGGAAGATGAGCCGATGAACAAGGTTGTGATTATCAAGACACCGGACGGTTTTCAGGGAATGTATGTCGTGGGCGATCACAGGTTCCTCGATGCACAGTCTCTGATCTGTTTCTTGAAGGATGTGATCGAGCTGTACTGCAACGCTAATTTTGAGGGTGTTCCATATCCGGCCGATATGCGTTCTTATATTGAGCAGGTGGAAAAGGACTTGGCGTATGAGGCCGGCAGTAAGGCGCAGGCAAGAGACAGAGAATATTTCCGCAAATTAATAGAGGAATCGGAGCCGATTTACAACGGTATAGAGGGACCGGAGAAATTGGAGGAAGCGAGGGCGGCGACAGGCAATCCCAATCTTCGGGCGGCGCCTACCGGATCGGACAGCTTTGTGGCTGCGATTGATATTTTCCATCTGGAGGAAGAACCTACAAGGCGGCTTATGACGTTTTGTGAGAAATATCATGTTTCGTTGCAGTGCCTTCTCATTATGGGAATCCGTACCTATCTGCAGAAAATCAATCAGTGTGATGATGTTTCCATGCAGATTGCGTATGCGCGCAGGGCTACGCTCTTAGAGAAAAAGTCGGGCGGTACACGTATCCACTGTTTTCCGTTTAGGACGGTTCTGCCGGAGAGCAAAACCTTTTTGGAGGGAATTTACGAAATCAGGGATAAGCAAAATGAGGTGTTCCGCTATGTGAATTATAATCCGGCAGAATATCTTAATTTCAGAGGCCAGTATTATAATCCTCCGCAGGGCATGGGGTATGAACCTATATCACTCACATATCAGCCAGCCACTTTAAAGGAAAAAGGTCTGGTAGATTTGGGAGATATCAGATACAAAACGAAGAGATACTGCAATGGCTACTATGCAAACGGAGTATATCTCACGGTTATGCACAGACCGGAGGACAACGGGCTGGATTTCAGCTTTGAGCATCAGACAAAGGCGTACACAAAAAAGCAGCTGGAGTATTTCTATTACTACATCTGCAAGATAATGTTTAAAGGAACGGAGACGCCGAATCTCAAAATCGGAGATATTATTAAATTAGTATAAAAACAATATATTTCAGGAGGACCGGAGACAATGTTTGAGAAGTTAGTAGAGATTATCGTAAATTATGTGGAGGTTAAGAAGGAGGATATAAAGCCGGAGTCGCGTTTTATGGAGGATTTGGGTTTTACATCGTTTGACTTCATGAGTATGCTCGGCGAAATTGAAGACGAGCTGGATGTTGAGATTGACCAGGAAGAGGCGGCAAGTATCCGTACCGTGCAGGAAGCTGCAGACTACCTTTCAAGAATTTCATAGTTGTTTTTAAATTTATTTGTGCGCGTGCCAAAGCACGCAGATGGGGGTTCACATGAATGAATTGCGCAGTACGATAAAGGAACTGCTTGTAAAGTCGGCAGAGTCATACGGAGAAATGGATGCCGTTAGATATAAGGTGAAGTGCGCTGCGGGGAGCGGTAAGAAGGAGACGAAGGTAGCGTCAAAAACCTATGCGCGGCTTCGAGACGACAGCGAGCATTTTACGGCCGCACTTGCAGATATTGGAGAGAGCGGGAAGCACATCGCGCTCATAGGAGCTACCTCCTACTCATGGATTGTGGCATATTACGGGATCGTAAACGGCGGCAGCGTGGCCGTACCGCTTGACGCGAATCTTCCGGCAAAGGAGCTGTGTGAGCTGATTGACAGGGCGGATGTGACAACGCTCGTATATGACGAGGCAAAGGCGGATGTGGCCGCTATGGCCACAGAGCAGTGTCCGAACCTCAAAAATATCATAGCGATGGAGGATGAGAGCAGCGTTTCAAATTCCCTGCATATGTGGGAGCTGATTGCAAGTGCCGCTCCTGGGACAGGGCATGAGCCAAAGCCGGAGGATTTGGCTACAATTATGTTTACGTCAGGCACGACCGGGAAGAGTAAGGGCGTTATGCTTACGCACAGAAATCTTGCGGAAAATGCAACGGCGCTTGATATGGGATATGAGCCCGGAATGGTCATTATGAGTGTACTGCCTATACATCATGCGTATTGCCTGAGTATGGATATTTTAAAAGGAACCTCCATAGGGGCCGTGATCTGTATCAATGATTCTCTTTTGAGAGTTGCCAAAAATATTAAGCTTTTTGAGCCTAATATGATTCTGATGGTACCGCTTATGATAGAGACGCTTGCCAAAAAGCTGGAAGAGGCGGCGTTTATTCCTGCGCCGCTTGTCAAGGCGAAGGTGTTTGGGAAACAGTTCCATACGGTGTGCAGCGGAGGCGCTTACTTGAACCCTGCATATATTGATCTGTTTAAAAAGTACGGCATTACCATTTTACAGGGCTACGGTATGACGGAGTGTGCTCCGGTTATAAGTACGAACAGCAATGATGCCATGAAGGTAGGCTCGATCGGAAAGTGTATGCCAAACTGTGAGGCAAAGATTGTCGACGAGGAGATATGGGTAAAGGGCAGCAGCGTTATGCAGGGCTATTATAAGATGCCGGAGGAAACGGCACAGACTCTTGAGGATGGCTGGCTGAAGACGGGGGATCTCGGCTACATAGACGAGGAGGGCTACCTGTTCCTTACCGGACGCAAAAAGAATCTGATTATTACGCCAAACGGTGAGAATGTATCTCCGGAGGAGATTGAAAACAAGCTCGGTGAAAATCGTCTGGTTCAGGAGGTCCTTGTGCGTGACAGTGAAGGTGTGATTGAGGCGGAGATTTTTCCTGATTATGAATATGCATCGAAGAAGAGAGTCAAGGATGTACAGGCTGCGCTTCAGGATATCATTGACGCATATAACGAGACGGCGCCTCTGTATAAGCGCATCTATAAGCTGAAGGTGCGCGAGGTGGAATTTGAAAAGAATACCACGAAAAAGATAAAAAGATTTTAAGGAACGCAATCTGTAAACTTCTCACCATAAAAACCATACTCTAATGAAAAAGGTTATTTTATGGCGTATTCAAGTTATGTGCCTGTTACAGGCACGATATTTAATCTGACAGGAGGAAATGACTGCTGCAGTCAGATGATGTCGCTTCGGACAGAAAACGGAATTGTAAATTTTGTGGTGGGAGCGGAAACGACGGTGATTGACAGCAGACAGCTGCGTCCGGGAATGCGGGTGGCGGCGTTTTATGACAGCAGCCTGCCGGTGCCGCTTATTTTTCCGCCGCAGTATCGCGCGCAAATAGTGACAGCGATTGGCAGAGACGAGCAGATAATGTTAAATGAATTTGACCGCAGCCTTCTTTCCGCTGACCGTTCTTTGCAGCTGAATATTGCGGGACATACGATTGTCAGGACGGCAAACGGACAGCAATTTACCTGCGGTCTGGGCAATCGCACCCTGTTGGTGTATTATTCCGCAACAACGAGGAGTATTCCGCCGCAGACGACGCCGAGAAAAGTAGTGGTGTTGTGTTGATTCTTATTACAGAAAGATATGACAAGAATGTATGTGCATCCCGGACTTTGCAGCCCGGGATGCATGAGTTGCAATGCATCTGGAGGAAGCTGCCGGTGGCAGGTTCCGTAAGTGATGAAAAATTACAAGCCTAATTTGGCCTTTAAAGCTGCAAGTTCCTCGTCTACGGATGTGGATTCTGCGCTGTTTGCGTATTTTGAAGTCAAATTATCTACGGAAACAGTTTCGGCATCAAGCTCGGCCGTAGCATTTGCCTCGGCAAGCATTCTTTCTGCTTTCTGCTCATATTTATTGAATGCATCCATATTAACGGTGCTGTTGGCTTTAGCCGCAGTTTTATTAATCTGTTCCTGAGCTCTTGCCATAGAAATTTTTGCTTTTGCGGCGTCTTTTCTGCTCTCAAGCTCCTCTATATTGCGAACCAGCTTATTATAACCGTCCCGCATCATCTCAGCATTTCTCTGTGTCACAGATAAATTCTGAAGCAGGCTTTCACGAGTCACTTCCAGGCTCTGTTTTGCTGCGAGAAGTGTACGTGCATCGTTTTCATTGCCTGTTTTAAGCGCATTCTCTGCAGCTTTCTGTTTTCTTGCGATATCGGCATCGCACTCCGCAAGCTTCTTTTCCGCCATCTGCACATCTGCCATAACGACTGCCGTATCACGCTTTACATCCGCTAAATCTCTCTTGTAATCCACTAAAAGCTGATCAATCATCTTTGCCGGATCTTCACACTTATCTAAAAGCGCGTTAATATTTGCCTCCAAAATCTTTGGAATTCTTGCCAGTGTGTCTACTAATCCCATAGTATTTACCTGCCTTTCATTTTCAATCTTGTTTATAAGTATTTATTCTCCAAGTCATCCTTTGCGATATCGTGAATCGGAGTATTCAGGATTCTTTGATCTTCTTCCGCCTTTTCTTTGGCACGCCGGTTTTTCTGTTTTATCAGGTTAATAATGATTATACCTAATAGAATAATGGCAATAACAATGAGAACCCACTTAAGAATATCCTTTCCGGTGGTTGATACATGCATGATTGTACCGGCCGTATCGTTAAATGCATTTGCAACCACATCATCCGTGGAAAGATTTGTGTACCAGTATTTATCTATATTATTCCAGAAAATTTCTACCGCTTCTGAATCCATGACCGACGAGGTCTGATACCCGTTTGCATATGCCATGTAACCGACATCATTGTCCGTATCCTCTTCTGCAAAGTATACAAACAGGAAAATGTTTTCCGTGTCGAAATTTTCATTATAATAATTCATCGCCCACTGTTCTTTTTCTGAATCGGTGGTAAGCGCGGCATCATAATCCCGTAATATGATATACGGTTGAATACCTGTCTTTTCCCAGAAGTTCTTCAATTGGCTCTCTGTTTTTGATACATTGTCGAACCATCCCAGTTCGTCTATAATACAATCGTTTATGTAAGCATTGTTTGTATCAAGTTTTTCACGTGCGATTGTGCTGTTTTGACTGCTTGATGAAGTCCCCGTAGTAAAATTGAATTTTTGTAATGCTAAGATTACAAAGACAATTATAATGAATAATACGATTGATGCTGTTGAACAGCCACCGCCATAATATCGCGGATATCGTCCCCTTCTCCATCCCGGAGGAGGTGGCGGCGGCATTCCCGGTCCTCTTCTTGGCATGTGTGAACCGCTATTAAAGTTTCCGCCCCCAAAACCTCCGCTTCCTGCACGTCTTCCGCCGCCGCCGGAAGATCCTACTCTGTGGCCGCCGCCAGTCCTTCCGGCACTGTGTCCTCCGGAACTTGCCCTTCCGCCGCCGCCACCTGCTCTACCGCCGCCACCGGCACCTGCTCTACCCATATAACGCTCCTTTCCTTGTGTAACCTGAGTTGCTAGTGTCTGTTTTGCCTGTTCTGAATGCGATATTATATATACAATATTATATCATATCTGCAATATTATACCATTTATCAACCGCAAGCACAACATTTTAATTTCAAAGCTGATTAGACGGGAATTTATCATAAGAAGTTCCTTTGAAGGGTTATAACTTTTCTTATGATAAATCCGTTAAAAAGAACTTGTTTCAGGAAAAGGAAATGGATATAATAATCTTTATTAACTTGATAAAAAACGGAAGGAGAACGATTTGAGATGAAGGATGTAATGATTTTAACAGGGGCAGGACAAATTGGTATGGCGATTGCACGCCGTATAGGCTATGGGATGAAAATAGTGATTGGTGATAAGAAGCCGGAGAATGCACAGGCGATTGCGGAAATTATGAACAATGCGGGTTTTGATACAGTCGCTATGGAAATGGACTTGTCTTCCCGTGATTCTATATTGAATCTGATTGCAAAAGCAAGGGAGTACGGTGAAATTTCCATGTTGGTCAATGCAGCCGGCGTTTCGCCGAGCCAGGCGCCGATTGAGGCGATATTAAAAGTTGATTTGTACGGTACAGCCGTTTTATTGGAAGAGGTTGGAAAAGTGATTAAAGAAGGTGGCGTCGGTGTGACAATTTCCAGTCAGTCCGGGCATCGGATGCCTGCGCTTTCTGCCGAAGAGGATGAGCAGCTTGCCTGCACGCCGACAGAAGAATTGCTGGATCTAAAGATCTTAAAGCCTGAAAATATCAGAGATACCCTGCATGCATATCAGATGGCGAAACGCTGCAATGAGAAGCGTGTGATGGCGGAAGCTGTAAAGTGGGGTGAAAAAGGCGCACGTATCAATTCCATTTCTCCGGGAATTATCGTTACGCCGCTTGCTACCTGCGAGTTCAATGGTCCGCGTGGTGATTTCTATAAAAATATGTTTGCAAAATGTCCTGCCGGAAGACCGGGAACAGCGGATGAAGTGGCAAACGTAGCTGAACTTTTGATGGGGGATAAAGGGGCGTTTATTACCGGTGCGGACTTCCTGATTGACGGAGGTGCAACGGCATCTTATTTTTACGGTCCGTTAAAGCCGCAAGAATAGTTTCAATAAATTAAAGGAAAAAGGTGACGGGGTGATCTATACAATGATAATTACTATGATTGTCAGTCCGTCTTTGATAGTTCTTTTAGCTTCATCATAAATTTCTCGGATGCCTGGGAAAATATCTGATATTTTTTCCAAATAATATTTATCTCCGCTTCTTTCCTGGGAGAGAGAGGGCAAAAGCAGAGCCTGCTGTTACCGGAAGTATTGATAATTTTGTCAAGGCCAATCGCATATCCCAATCCTTCTTCTACCATCAGGGATGCATTAAAAAGCAGATTATAGGTTGCAACGATTTCAAGTTCGGATAAATCCTTTCCCATCCATGAGGCCAATGCATTGCCGCTGTTTCCCTGACGTGAGATAATTAAAGGCTTGTCCCATAAGTCCTCCGGGGTGATTGTCTCTTTTTCGGCAAGAGGGGAATCCCGGCGCATCAGCACGCCCCAGATATCTTTATAAGGAATTTTGATTGCATTATATTTGCTCTGGTCAACAGGATCAAATATCATTCCGAAGTCAATTAATCCCTTCTCTAACTGTTCTAATACAAATTCTGCGTTTCCGCTTGCTATGTGGTAATGAATGCCCGGATAAGTTTCATATAAACTCCGGGCTGCCCTTGCAATCAGACGTACGGCATCTGTTTCTCCTGTTCCGATATAAACATCGCCTATCACGACCTGGTCAGAGAGGGTAATTTCCTTCTCTGTTTTTTGTACCAGGCTTAAGATTTCTTCTGCCCGTTTCTGCAGGATCATCCCTTCTTTTGTAAGAGTAATCTTTCTGGAGCCTTTTGTCCCGCGGATTAAAAGCTGCTTCCCCAATTCCTCTTCCATTGCCTTTATCTGTCTGGAAAGAGTGGGCTGTGAAAGATGCAGAGAATGGGCTGCCCGTACAATGTTCTGTTCTCTCGCAACGGCAAGAAAATATTGAAGTACCCGTAATTCCATTTTATATTCATCCTTTCAGTTTTGTATACCCTCCGGGGCGTCCCCTTATGGTTATTTGGCGGGTTCATAAGGCGTAGACAAAGAATATCATAAATATATATAGGTTTCAACTATACAAGTGTATTATATATAAGTATTTGATATTGAATAAAGTGAAGAGTATACTAAGAACAGAAAAATTCTTGGAAATGGTAAGTGAGAACGAATGACATTGAATGCTTCATTGCCTGTATGGAACAGGGAAAAGACGGAGGAAAATATCATGAAAGTAATTGAAAATCAGACTTTTGACATGGAGCGCGCTTTTTATGGAAGTGATGGCGTGCTGGTGAGAAACTGCTCTTTTGATGGGCCGGGAGACGGTGAGAGCGCATTTAAGGAAGGGAAGAATATTGAGGCGGAGCATTGCTTTTTTAACCTGCGTTATCCCTTCTGGCATGACCATGGTTTGAAAATCACAGATTCCAAGATGACGGAGCTTTGTCGGGCGGCGTTGTGGTACTCGGACCATGTAGAGATTACAGACAGCAGGCTGCATGGGATTAAGGCGCTTCGGGAGTGCCGGGATGTCCTGATTCAAAACTGCGACATTATTTCGCCGGAATTTGGCTGGTCCGTAGAGGGGATTTGCATGGAAGATACCACGGCAGTCAGCGAGTATTTTATGATGCGCTCAGAGAATCTGACATTCAGGGGCGTCACTTTTAAGGGTAAATATTCCTTCCAGTATATTAAAAATGCAATCTTTGAAAATTGTGTGCTTGATACGAAGGACGCTTTTTGGCACGGAGAGAATATAACCGTTAAAAACAGTGTGATAAAGGGGGAATATCTGGCATGGTATTCTAAGGGACTGACTCTGATCAACTGTAAAATTATTGGAACACAGCCGCTATGCTACTGCAAAAACCTGAAACTGGTTGACTGTGAAATGATTGATACGGATCTTGCTTTCGAGAAATCTGAAGTGGAAGCAGTCATCACGACAAGGGTTGACAGTATTAAAAATCCTCTTTCCGGCAGGATTCGGGTGCCGGAAATGGGAGAGCTAATTATGAATGATGCGGATGCAAAATGTGAGGTTTTGGTCTGCGGACAAAAAAAGGCTGGTGAATTTTGTAAAATGTGCAATTGTGCCTGAGTGAATACGCGGAAAGCCTCAGACCAAAATAGCGTCTGTTGAAAAAATGCGCACTCGCGCGAGAAGAAAATGTTACTGCGTGATAGCCATAAGGAATGGGGCTGTCGCACTAAGTAATTAGTGCGCAGCTCCCTTTCTGTGCAAAAAAT
>CANOCV010000033.1 GCA_947564465.1 uncultured Roseburia sp. | reverse complement strand
TAAGTTTTCAAAGTGCTATAGATTGTCCGTTTGTCGGGCAACTCATCCTATGATATAAAGCCCTCCGGGCAGGATCGCCATGCGGCGGAGAATCCTGCAAAGCAGGATTCTATTTTCAGGCGGTTTTGTCAGTAGCGAACCACCTTTATAACACCGCAGCCGATTTTTTCTCCGGAGCCTCCCGAGGGCTGGCTTGTAAAATCGTCCCGCATACCATGGATAACTACTGATTTGCCGATAATATCCTCCATAGCAAAGCGTTTGTCATAAAAAGCCTGCCATGCGTACCCGTGGTTGCTGAGAAGAGGAGGCAAATCTCCGGCATGATCAGGGTGAGGCATATTTGTCGGATTATAGTGGTTGCCGGTTTTATCAAACGGTATGTCGCAGTTACCGAATTCATGAATGTGCATTCCATAAAATTGGGAGGCGTTATCTGAATTTGCGTCCGGCAGGCCGAATATTTGCGCATCTATAAGAATACCCTCATAAGGGGTTGGATAAAACCGAACAAGGCCGTTCAAACCCCTATGCGTGTCATTTCCCTGTATCCACGCCATGGCAAACGGCATATTTTGATTCAGGATATTGATAAAAGAAGAAGAAGGTGTTTGATTTTCCATTAAAGAACCTTTTTTTATTACTATATGCAAAATCATTCTTAAAGTGTGAGCAGATATTCCCGCAAATTATGACAAAACACTCCACTATAAAATAAAAGCAGTTTCCATCCCTCCCAAATTTTGATAGGGCGAAAGCCCCAAGCGGGATAAAGCGGAGCGGAATCGAGCGCACTGCGGAAAACGAGCAAGAGCTAACACTGCAAAAACAACATTGTATACGAACAGGAGAAATTATGAAGATTATTATTGTGGGCTGTGGCAACGTCGGAGCCACGCTTGCAGAACAGCTCAGTAAAGAGGGACATGACATTACGGTGGTTGACACCAGAGAACAGTTGATTGAGAATGTTTCCAATGCCAATGATGTTCTTGGACTTGTAGGAAACGGGGCCAGCTATAATGTGTTGACAGAGGCGGGAGTCAGCGAGGCGGATCTGCTGATTGCGGTTACGGGATTTGATGAGCTGAATCTTTTGTGCTGTCTGATTGCAAAGAAAGCGGGAAGCTGTCATACAATTGCGCGGGTCAGTAACCCGGTATACAGCAGGGAGATCGGGTTCATCAAGGAGGAGCTGGGTCTTTCGATGATTATCAATCCGCAGCAGGCTGCGGCAAGAGAGATGGCAAGACTTTTGAAATTCCCGTCAGCGCTGAAGGTAGACTCTTTTGCGAAAAGCCGTGTAGAGATGGTCAATTACAGGATTGAGGAGAAGAATCCGCTCTGTAATATGCAGTTGAAGGACATGCCTGGAAAGCTGCACTGCGACGTGCTGATCTCCGTTGTGGAGAGGGGAGAGCAGGTGATTATCCCGGATGGTAATTTTGAATTGAAAGCGAAGGATGAAATTTCTATTGTAGGGACACAGGAAAAAACAATAGAATTTTTTAAAAAGCTTGGGATTCCGACTGCCGCGGCGAGGGACGCGATGATAGTGGGCGGCGGAAAAACGGCGATTTATCTGGCAAAACAGCTTCTTGAGATGGGAATTAAGGTTAAAATTATTGAACAGGATGAAAAGCGCTGTGAGGAGTTAACCGAGATACTGCCAAAGGCAATGATTATCTGCGGCGATGCGACAGATAAGGATTTATTGATGGAAGAAGGGATGCTGCAGACAGAGGCATTCGTGGCGACAACGAATTTTGACGAAGAGAATATTATGCTGGCTCTGTTCGCGAAAAGCCTTTCAAGGGCGAAGCTGATTACAAAGGTGCACAGGATTACATATGATGAGATTATTGACAGTCTTGATGTGGGGAGCATAATTTATCCGAAATACATTACGGCAGAGACAATTATTAAATATGTGCGCGCAATGAAGAATTCTATGGGAAGCAACATTGAGACGCTGTTTCGTTTGAATGACAACCGCGTGGAGGCGCTGGAATTTTTGATAAAAGAAGATTCTCCGGTAGTAGGGATTCCGCTGCATAATCTGAAATTAAAGCCGAATATGCTGATCGGATGCATTACCCACAAGGGCAAAGTGACAATTCCGAAGGGACAAAGTGTCATTGATGTGGGGGATACGGTTATTTTGATTACCACCACGGCCGGACTGCATGATATACGGGATGCGGTGAGGTAGGAGGCGGACTATGAATTATTCCATGATACGTTATATTTTGGCGAGTGTTCTGGGATTTGAAGGATTATTTTTGCTTCTGCCGACGATTGTTGCAGTCATATACGGAGAGCAGGAAGGGTTTATGTATCTTGCCGTGGCGTTTTTTGGCATTGCGGCCGGATTCCTTGGAAGAATCAAAAAGCCGAAGAGCAAGGTTTTTTATTCGCGTGAGGGTTTTGCGTCAGTGTCCTTAAGCTGGCTTCTTTTGAGTTTTGTCGGAGCGCTTCCGATGTTTTTGACCGGCGAATTTCAGTCGTATGCGGATGCGCTGTTTGAAACGATTTCCGGCTTTACGACAACGGGAGCGAGTATTCTGTCCTCCGTGGAGGAGCTTTCGCGCTGTACGGCGTTCTGGCGTCTTTTTACGCACTGGATCGGCGGAATGGGAGTGCTTGTATTCATCATGGCGGTACTGCCTTTATCGGGAAGCTCGAATATGCACTTGATGCGCGCGGAGAGCCCGGGACCGTCCGTGGGCAAGCTTGTGCCCAAGGTGAAGCGGACGGCGATGATTCTCTATGGAATATATGTAGTGATTACGGTGATAGAGATTTTGGCGTTGCTGATTGCGAGAATGCCGTTGTTTGAGGCCGTGACACTTTCCTTTTCCACGGTGGGGACGGGCGGATTTGGACTGGTCAACGACAGTATTGCCTCATATAGTATGGCAGTACAGATTATTATAATTGTATTTATGCTGCTCTGTGCGATTAATTTTAACGTTTATTATTTCCTGTTGATAAAGAAAGCAAAGGAAGCTTTTTTGTATGAGGAGATGCGGTATTTTTTGCTGATTGTGTTTGGGTCGGCCGTGCTCATTATGATCAATATACGGGATAGCTTCTCAAGTCTTTTTGAGGCGTTTCACAGCGCCTTATTTCAGGTTGCTTCCGTAATTACCACAACGGGATTTGCGACGGAGGATTTTAATCTGTGGCCCGAATTTTCCAAAACTATTTTAGTGCTTCTGATGTTTGTAGGCGCTTGTGCGGGCAGTACGGGCGGAGGATTTAAGGTTTCGCGTCTTATGATTTTAATTCGGTCCGTGAAAAATGAAATTGTCTCCGTGACGCATCCCCGCAGTGTCCGCAAGGTACAAATGAACGGAAGACAGGTTCCGGAGGGGATTGTGAGAGCCGTACTGTGTTATCTGGCTGCGTATGTTATGGTGGTTCTGGTTTCTCTGTTGCTTTTAAGCTTAAACGGATATGATATGACGACGAATTTTACGGCTGTTATGGCAACGCTGAACAATATCGGTCCCGGGCTGAATATGGTGGGTCCCACAGGCAATTTTGGCAGCTTTAGTCTGTTGTCTAAAGTGGTGTTGATGTTTGATATGCTGGTAGGACGCCTGGAGCTGTTCCCGATGTTGGTTCTGTTTGCACCGGGTATGTGGAATTTTCCGGCATACCGTCCGGAAAAAAGGAAGGTGTCATGAAAAGCTGTATTTTAGTTGTGGATGATGAGAAGGAAATTGCGGACTTGCTGGAAATTTATTTAAAAAGTGAAGAGTATGATGTGATAAAGAGTTATGACGGCGGGGAGGCGTCAAGGTTGATTGAGACGGAGGATATTGATCTTGCTATTTTAGATCTTATGCTTCCGGGAGTCGGAGGCTTAGATCTTTGCAGGCAGATTCGGGAAAAGAAGAATTATCCGGTAATTATGCTGACGGCAAAGGATTCGGAAATTGACAAGATTACAGGCCTGACGATCGGAGCCGACGATTACGTGACGAAGCCGTTTCTTCCGCTTGAGCTGTTGGCCAGAGTGAAAGCACAGCTTAGGCGTTATGAGCGTTATGGGGCAAAGGTAAAGACAGAGGATGGCTGCGGGAGCGGCTCTGCGGATACCGGGCAGCAGTTAGAAAACGGCAAAAAACAGGAGGACGGTGTGCTAGTCTGCGGCGGAATCATGCTGAACGGGCAGGCGCATCAATGCTTTCTGAACGGAGAGGAAATTCAGCTTACCCCCACAGAATTTGGAATTCTTAAGATGTTGTGTAAAAACAGAGGGATTGTCGTGGGTGCGGAGGAGCTGTTTCACGCAATCTGGAAGGATGAGTATTACAGCAAGAGCAATAATACGATAACCGTACATATCCGCCATCTTCGGGAGAAGCTAAGGGATACGGGGGAAAAGCCGAAGTATATCAAGACTGTATGGGGCGTGGGGTATAAGATCGATGTATAACAGAAGAAAAGATGCGGACTATGCGCCGCTTCGGCGAAAAATATTCTGGCAGACCATACTGATGATGTGCGGCGCGATAATCGGTGTGTGGGCATTGTATTCCGTCGTGCTTCAGGGTCGTTTTGCCAATTTTCTGGTGTGGTTTTTTCAGCGTTTTACCGGAATGACATATGAGGAAGCGCTGGACTTTTATTGGACTGCAATCCGCAATCACTTCGAGCAGATTATGCTCGGGGCGATGGCGATTGCATTTTTTGTGATGTTTTATTTTTTTCTCAATTGGTTTACCAGATATTTTAAGGAAATTGACGACAGCATCAATATTTTGGTCAGACGGGACGGGAGTAAGATACGGATGTCAAAGGAAATGGTTGCAATGGAGAGAAAGCTAAACGGTGTCAGAGAGACTTTAGAGCAGCAGTTTGCGGATATCCAGACGGCGGAGAGGAAGAAGGATGAGCTGGTGCTTTATCTGGCGCACGATATCAGGACGCCGCTGACTTCGGTTATCGGATATCTCACACTGCTAGAGGAAATGCCCGATTTGACCAAGGAGCAGCAGGAGAAGTTTATTCGTGTAACGCTTGGAAAGGCGCACCGTTTGGAGGAGCTGGTAGATGAGTTTTTTGACATCACGAGGTTTAACAGGCAGGATATTCAGATTTCGCGGACGGAAATAGATCTGTATTATATGCTTCTCCAGCTTGCGGACGAGGTGTATCCGCTTCTTACGCCACAGAAGAAGAGTGTGATTGTAAAGGCGGATGAGGATTGCAAGGTATATGGCGATGCCGATAAGCTGGCGCGGATTTTTAACAATATTTTAAAGAACGCGATCGCTTACAGCGATGCGGAAAGCGAAATTATAATAGAAGCGCGGGAGGAGGAAGGGCAGACAATGATCCGTTTTATTAACAGGGGACAAACGATTTCGGCAGCGGACAGAGAGCGGATATTTGATAAATTTTACCGCCGGGATGAGGCAAGGTCGACTGACAGCGGCGGCGCAGGGCTTGGGCTTGCGATAGCAAAGGAGCTGGTGGAGCTGCATAAAGGCACGATTGGGGTAGAGAGTGAGAACAAGGTTACAACATTTACGGTGAAGCTTCCCCGGGTCTCTTAATAAAATCTTTCGAATTTTTTTAGTCTCCCTTAGGCAATTATATAGTTGGGATTAAGGTATTTCCCGGTTTTCTGTGATAACTTAAAGTTGTTGCGGGGAGCCGGGAAAAAATTTGGAGGTTTTGCGAAGATGAAAAGGATAGCAGTGTTATTTGGAGGATGTTCCAGCGAATATGAGGTGTCTTTACAGTCGGCTTATGCGGTTATTTGCCATATGGATAGAACGAAGTACGAGCCGGTGCCGGTCGGTATCGACTGGAAGGGGCATTGGTATTTATTTGAGGGAGACGAAGAGACTATACCGGAGGATCGCTGGTGGGAACAGCGGGAGTGCTATCCGGCCGTGATTTCGCCGGACAGGGAGCTGCACGGATTTCTTGTATTCAAAAACGGAAGGGAAAACGGACCGGAAAGCATCCGCGTCGATGCGGCATTTCCGATTCTGCATGGAAAAAACGGGGAGGACGGGACCGTACAGGGTGTTTTAGAGCTTGCCGGGATACCGGTCGTCGGCTGCCATACGCTCTCTTCCGCGCTGTGTATGGATAAGGATATGGCGCACCGGGTTGTGGCGGCGGCGGGCGTAAAGACGCCGCGCTCTAAAATACTAACCGCGGACTGCAAAAAGTGGGCAAAGAAGGCGGCAAATGAGCTTTCTTATCCCCTGTTTGTCAAGCCGCTTCGGGCCGGTTCCTCGTTTGGGATTACAAAGGTCGTATGGGAGGGACAGCTGCTGGATGCACTTGAGCTGGCGTTCTCCTATGACACGACCGTGGTGATGGAAGAGATGATAGAGGGCTTTGAGGTCGGGTGCGCGCTGCTTGGAACAGACGAGCCGATCGTCGGCGAGGTGGATGAAATTGAGCTGTCGGAGGGATTTTTTGACTTTACGGAAAAATATACGCTAAAAAGCTCAAGTATTCACGTTCCGGCAAGAATTGACGCAGAGAAGGCAAGGGAGATCAAGGAAACAGCTAAAATTATATATAAAAGCCTGGGATGTACATATTTTGCGCGGGTCGATATGTTTCTTACACCGGACGGGGAAATTTACTTTAACGAGGTAAATACGATTCCGGGATTTACCGAGCACAGCCGTTATCCGGGAATGATGAAGGCGGCGGGTTTTTCTTTTTCCGAGATTGTCAACCGTCTTCTTGCGATGGGTGTCGGAGAGGAGGCGGTGTAGGAAGTGGAATACGGTGCGCTTGATATTTTTCGGCTGATTGCGGCGTTTTTGATTGTGGCAATCCATACGGGGCCGTTTTCGGGAGTGAATGAGACTGCGGAGCAGTGTTTTACTTACGGGGCATGTAGGATTGCCGTGCCGTTTTTTCTGATGGTGAGCGGGTACTTTGTGTTGTCGGGGTTTGATTGTGAGGATGGGAGAGAACGCATTTTTCGTATGATAAAAAAGCTGTCTGTACTCTATCTGGTTATGACGGTTGTCTATCTTCCAATCGCTTTCTATTCCGGCAATCTTCCGCAGGCTTTCGGTATATTCAGATGGTTTGTGTTTGACGGCAGCTTTTATCATCTGTGGTATCTGCCGGGGGCGGTTCTTGGGACGTTTCTTACATATTTCCTCTTAAGGCATGTAAAGATGCAGACCGCGGGTATTGTCCTGTCGCTGCTTTATCTAATCGGTCTTTTTGGGGACAGTTATTACGGGGCTGCGAGTATGGCGGAACCGTTAAAAGCTTTTTACGAGGCATTGTTTTCGGTCAGCTCTTACACAAGAAACGGAATCTTTTTCGTTCCGCTGTTTTTGATTTTGGGCGCTGCGGTGGCAAGATATGAGACAAGCCTGACCGCCGCAAGTGCGTTTTTGGGATTTTTTGCTTCGCTTTTTGCCATGATGTTTGAGAGTGTTATGACGGAGAGCCTTGACTGGCAAAGGCATGACAGCATGTATCTGTTTTTGCCGTTAACGGTATTCTTTTTGTTTGAAGCGCTGCTTCATGTTCGGGCAAAAGAAAAAAGAGGGCCGCGCCGGATTTCCATGTGGATATATCTGCTGCATCCGCTTTGCATTCTTATTGTGCGTGCCGTTCTAAAGGCAGTCCGATTTGAACAGGCTGCCACAGAGTATACGCTTTTATTTTATCTTTTGGTCTGTGCGGTTTCATTCCTTGTATCGTTTGGGTTGGATAGGATTTGGGAATATATGAAAAAATTGCCGGCAGTGAAAAGACTGGGAGGGGATTGAGATGAGAGATACAAAAAGAAGCAGGGCGTGGATTGATCTGGATGTGAAGCGTCTGAAAGAGAATGCCGCTTTTTTGCAGGGAGCGCTGCCTTCTACCTGCGCCTTAATGCCTGCGGTAAAGGCGAATGCGTACGGGCATGGGATATTTCCCGTGGCGGATGCCTTGGAAGAGATCGGTATTTCGCATTTTTGCGTTGCGTCCGTCTCGGAGGGCGTAATGCTGCGGGAACACGGCTTTGACGGTGAAATACTTATTTTGGGATATACGGCGGCAGAGTGTTTTAAGGAGCTGGACTATTACAGGCTGACGCAGACCGTCGTGGATGCGTCTTACGGAGAAATGCTGGCGAGGAGTAACAGGAATATTTTTGTGCATGTAGGCGTGGATACCGGGATGCACAGGCTGGGGGAGACATGGCAGAATCTTGAGAGGATAGCGGGAATCTGGGAAAAGAAAAATCTTACGGTGACGGGCGTGTTTTCCCACTTAAGCGTGCCGGACGGAAATTCGCCAAAAGAGGTTGCGTTTACGAGGGAGCAGATTCGGAGGTTTGATGAGATTATAGCGGGGCTTCGCAAAAGAGGGATAGCGGGATTTGGGACACATTTGCAGGGCAGCTACGGGATTTTGAACTATCCGGAATGCAGCTATGATTTTGCAAGGCCCGGGATTGCGCTCTACGGTGTGCGAAGCAAGGCAAAGGACGATACGTTAATACCCTTTGAGGGGAAACCGGTGCTATCGTTAAAGACGCGTGTACAGTGTGTAAAGGAGCTTGAGGAGGGGGAGACGGCAGGGTATGGACTGGCGTTTACGGCGGAAAAGAAAAGCAGGATTGCGGTGCTTTCCGTTGGCTATGCGGACGGAATCCCCAGGGAGATCGCCGGAAGGGGCAGCGTTCTTTTGTGCGGTGAGAGGGCTCCCGTCGTAGGGAAAATCTGTATGGACCAGATGTTTGTAGACGTTACGGAATGCAGGGCAGAGATTGGCCCGTATGAGGAAGCGGTTTTAATCGGAAAATCGGGAGCGCAGGAGATTTCGGCGGAGGAATTTGCGGGGTTTGCGGGAACCATAACGAATGAAATTTTAAGCCGTCTCGGTGAGCGTCTTCCAAGATGTGTCTGTTAAACATTGCTATTTTATCCGATGCCGTATATAATATTATGCAGTTATACGGAATCAGCAGTTGATCAGGAAAGGGAAATATCGGGTAAAACAGATGCGGAAAAATACGAATATAGAACAGAACGCATTCAACTCCCGCAGTCTTGTGGGAATTGCAAAGCGGGAAAATAATAATAAACGGAAATATCTGGTCGTGAACCGCCTTCAGGGGAAGCATGTGCCTGTTTCGGCGGCGGAGGCATTTTATATGTTTGAGGCATTGGCGGGGATTGCACAAAAGGAATATCCGGATGAGAGGCTTTTGGTGATCGGATTTGCGGAGACGGCGACGGCGATCGGCGCGGCGCTTGCCGTCAGGCTTCATGCGCCTTACATACAGACGACGAGGGAAGCGATAGAAGGCGTGGAGTATTTGTATTTTTCGGAAGCGCACAGCCATGCGACGGAGCAGAAGCTGGTGAAAACGGATTTGGACCTTGTGATGGACCGGATAGACCGCATTCTTTTTGTGGAGGATGAGGTGACAACCGGAAATACGATTTTAAATATCATAGATATTTTAAAAAAGGTGTACGGCGGGAGGCTGCAGTTTTCTGTGGCCTCCCTGTTAAACGGTATGAACGGGGAGGCGGCAGAGATATATCGGGGGAGAGAGATTCGGACACATTATCTTGTAAAGACAAATCACGACAGCTATACACAAATTGCCGAGCGTTGCTGCGATGACGGGATATACCATACAAAGGATATAAGCGCCGGTATAGAATACCGGAGTGTAAGGATTGCGGGCTGTGTGGACGCCCGCAGGCTGACGGAGGGCGGTGAATACGCCGGGGCGTGCGCCGATTTGTGGGAAAAAATAAAGGGATATCTCCCCGGGGAGAATGCGTCAAGGATTTTGGTAGTCGGGACGGAGGAGTGTATGTATCCGGCCCTTTTTGCGGCGGCTCAGTTCGAAAAGGAGGGCTGTTTTGTCAGGTGTCACTCCACAACTAGAAGCCCGATTGCAGTCAGCGCCGAGGAGGGATATCCTCTGCATGAGCGGTATGAGCTTTCCAGCCTCTATGACAGGGACAGAACGACATATCTGTATGATATTGAAAAATATGATGCGGTCTTTATTGTGACGGATGCGGACAATGATGAGAAGGAGGGAGTCAATTCCCTGCTGCATGCGCTCGCTTCTAAAGGAAACGAAAATATAATTTTGATAAGGTGGTGCCGGTGTGAGAAGCTCATATAAAGAAGAAGACGTGATTTTGCTGCTGAAGGATATTACGGGGTTAGTAAGTCCCAAGCCCACGGAGGAGAGAGAACGCTTGATCCAATCCGGCAGGCATTACTGCGAGATGCTGCCGATTGAGTATGTTCCGAGTGAAAAATATATGCAGACATACCGGGAGGCGCTTAACAATTATTCCCGTCCGACTGCGGAGGCGGTAGGAAGGCTTGCGGATAAGATCATAAAAACGCGGGGAAACAGCGTTGTGTTAGTGTCCCTTGCGAGAGCGGGGATTCCCATCGGCATTTTATTAAAGCGGTATATCCGCAAAAAATACGGGATAGATGTCATGCACTATTCCATTTCCATTATAAGGGGAAAGGGAATTGATGATAATGCAATGAAATATCTCCTGGCGCGTCATAAAGCGGGACAGCTTTTGTTTGTCGACGGGTGGATCGGAAAGGGCGCGATCCAGGGGGAGCTGAGGCGGGCTCTCGCCGCCTATCCGGGCGTTAGCAGCGAGCTTGCGGTCGTGGCGGATCCGGCGAATATTACTTCGCTCTGCGGGACGCACAAGGATATCTTGATTCCAAGCTCCTGCTTAAATTCCACGGTTTCGGGGCTGGTCAGCAGAACATTTTTAAGAGATGATATTATCGGGAAGGACGATTTTCACGGAGCGGTATATTACGGGGAGCTGAAAGATGCGGATCTCTCCTACGAGTTTATCCATTCCATAGAGAAGGAATTTCAAATGGAGATTCCGGATGAGACGGATGCGCCGGACGAACAAGGGATTGAGGAGGTAAGAAGGATTGCCGGGGAATACGGGATTGACGACATCAACCTGGTTAAGCCGGGAATCGGAGAGACAACGAGGGTTCTTCTGCGCCGCGTGCCGTATATGGTGCTGATTCAAAGAGGCGGCGAGGAGGATGAGTCCCTTTTGCATATTATCAGGCTGGCGGAGGAAAAAAACGTAAAGGTTGTCTCCTATCCGCTTTGTCATTACAGGGCATGCGGCATCATAAAGAAGCTGGCGGATACCTGAAAACAGGAACCTTTCCTGGGGATTGTTCATAGTATAGAATAATCGTGCAAAAAGGTGAGTTTATGGAAACAAATATTGAAGAAGAAGAGGGAAGACCGGCGGAATATTTTAAGGGATATGTCACACACGTCATAGAGAATGGCGATACATTCTGGAAGCTTGCCGGGAAATATCAGACGACAGCGGAAAATATCATGCGCGCAAATCCGGGGGTCAATCCGTGGAACTTACAGGTGGGGACGGTTTTGAACGTGCCGTATGATCGCCCTCTTGTGCCGGGAGACGTTCTTTATTCTTCTGTTCTGAATGAATATTTAATTGAGGGGCTTACCGTTCGTTATCCGTTCCTCGAATCGGGAAGCATCGGAAAAAGCGTAATGGGGAAAGAAATCCTGTACTTAAAAATCGGCAACGGAAAGAAACAGGTTTTTTACAATGCCTCATTTCATGCAAATGAAAATATAACAACGCCTGTTTTGCTGAAGTTCGCGGAGGAATATGCAAGGGCGTACGCGCAGGGCGGATATTTGTACGGGACTTATGCGCCGCAGCTGTATGAGGACTATACCTTGTATCTTGTTCCGATGGTAAACCCCGACGGCGTGGATCTGGTAAACGGCTTTTTGCGCGGGGGAACGTATTACGGGCAGGCTGTGGATATTGCGGCGCGGTATCCGAATATACCTTTTCCGTCCGGCTGGAAGGCAAATATTGACGGTATTGACTTGAATCTGCAGTATCCGGCGGGCTGGGAAAATGCAAGGGAAATCAAGTATGCACAGGGATACACGACTCCGGCGCCGAGGGACTATGTGGGAGAGGCGCCGCTTACGGCTCCGGAAAGCAGGGCGGTCTATGAATTTACACTGGCACACGATTTTTCGCTGATACTTGCTTACCACACGCAGGGGGAGGTAATCTATTGGAAGTATCTGGATTATAATCCGCAGGACTCCTATGCGATTGCAAGGTATTTCGGGGATGTCAGCGGTTATGATGTGGAGGAGACGCCTTCCGCGTCCGGCTATGCGGGTTATAAGGACTGGTTTATTATGACTTATGACAGGCCGGGTTATACGATTGAGGCCGGAAGGGGAGTCAGCCCATTGCCGATGTCGCAGTTTGACAAGATTTATGAGGACAATAAGCGGATTTTGCTGGGAGGAATGACGCAGATCTGACGAAGAGGGACAAAAAAGATATGGTATCAGAGGCAAATAGTTTTGTATGGAAGAAAACGGGAGACAGAGTTTGTGTTCTCCGTGTGTACGGGCAGACGCCGGTCATATCAATACCGGATACAATCGGCGGGCTGCCCGTGCGTGAAATCGGGGATTACTGTTTTTCGGGGGAGGAGCGGACGGATTTTTGTGAGGAAGACCGTTCTTTTTTAGAGAGCGGCATGACAAGAATTTGCGGGAATTTTTTGGAGCGGGCGGCTCTGCCGGATTCCGTAAAGGAGGTCGGACGGCTTGCATTTTATAATTGCAGAAACTTGCGGGAGCTTGAAATCGGAACCGGGCTGTGTGAAATCGGCGGCGACGTATTTATGAACTGCCGCAGCCTTCATCACATTCGGTTAAGGGGCGGGGTAAGCGAGAAAAGCGGCGTCCAAAAGCTTCTTGCCCGGATATCCTCGGATGTGGAGGTTGTTTTTATTAACAGAGGGCAGGTAGAGGCAAAGGTTTTGTATCCGGAATATTATGAGAGCTATGACGAGATTGCGCCCGCGCATATTTTCGGCAGAAATATAGTGGGAGAGGGGTTTCGCGCAAGACAATGTTTCAAAGATGGTAGCGCGGACCTCGCATCATATGATATAATATTCGAAAAGGCGTGCGCCGAAGAGACGGAGGAGACGCTCGGGAGAATTGCCATGAACCGTCTGCAGTATCCCTATTCCCTGAGTGATAAAAGGCGCGCGCTTTATGAGGGATATGTGAGGGAGCATGCGGCAGGGATCGGAAGCCTGCTTGTGCGAAAGCGGGAATTGCAGCAGCTGCGTTTTCTCACAGAACAAGGACTCATTTTACCGCGGGATGCGGACACGCTGATTCGCCGGGCTGCTGCGGAGGAGTGGGGAGAGGGCGCGGCGGCGCTTTTGCGTTTCAAACACGAAAATATAAAAAAAGCGGCACACAAACGCTATTCGTTTGAAGAATAATGGAGGAAGGAGCGGACGCTATGCATGTACAGACGCAGGGAGAGTGGGAAGAAGAAATGTCGGAGAAGATTTTAAGCTTTATCCGGGATGAGATTTACCTTGATCTGCGTTTTCTTGAGTCAGCGCTTTTAGGACTGACCGAAAAGAGAGCTGACGGACTGATGACGCTTGCGACGGACGGTGTGCATCTGTACTATTCGTCGGAGCAGGTAATGCGGGTGTTTAAAAGTAATGCAAAATTTTTGGACCGTGCGTATCTGCATGTCATATTGCACTGCGTATTTTCTCATTTGTGGATTGGCGGGGAACGTGACCGAAGCTTATGGGGGCTGGCATGCGATATCATGGTGGAGTACACAATCGACACGATGGACAAGCCGTGCACGCGCCGTATTTTAAGTTACCTGCGCCGGGAGATGTATCAGGAAATAAAATCAGGCGCTCAGGTGTCGGCAGCCGTTCTCTACCGGAGGCTTTTGGAATTGAACCAAAGTCAGCCGGAAAAGATTAAGGCGCTCTCGGAGGAGTTTTATACCGATGATCACGGACGCTGGCCGGGGAAAGAAGATGGGGCCGCAAAGCAGCAGGCGGCAGAGGGCGCAAGAGAGAAATGGAATAAAATTGCCAGGCAGACGGCGCTTGCACAAAAGCTTCGCGGTGAGGAAAAAGGGGAGGAGGCGGCATTGTTTGAGGCAGAGCTTGCGGCCGCACGCTCCCGGAAGAATTATAAAGATTTTTTGCGCAGATTTGCCGTTTACCGCGAGGAGATACATGCCGATCCGGATGAATTTGATTTGAATTATTATACATACGGGCTTAAGCTTTATGGAAATCTCCCGCTGATAGAGCCGTTAGAGAGCAGAGAAGCCCACCGGATACAGGAATTTGTGGTGGCAGTGGATACCAGCTATTCTACAAGCGGAGAGCTGATCGGGAATTTCCTTCGGGAGACATTTGCGATATTAAGCGAGCGGGACAGCTTTTTTCACCGCGCGAAAATAAGGATTATCCAGTGCGATAATCAGGTGCAGCGGGACGAGGAGATTACGGGGAGGGAACAGCTTGAGACATGGCTTTACAATTTTTCGCCGGTGGGAGGCGGGGGGACGGATTTTAGGCCGGTTTTTGCCTATGTCAATGACCTGATTGGGCGAGGAGAGCTGCAGGACTTAAACGGACTTCTCTATTTTACGGACGGAAAGGGAATATATCCGAAAAAAAGACCGGAATATAAGACCGCGTTTTTATTTTTGGACGATTATGACGAGCAGGCGTTGCCGCCCTGGGCAATGCGGATAAGACTGGAACCGGAGGAATTTATTCGTGAACATTAAGCAGGCAAAGGAAGAGATCAAGCATACAATAACGGCATATTTAAGCAAAAACGAGGCGGGAGAATACAAGATTCCCCATATCAGACAGCGTCCGATTCTTTTGATGGGTCCGCCCGGAATCGGGAAAACGCAGATTATGGAGCAGATTGCGAAGGAGTGTGAGGTAGGGCTTGTCTCCTATACGATTACGCACCATACGCGCCAGAGCGCGGTGGGGCTTCCGTTTATCAGGGAAGAAAGCTTTGACGGGAAGGCATATTCCGTGACGGAATATACGATGAGTGAAATTATAGCCAGCGTTTACAAAAGTATGGAGGAGAACGAAAAGCGCGAGGGAATTTTGTTTATCGACGAGATTAACTGTGTTTCGGAGACGCTTGCACCGACGATGCTGCAGTTTTTACAGTGCAAGATGTTCGGCAATCAGGCGGTGCCGTCCGGCTGGGTGATTGTGGCGGCGGGCAATCCGCCGGAATACAATAAATCTGTCAGGGACTTTGATATGGTGACGTTAGATCGGGTGCGCTATATAAGAATCGAGGCCGATTTCGGCGTGTGGCAGGAATATGCGAGGGCCAAAAGAATACACGGGGCAGTTTTAAGCTATCTGGAGCTTCGGCGTAAGAATTTCTACCGGGTGGAGACCGATGTGGACGGGATGCATTTTGTGACCGCGAGGGGCTGGGAGGATTTAAGCAGCTTGATGAAGGTCTACGAGGAGGAGGGCATTCCGGTGACAAAGGAGGTAGCGGCCGAATTTCTGCATCACGACGAGGTGGCGGAGGATGCGGCGGCTTATTTTGATTTGTACCGGAAGTATCAGGATGATTACGGAATCGGCGATATATTAAAGGGCCGTGTCAAGCCATGGATCTATGCCAATCTGGAGCGCGCGTCGTTTGACGAGAGGTTAAGCGTAGTCAATTTGCTTTTAGACGGATTGGGCGCGTATTTTTTGCGGGTATTGCAGGAAAAATATACAACGGATACATGGTATGAAGAGTTAAAGGCCAGACAAAATGAGACGGAGACGTCAGAGGACGGGAGAGCTCTCATTTTGCAGGAAAAACAGGAGCTTGAGCGGCAGGTGGAAAAACTGGAGAGGGAAGAGGATGCGGCAGGGGAGGCGTTAGAGCATGCTTTTACATTTATGGAGAATGCCTTTTCAAACGGTCAGGAGATGGTGGTATTTGTAACCGGACTGACATTGGATGAGGCTGCCGCGTCTTTTCTGGCAGAGCATATCTGTGAGAGATATTTGAAATATAACGAGGAGCTTTTGATTGGAACGAGGCGGGCCGAGCTTTTGGCTGAGCTGGAAAGATAGAGGAGAACGTATGAATCCGCTGGAATTGGTTGAATTGTTAAGGAATCACAAAAATTATATACAGACCCATAATTTTCCGGATCCGGATGCGATTGCAAGCGCGTTCGGGCTGCAGTATTTTTTGAAACAGCACGGTGTGTCGGCAAAGATCTGTTATGACGGCAAGGTGGATAAGCTGAGTACAAGAAAAATGTTTGACGTGTTTGGAATTGAGATTCTCTCGGCGGACGAAGTATCGGATATGACAGAGACGGATTACATTGTGACTGTGGATTCACAGAAATACAATGCGAATCTGACTGATTTTGTGGGGAATGAAGTGGCCTGTATTGATCACCATCCGACATACACGGAATGCAGCTACGCCTACAAGGATGTGCGTGTCGCGGGCTCCTGTGCGGCGATAGTCGCGTCCTATTTTAAGGAGACGGATACGCCGATAAGCCAGGAGGCTGCCGCCGCTCTTGCATATGGCATTAAGATGGATACGGCGGATTTTATTCGGGGAGTGACGGATCTGGACGTGGATATGTTTGCGTACATTTACAAAAGAGCCAATAAGGATTTGATTCGCACAATGTACTCAAATGTTATGGAGTTTGCGGATTTAAAGGCGTACGGCGCGGCGATTGACAATATACATGTCTACGACGGCGTGGGATTTGCGGCGATTCCGTTTGACTGTCCCGACGCGCTGGTTGCAATTATATCGGATTTTATACTTTCGCTGGATGTTGTGACATTGGCGGTTGTCTACGCCGTAAGGCCGGACGGAATTAAATTTTCGGTGCGCAGTGAGAGGAAAGAGATTGACGCGGGCAGCCTTGTAAAAAGTGCGTTAAAAGATATCGGAAGCGGCGGCGGACATAAGGAGATGGCGGGGGGATTCATTGCGAACACGCAGGCGGCGCTTTTTGGGGAGGATATGGGATACCAGATAGAGACGCGGTTTATGAGGCAGATTAACAGGCAAAAATAGAAAGGGGCATTTTCGATGGGGGATTCATCTGAAAATAAGCCAAAAAAGCATATTAATATTGCGTTGCTGGCCCATGTAGATGCAGGAAAGACGACGCTTTCAGAGGCAATTCTCTATGAGAGCGGTGTAATCCGCAGGCTTGGCAGAGTCGATAAAAGGGACGCGTATCTGGATACAGATGAGCTGGAGAGGGAGCGGGGAATTACAATTTTTTCCAAGCAGGCGGTATTTACGCTGGGGGAAAAGGAGATGACGCTCCTTGATACGCCGGGACATGTCGATTTTTCCGCAGAGACGGAGCGCACGCTTGGAGTTCTCGATTACGCGGTTTTGGTGGTGAGCGGAGTCGACGGCGTGCAGGGACATACGAGGACGCTCTGGCGGCTTTTGGAAAAATACAGCGTTCCGGTATTTTTGTTTGTCAATAAGATGGATCAAAACGGAACGGATAAGGAAGAGCTTCTTAAGGAACTAAAATCTTCTCTCTCTTCGGGGTGCGTGGATTTTTCGGAGACGGGAGAGGATGCTTTTTTTGAAAATATTGCCATGTGCGGCGAGGAGGAGCTGTTAGAGAGTTTTCTTGATACAGGAAAAGTGTCTCATGATGAAATCCGACGGTTGATTGCAGAGAGAAACATATTTCCCTGCTATTTTGGCTCCGCCCTAAAGCTTTGGGGCGTGGCGGAATTTTTAGACGGGCTGGACGCATATACGGCCATGCCGGAGTATGGCAAAGAATTTGCCGCAAGGGTATATAAGATTTCCAGGGACAGCCAGGGAAACCGCCTTGCGCACTTGAAGGTGACCGGCGGGGCGCTTAGTGTCAGGGATGTGATCGGGAAGGAGAAGGTCAGTCAGATACGCATATATTCCGGAGAAAAGTACGAGACGGCAAATACGGTGCAGGCGGGAGGAATCTGTACGGTGACGGGGCTTTTTGACGTGCAGGCGGGCGATGGGCTTGGGGCGGAATGTGGTCTGACAATTCCCGTTTTGGAGCCGGTGTTAACGTATCGGATACTTTTGCCGGACGGATGCGATGCGGCGCAGGCGCTGCCTGGGCTCCGCCAGCTGGAGGAGGAGGAGCCGCAGCTTCATATCGTGTACAATGAGGCGACGGGGGAGCTTTTGGCCAAGCTTATGGGGGAAGTCCAGATTGAAGTTTTAAAGCGTTTAATTGCAGAGCGTTTCGGGATGGATGCAGAATTCGGAGCCGGAAGTATTGTCTATAAGGAGACGATAAGCGATACCGTCGAGGGGGTAGGGCATTTTGAGCCTCTGCGCCATTATGCGGAGGTACATCTTTTGATGGAACCGCTGGAAGCGGGCAGCGGTCTTGTATTTGAGACGGAATGCAGTGAAGATATTCTCAATAGAAACTGGCAGAGGCTTGTTTTAACGCATCTGAGGGAAAAAGAACATAAGGGAGTGCTGACAGGCTCTGCGATTACCGACATGAAAATCACGCTGGTTGGCGGGCGTGCGCATCAGAAGCATACCGAAGGCGGAGATTTTCGTCAGGCGACTTACCGTGCGGTAAGGCAGGGGCTGATGCAGGCAAAGAATGTGCTTTTAGAGCCTTATTATGAGTTTCGTCTGCAGATTCCCGAGCAGTTTATCGGGAGGGCAATGACGGATCTTGAAAAGATGCACGGAAAAATAGATGCGCCGCTGATAGAGGACGGCCACGCTATTTTAACAGGAAACGCGCCGTTTGCCTGTATCAGGGATTATGCCAGGCAGGTCATTGCTTATTCCCGGGGAGAAGGGCATATAGATTTGGACTTTTTTGGCTATGCGATTTGTCATAATACCGAAGAAGTTATGGAGGAGATCGGATATGACGCGCTGTGCGACGTGGAGAACACGGCGGACTCCGTTTTTTGTGCGCATGGCGCCGGTTTTGTGGTAGCCTGGGATAAGGTTTTTGATTACATGCATGTGGAGGCCGCGTATGCGCAGCAGAATGCAGGCATACAGGAGAATCCGTTTCGAAGAGAAAATCGCACCGGAGTGGATGATTTTATCGGAACCGAGGAGATTGATGCGATTTTGGAGCGGACATTTCAGGCAAACAGCAAGGACAAGCCCAGGACGAAAAACGGTGTTCTGAAAAGACAGAAAGCGTCTGCTTCGCCCGTCGTGCGGACATATCAGCCGTCAAAGAAGGAGGGGGAATATCTTTTGGTGGACGGCTATAATATTATATTTGCATGGAAGGAGCTAAAGGAGCTGGCAGATATCAATATTGACGGCGCAAGAGGCAGGCTTCTTGATATTTTATGTAACTATCAGGGAATAAAGGGTTGTAGTCTGATTGCGGTGTTTGACGCCTACCGCGTGCAGGGGCATAAAACGGAAATCTATGATTACCACAACATACATGTGGTTTTTACGAGGGAGGCGGAGACGGCAGATCAGTATATTGAGAAATTTGCGCATGAAAACGGCAGGAAATACAATGTCACGGTAGCGACCTCGGACGGGCTTGAGCAGATTATTATCAGGGGCGCAGGGTGTGCGCTGATTTCAGCAAGAGAACTGGCGGAGGAGATCCGCCTGGCAAATGAAAGCACGGATGCGGAATACAAGACGGCGCAGCCGTCGGGGAAGAGTTATCTGTTTGATGCGGTTTCTGAGGAGACGAGGGAGCAGATAGAGAGGATTCGAGGGAAACGGGAGTAAGGACGGGAGGAGATCCTTATGCATGAGATCATTGATTTGGACAGACTGGAATCTTACAGGGAAAACAACCGGATTGAGGCGAAGAAGGCATTGGGAGGTCTTCCGCACAGCCTTTGGGAGACTTATTCCGCCTTCGCCAATACGTTTGGCGGGATTCTTCTGCTTGGCGTGGAGGAGAAAAAGGATAAGTCGTTTTTGATACATAATCTGCCGGAGCCAAAGCGTTACGTCAGGGAATTTTGGGATATTATTCGCGATAAGCACTTTGTCAGCAACAATATTCTGCAGGAGGAGCACGTACGGATTGTGGAGCTTGACGGAAAGAGTATCATTGCAATTTATGTACCGAAGGCTGCACCGAATGAGCGGCCGGTTTATATCGGAGAAGATATTTACAGTGGAACCTATCGGCGGGACGGGGAGGGAGACTATCACTGCAGCAGAGCGGAGATAGACAAGATGTTAGAGGACGCACAGGGGGGATGGGAAGATGAGACGCTCTTAAGTGATATGGATATACATGCATTATGTGAGGGAAGTGTTTTGCGATTCCGCCGCTGCATGGAGAAGAAGCGCCCCGGGCATCTTTGGCAAAGCCTTGAGGATTCGTTGTTTCTTGAGAGAATACATGCGCTGCGTCTTTGTGATGACGGCGTGTACCGCCCCACAGCGGCCGGACTGTTGATGTTTGGGAGGGAAAAAGAAATTGTACGGCAGTATCCGTGCTATGCCCTGTTTTACCAGGAAATGAGGAAGGATGGAATTGCAGAAACCGTGATTGCGTCGGACACCGGAGACTGGAGCGGAAATTTATTTGATTTTTATTCTCTTGTGTACCGGAGATTAAAATGCGGAATACGAGTTCCCGAGGCATACAAAAGAGAATATCCGTCAGATGAGACGCCGATTCATAGAGCAATACGGGAGTTGCTTGTGAACTGTCTTGTCCATGCGGACTACCGGGAAAAGCAGGGAGTGCTTGTGTCCAAATCGGGCAGCCGGATTACATTTGAAAATCCGGGTTGTTTCGGGGTGGACAGGGAGCAGGCAAAGCAAGGGGGTCCGGCCAATCCGATACATCCTGTATTAATACAGATGTTTCACCTAATTCGTGTCGGGAACGGAGATGGACGGGGGATATCAAAGGTTTATGAGCATTGGCGCAGGTGCGGATTTGCATTGCCGAGGATCAGTGAGCAGCTGGAGCCAAAACGGACTCAGATATCTATTTCTGTGTCAAAAAGAAAATCCGTCCCGCTTCGGACAAAAAACGCTCCCGCAGTCTCAAAGAATGGTTTGGTTAAGAAGACAAAGGATACGAAGAAGGCGGCCAGGCAGGTGATTTATGAGCTGCGCAGACAACAGGTCATTGATTATGTGACGGTTGCGGGAGAGGCGCGGACGGCAGAGATTGAGGAACTTTTAGATATGGAACATCCGAGGGCGAAGCATTTGCTGGCGCAGATGGTAGCCGAGGGAATATTAGAGACAGCAGGCGGTATGGGAAATCTCTGCTACCGTTTAAAGCGTTAAGAATTACGGCTTGGAAAGGAAAGAATATGATTCCGAAGGAGTTTACCGAAAGAATGCAGGAGATATTGGGAGAAGAATATCCGGCATTTGAAGAGAGTTATCGGGGAGAAAAGTATCAGGCGCTGCGTATAAATCCAAATAAAGCAGACGGGGAAAGATTTGTGCGGGGGCTGCCGTTTCATTTGACAAAAGTGCCGTGGGAGGAAAACGGATTTTATTACGGAAGAGAGGATTATCCGGGAAAGCATCCGTATCATGATGCCGGATTGTATTATATTCAGGAGCCGAGCGCCATGCTTCCGGCCGGACTGCTTAACGTGCAGGAGGGAGAACGCGTACTTGATTTGTGCGCGGCGCCGGGAGGCAAGAGTACGCAGCTTGGCGCGGCGTTGGGGGGCGGCGGGCTTCTTGTCTGCAATGAAATTCATCCGGCGCGCGCTAAAATTTTATCCGAGAATATAGAGCGGATGGGGATAAGAAATGCGCTTGTATTAAATGAGACGCCACAGAAGCTTTCCGAGGTCTTTGCAGAGTATTTTGATAAAATTCTTGTGGATGCCCCGTGCTCCGGAGAGGGAATGTTCCGTAAAAATGAGGACGCTGCAAAGGAATGGAGCCTTGAAAATGTAAAACTGTGCGCACGGCGGCAGGAGGAAATCTTAGACTGTGCCGCCGGAATGCTTCGTGCGGGCGGGCACATGGTATATTCGACCTGTACCTTTGCACCGGAGGAAAATGAGGGAAGTATCGGGAGCTTTTTGAAGCGTCACCGTGACTTTAAAGTGGAGCAGGCGCCTCTTTTAGACGGAATGTCCCCCGGAATTTTGGCAGTGACGGACGAGACGAGACAAACCGTCCGCCTTTGGCCGCATCGGATTAAGGGCGAGGGGCATTTTGCAGCGGTTTTGCGGAAAGCGGGGGATGCGGAGAAAAAAGCGGATTCCCAAAGTCCGGGCGGCATGGAGAAAGGAATTTCTAAAAAAGAGTGTAGAGAATACATAGAGTTTGAAGAAAAATATTTAAAGACGCAGCTGGAAGGAAAGTTCCTGCTGTTCGGTGAGCAGCTATATCTGATTCCGGAAGAAATGCCCTTGCTGCGCGGGCTTAAGGTACTGCGGCCGGGATGGCATATGGGAACGCTTAAAAAGAACCGTTTTGAGCCGTCTCACGCCCTTGCGCTTGCGCTTGGCAGGGAGGAGGTAAAGTATTGCTGTGACCTCAAATCCGGAGACAGTGAAATTAAATTATATTTAAGCGGGCAGACCTTCCCGTGGGAGGGAGACGCGGGCTGGAATCTGATCACGGTAGACGGCTATTCAATCGGCTGGGGAAAGCTTGCGGGAACCGTGATGAAGAATCATTATCCGAAAGGGTTGAGGAGAATGTAGGTCAAACAATACTGGCGAAAGTGCACAAAAATTGACAAAAAACCAAACATATATTATACTGTATGTAGTAAAATTTTATAGCTGTGTGGTGGTAAAAGAGAGGAAAGGTGGACTAGATGGTAGATTATTCAACAGGAACTATAGACTTAGAGGCATTGGAGATATCAGATATTATAGATATCAAGATATTACAGGAATTTTTAGACAACATTACGATTGTAATGGAATGTGCAGCGATGGCAGTGGACAGAAGCGGACGGGAAGTGACAAGGCCGTCCCGCCATCGTGATTATATTGATTCTTTGAATGTTTCTTCTCTGATTAATCAGGCATCGCGGTCAGGCAAGCCACATGTGGGAGAGGATCATACGGGAATGGTAGAATTTGCAGTACCTGTTATTGTAGAAGGACGTCACATCGGTACGGTGCTTGGCGGCCTGCCATTGCAGGAAGATACGGACCATAATGCGGATGCATTGGCGCGGATTGTTTTTATTGTTGTTAATTCCATGGCGGAGAGCGGATATAACAAGCTGGAGACAGAATACTTTTCATCGGCGCTTGCAGAGAATTTCCTGCAGATTTCTTCTACCATAGAGATGCTTGCGGAGTCGGCACAGACAATTACGGACAGTCAACAGAAGCTGGGCGGTGAGATCGAAGGGATCAATGATTTGACACGCGAAATCGGTTCCATTCTGGAAGCTATTGCGAAGGTTGCGGACAAGACAAAGCTGATCGGTTTGAATGCCTCCATAGAGGCGGCGCGTCTTGGAAATGACGGAAGAGGATTTGCGGTGGTTGCCAATTCCATTCAGGAGCTGTCGGAAAATACGAAGATGACGACGAAGCAGGTGACAGAGCTGAATAAGCAGATTGACGAGAAGATTTCCGCGACGCTTCAGAATTCCAGCCATACGTTAGAGATTACGGAGGATCAGTCGGCGGCGATGGAACAGCTTACAGCGACGATTCAAAGCTCCGTGAAGCTGGCGGAACAGCTGAAAGACCATTGTTCTAAAAAGTAAAGCTTTTTCGGGCAAAACGATATGGACAGAGGGGGCAGCTTTTTTGTTCCAAAGCATGAGCTGGTGCATACAAGGGAAGATATGCCCGTATTTGTGGGAAATCACAAAAACGGATCTATTATGGAATTTTCCGAACATTGGCACCGCAGTGTGGAGGTAACTTATAATTGGCTTGGTGAAATTGAATTTTATATCAATGGCGAGTATCAGAAACTGCATGAAGAAGAACTGATTGTGATTAACAGCGGTCAGATACACAGGATTGTTCCGCTTGTATGTGAGAGTGCGGCGCCCAAAGCCGTGCGCGCAACTACGGTGCTTTTGCCTTATGAATTTTTTAAAAATGCATATCCGGCGCTGGACGCGACATATTTCGTGCTGCGTGACATAAAAGAGAGGGATGAGCTGATTGAGACGGTAAAAGCGCTGGGAGCAATCTTTGGTTCAGATATACAGGGCTATGATTATATGCGGGTGCAGGCGCTGGCATGGCAGATGATGTATTTTCTCTGTACGTTTTTTGCGGAGAAAAGATCCGAATACGTTTCGTGGCAGGAGGAAAAGAATTTGGGAAATATTTATCAAATCCTGACATGGCTTAGAGAAAATTACTATATGCAGCTGACGGAGCAGCAGATTGCGGCGCACTTTCATTTTTCAAGAGAACATTTTTCAAGACTAATAAAGCGTTATACGGGAGTGAGTTTTAAGACATATTTGACGAAGCTGCGTCTGGCAGCGGCGTATAAAAAGCTTATGACGACGGAGGATTCCGTTTTGCAGATTGCTTTGGACTGCGGTTTTGGGGATTCCAGGGCATTTATTCGCGCTTTTACGGCTGTTTATATGCAGACGCCCGGAGAGTATAGGAAAGCTGAGCGGGAGCGGTTGCATAAGAAGTCACAAAATTGACATATAATGTCACAGAAGAAAACGACAAAAGTTAAAAAATAAATTATACTCATCTTACTAAGTTACTGAGACAACAAAAAGGATTTGTCTGGCATGAGCATGTGAGGTGGGGAAAATGATAAGTGAAATTATCACGAATATGCACGGACAGTCAATTGAACTGCGTTATATGGAAGATTATGCGCCGGGAGACTTGGATGTCCGTGTTTTTCAGTTGCTTAAAAAAGGAAAAGAGGAAAAAGGCGGGCCGGAAAAGATGCCGGAGGGGGCGGAATGGCTCACGGTGATGCGAAACGTTATGGGTTATCCCAACAAGGATGTCACCCATGGGGAAATTCAAAAAGAAGAGATCTATATTGAGGGCAGTGAAGGAAAGATACGGGTATTAAAATATGCACCTTCCGGTGAAGCAATAAGGCCTTGTATGGTATTCTTTCATGGCGGCGGCTTTTTTGGAGGAACGACGGAGTGTGTGGAGAACCCCTGTAAGGCGCTTGCGCTGTATGCGGATGCGGTAGTGCTGTCCGTAGATTACAGGCTTGCTCCAGAGCATCCTTATCCGGCGGGATTTCATGACAATTATGATGTGGTAAAGTGGGCATACGAGCAGGGGGGGAAGATTGGGATTGATTCTAAGAAAATCGGTGTATGCGGAGACAGCGCCGGAGGAAATATGGCCGCAGCCTGTGCTCTGCGTGACAGAAAAGAGGATAACGGATACATTTCCTTTCAGGCTATGCTCTATCCGACTGTAAATATGGCATATCTCAGATCGGAAGAATACGTATGGGATTTGAAGGAGTATGAGGTGGGTTCGCATTTTGCATATATTTATCCGGCAGTGATGGCGGTAGGAATGGAACCTGAGCGTGTGGCAACGCTGTATTTGGGGGAAGATTATAGAGAAAAGGCGAGAGATATGTATGTGTCTCCCATTTTGGCAAAGGATGTAACAATGAGTCCTCCGGCTCTTATTATCAATGCAGAGTATGATTATCTGCGCTTAGAAGGGGAGGCATACGGCAGAAAGCTTGCAAAGGCGGGCGTTCCTGTGAGAATGGTTCGTTACTGCGGTATGGATCATGCATTTATGGATAAAATCGGGGATTATCCTCAGGCAGAGGATGCGATGAAGCTTGTAGCGGAAGAATTTTTAAAGTATGTGAAAGGAGAAGGAAAATGATAACATACAGTGCATCTTTAAACGGCGAAATCAGTGAAAGAGAAAGAAGAAATGCAGAGCGTGCAAGAAAAATTGCGTCTCAGTGTACGGTACTTTTGGAAAATGACGGGACGCTTCCGTTGAAGCAGGCAGGGAAGATTGCATTATATGGAAACGGGGCAAGGGCCACCGTTCAGGGGGGAAGCGGTTCCGGCGAGGTCAATACCAGAAAAAATGTCTGTGTAGAGGAGGGCTTGAAATCTGCAGGATTTACGGTTACAACTAAAGAGTGGCTGAGCCGCTATGACGATGTATTGGAAAATGCGAAAAAGGAATACCAGGCGATGCTTGACGGTCTTGCAAAAAAGACAGGGCTTCCGGCAATGATACACACGTTTACGCATGCGTTTGAGGAGCCCGATGTACCGGAGATAACGAAAGACGATATTGCGGCGTCCGATACCGATATTGCGGTTTATGTATTGTCACGGGATTCCGGAGAGGGAAGGGACCGTTACAATAAAAAAGGGGATTATCAGCTTTTGGATTCGGAGAAGTCGGCAATTGAGACGCTGGCGAAAAGCTATGCGCATGTGATTGTTGTTTTGAATATCGGCGGCATTATTGATATAAAGACAATCACGGAAATCGGCGGAGTAGGCAGTATTCTTCTGATGGGGCAGCTTGGCAATATCGGAGGCGAGGCGCTTTCTGACGTGTTGCTTGGAAAGGAAACGCCGTCGGGCAAGCTAAGTGACACATGGGCAAAAAATTATGAGGATTATCCGTCGTCTCGGACATTCAGCCATAACAACGGCAATGTCAATGACGATGATTACACAGACGGTATTTTTGTGGGATATCGCTATTTTGATACGTTTGACGTAGAACCGGCATATTGCTTCGGGTACGGAAAGTCCTATACGGAATTTGAAACGGAGACCGTATCGGTGGAAAAGAAAGACGGCGTTGTCCATGTTGCGGCCAGAGTAAAAAATACCGGGACGGCCTATGCCGGAAAGGAAGTAGTACAGGTCTACGTTTCGGCGCCGGAAGGAAAGCTGCAAAAGCCGTATCAGGAGCTTGCGGGATTTGCCAAGACGAGAAAGCTTATGCCGGGCGAAGAGGATACCGTAGATATTGCGTTTACGGCAGCATCCCTTGCATCCTACGACGAGGAGCGGGCAGCGTGGATCTTAGAGCCGGGCGATTATGTTGTCCGTGTCGGAAACAGTTCGAGAAATACAAAGCCGGAGGGAATACTGAGGCTGGCGGAGGAAATTGTGACGGAGCAGCTTGCAAATCATATGCAGCCGAAGGAGAAGATCAAAGAGCTTGTAAAGCCGGAAACGGTATTAAAGGCATCCGAAGCCGCTACGGATCGTATTCTTACGATTTCCGCAAAAGAGATTCAGACGAAGACGGCAGTTTACAGCAAAATCGAGACAGAGCCGTATACGACATCGGAGAGCGCTTGTATTACGCTTGAGGATGTCAGATCAAAGAAGCATTCTTTGGAGGAGCTTGTTGCGCAGCTGACGCCGGAAGAGCTGGCGGAGCTGTGTGTGGGGAGAATTATCCGCGATGAGAGAGGGAAATCCATTATCGGCGCGGCGTCCACAACCGTTCCGGGTGCGGCGGGAGAGACGACGGCAGGTCTGCTTTCTGACAGAGGAATTCGCAACATTGTGATGGCGGACGGACCGGCGGGACTTCGCTTGGAGCCGCATTTTCAGACCGATAAAGAGGGCACGTATTTAGGAGGCTGGGGAAATATGGCGAGCCTTCCTTACGAGACGCCGAAGGATAAGGAGGTTGTCGACTACTATCAGTATTGTACGGCAATTCCGATTGCAAGTTCACTGGCACAGACCTGGGATCTCGAGCTGATAAGGGATGCAGGAAAGATTGTCGGGGAAGAGATGAAGGAGCTTGGGATTACGCTGTGGCTGGCTCCGGGAATGAACATTCACAGGAATCCGCTTTGCGGCAGAAATTTTGAGTACTATTCGGAGGATCCGCTGCTTTCGGGAAGATGTGCTGCCGCCGATACGCTTGGGGTACAGTCGTATCCGGGCGTGGGAACGACGATTAAACATTTTGTTGTGAATAATCAGGAGGATAACCGGATGTATGCGAATGTGCATGTTTCCGAACGTGCGCTGCGTGAAATCTATCTGAAGGGCTTTGAGATCGCAGTCAAGGAATCTCAGCCGATGTCCATTATGACGTCGTATAACCTGGCAAATGGAACGCATACGGCAAACAGCCGTGAGCTCATTATGTCGATTGCGAGAGACGAATGGGGATTTAATGGTGTTGTAATGACCGATTGGGGTACAACGGGGGATTTCGGAAAGCTCTTCTGTAACGATATTGTCTATCCGTCATCCTCGCCTGCAATGTGTATCTATGCCGGCAATGATTTGATTATGCCGGGCGGTGATGAAGATATTGAGTGTATCTTAAATTCCTATTATAAGAAGGATGAGGAGTTTGCCGGAGTAGTAACACTGAGAAACCTTCAGGAATGTGCGATGCGTGTGATCAAGACGGTACTCCGTGCCGACGAGTAAAAAGATATATAAAAAGAATCCTGCGACAGCGGGATTCTTTTTTGTGTAATTTTGACAGAAAAGCCGGGGACAAATTTGTGCAGAAGAGAGATATTTTTTTTGACCGGAAAACGCATTGACAATTTTCATATTATGGACTATATTAGAGATGCGGTTAATCGGTTAACCATAGAGAAAAGGTAGAGAGAGAGGTACATAATCATGAGGAAGGGCAGATGGTTAAAAAAAGCAGTTGCATATGTTCTTTCCTTCTGTATGCTGATATCCGGTCTGGTTACAGCGGAACCGGTTAAGGCGTACGCAGAGGGGACGACAACCGTGTATTTTTTGAATACAGGCGGTTGGAGCAACATTAAGGTTCACGGATGGATTGACGGTGTGAATTCTAATGTGTTTGGAGAGTGGCCGGGAGCATCGGCGGAAGCGGCAAGTGAGGTGGGAAGTAACTGGTGGAAAATTAACGTGCCGTATGATGCATCGGTGCAGGGATTCAATATTATGTTTACGGATAACGGTTCCGAGACAAGCAGAGTGACAGCTTACATTAATGATCGGAATAATGTATATCTTACAACGGAAAATGACAAGAGCTATGCTTCGTCTTCTGCTGCGGAAGCGGCAATGGGAGTCGGGGGTTCCGGCGATACGACGACCTTATACTTTTTGAACAGTAAGGGCTGGAGCAGCATATACGGATATATATATATAAATGACGCGCCTGCCGGAACCGCGTATCCGGGGACAGCAGCAGCGGCGGCGCCGGAGAAAGGCGAAAATTGGTGGAAGCTTACAGTTCAGATGAATGCGTCCAATGAACCGTTCAATGTGATTTTCAATGACGGAGGAGACAACAATCAGGCGGATGCATTTATTACGGATACAAGCAACGTGTATATCACGGCGGACGGGGAGAAATTTTCTAGCGCACAGGCGGCGCAGACGGCGGCCGGTGTCGGCGGCGGAAGCGGCAGTGAAACAGGAGGGGAGACAACCCTGTATTTTTTAAACAGCAAGGGCTGGAGTAAAATCTACGCATACGCCTATGCGAACGGCGCAGATGTAGGCTCGGCATGGCCGGGAACAGAGGCGGTAACGGCGCCGGAAAAAGGGACGAACTGGTGGAAAGCCACGGTGAGTACGGATCAGGCATTTAGTATTATTTTCCATGACGGTTCTGCGGCAAACAAAGTAGAGCTTGCGGTCAGCAGCAAGAATAATACGCATATAACGGCTTCGGGAGGCGCTTACGAGACGGTAAATGAGGCGGAGATTTCCGAGGGAATGGGAGATATAAGCAAGGCGACGACCGTATACTTTAAAAACAGCAAGGGATGGCTGAATGTATATGGATATGTCTATGCCAATGAGATGCCGATCGGCTCCTCGTGGCCGGGAACAAAAGCGACAGAGGCGCCGGAGAAGGGAACAAACTGGTGGAAAATCATTGTGCCAAAGGAGGCTTCCGCTTTTCCGTTTAATGTAATCTTTAACGACGGAAATGCAAACAGAGCCGAGGTTGAGATTTCGGACAACAGCAGCGTCTATGTTACACCGGCAGGAGATAAATATGATAATACGGAAGCGGCAGACGAGGCTACGGCCGGGGATGTCGGAGGAGATATCGGAGGAGGAGATGTCGGGGTAAATCCTGACTTAAAATATGACGTAGATTTGAGCGGAGCCGGAGCGGCCCTGCCATACACGACGTATGAGGCGGAGAGCGCGGCTACCAATGCCCAGATATTTCCGAAGAGTACGAAATATTTAACCGATATCCAGTCGGAGGCAAGCGGACGTCAGGCGGTAAAGCTTGCAAATACAGGGGACTATGTCGAGTTTACGCTGACCAAGCCGGCGAACGCGTTTGTAGTGCGTTATAACATGCCGGACAGTGCGGACGGAGCCGGCGTTGACGCGAATTTGAGCCTGTATGTGAACGGAAAGGATTCACAGGATCTGGCATTGACTTCGAAATATGCATGGATTTACGGCTCCTATCCGTATACAAACAGCCCGGGTCAGGGCAAGGGACACCGCTTTTTTGATGAGACGCGCGCATTCTTTCCGGACGGTACGCTTCCGGCGGGAACGAAGATAAGGCTGCAAAAGGACGCGGGAGACACGGCTTCCTACTATACGATAGATTTCATAGAATGCGAGATGGTGGATGCGGCGCTTACAAAAACGGCAGACAGTTTATCCATCACCGATTACGGTGCAGTGGCGGACGACGGAAAAGACGATTCGGAGGCTATACTTAAGTGTATAGAGGCGGCAAAGAGCCAGGGCAAGGAGGTCTGGATTCCGGCAGGTACGTTTGACCTTCCTGAAAAGAAATCCTTTGATGTCAGTGACGTGACAATACGGGGAGCCGGAATGTGGTATTCGAACCTTTACGGTGCGGGAGCTTCGTTCCATTATCAGGGAACATGCAAATTCTATGACTTCGCAATGACGGGCGTATCTACGGTGCGCGATGACGCGGGTGATTTGGCGGCATTTGAGGGAACAGGCTACGCGACGAATGTGACGATTCAAAATATTTGGATAGAGCACGTAAAAGTGGGGCTTTGGAGCTATAATACGACAAATCTGGTGGTACAGGGCTGCCGTATCCGCAATACATATGCCGACGGAATTAATCTCTGTTCGGCGACAAATAATGCGACGGTTCGCAATAACAGTCTGCGCAACACAGGAGACGACTGTATCGCAATCTGGCCGTGGCAGGGGGACAGCTGTAACAATACGATTGCTTACAATACAGTACAGTGCCCTACGCTTGCAAACGGAATTGCACTTTACGGAGGATCGGGCAATAAGGTGGAATACAATCATGTATCCGATTCCATCAACAACGGTTCCGGAATCTGTGTCGGAACGGATTATGATACGCCAAACGGTTTTACCGGCACAACAACAGTCAGCAATAATGTGCTTGTGAGATGTGGTTCCTACCACTGTGATTATGATTATCAGGTGGGCGCAATCTGGATCTGGGCGACCAAGAAGCCGATGACGGCGGTTTTTGATATCAGGAATAATACATTATATGATTGCTCTTACGAGGGTGTTTTGATTGATAACTGGAATACGATTTCAGGCCTTAATATCAAAGACAACAGCATTTACGGTGCGACCACAGACGGCGTATTTATTCGCGGAAATTCAAGCGGTACGGCCACAATTGAAAATCTCGGCGTAGCGGAATACGGCGGAGCGCTTTTGAAAAATGAGGCGGAAAACTTTTCGGTAACACAGAGCGGAAGCGGCATTCATGAAACGACAATGCCGGACCCGGGTGAGAAGAAAACATTTATAGTAACTTTTGACTATGCAGACGGAACAGAGGTAGTAACGCAGACGGTTGCAGAGGGAGAGACGGTCAGTGAGCCGAAGGCTCCGGTGAGAGACGGATATGAGTTTTTGGGATGGTACCACGGAAATGCGAAATATGATTTTGCGGCGGGAGTCGACGCGAATATCAGGCTGACTGCACAGTGGCAGCGGTTAAATGCAAATTATGTAATCAGATATTACAGAGAGAATACGGCAAAGAGCGAGTATGTGCTTTCGGAAGCAGATACAACGGAGGGACAGGACGAGGTCGGAAAGACGATAACGGTAACGCCACAGGCGCTTGTCGGCTTTACGCTTAACAGTGCAAAGAGCAAAACAAGCGGAGAGGTGCTGGCAGACGGTTCTTTAGCATTAGAGCTTTATTACGACAGAAATGTGTATACCATAACATACGAGACGGACGGCGGCACACAGCCTGCAAAGGATAAGACGGAGTATGTATACGGCGTTGGACTTCAGCCGTTGGGTACAACGGCGAAGGACGGATATGCGTTTGAAGGATGGTATGACGAGGATGACAATATTGTAACGCGAGTTACCAATACGCAGACAGGCAATATTGTTCTGCATGCGAAATGGCAGCAGCTTTCGGAGGGAGAAGCAGCCTATACGGTATTCTACTATGAGCAGAACAGAGCGCAGGATGATTACAACCGCGCAGACCGTCAGACCATTGTAGGAAAGGTTGGCGATACGGTGACGGCTGAAGCGCCGGACCGTCCGGGATTTACTTATGATGAGGAGAAGAGCAGGGAGACCGCAAGCGGAACCATAGCTGAGGACGGGTCGCTTGAGCTGTATCTCTACTATACAAGAAATGTTTACCCGATCCATTATGTACTGGATGGCGGTGTAAACAATGCGGACAATCCGGATACATATTTGTATGAAGTTATGACGATGCTGCAGGATGCAACGAAAGAGGGATACATCTTTAACGGCTGGTTTGAGGACGAGGCGCATACGAAGAGAATCCGGTCTGTCAATACAGGAACAATCGGAGAAGTAACGGTATACGCTTCATGGACGAAGGCAGGAGATCCGAGCGCAAAGACACACAGGATTACTTATATTGTAAACGGGGGCACCCGTCCGGATACGCTTCCAAGCTACTATGAAGAGGGCGTCGGGGCAGTGTTGGGAGATCCGGTCTATGACGACCACGAGTTCTTAGGCTGGTATACGACAAGCGACTTTGAAGAGGGAACGAGAATTACAGAGATTCCAAAGGATGCGACGACGGATTACACGCTGTATGCAAAATGGAACCTTGATGAAGAGACGCAAAAGAGAATCCACAACATCACATATGTATTGTACGGAGACGAAACGGTTCCCGGGACCTTTGAAGAGGAAAAGGAAATGCGTCTGATGATCCCGAGCCGTGACGGATGGCGGTTTGACGGCTGGTATACAACGCCTGAGTTTACGCTTGGGACAGGACTTACCAGAGTCCCGCTTACGCAGGTAACGGATCTGGTAGTATATGCGAAGTGGACAAAGCTTGAAGTGAACTATACCGTAACGTTTAACAGCAACGGAGGAACGGCGGTAGCGGCGCAGACCGTAGAGGCCGGAGCCAAAGCAAGCCAGCCGGCGGCGCCGACAAGAAACGGATTTGTATTTAAGGGCTGGTATCTGGAAGGCAGGGCATACGATTTTGCGGCAGCGGTAAACGGAAATATAACGCTTGTGGCGCAGTGGGAGGCGGTGAAAGCTTCCCCTGTAAAAGTAACCGGAATCACAATCAGCGGAATTTCAAAGAAGATTGCGGCAGGTAAGAAGATTCAGCTGACTGCGGCTGTGGCGCCGGTAAATGCAACGGATTCTTCTGTGACATGGACGATTAAGGCCGATAAAAATGCAAAATATGCAGCGGTTGACGCTAAAACGGGACTTGTCACCACGAAGAAGGCCGGAAAGAATAAGACGGTGACGGTGATTGCGACAGCAAACGACGGAAGCGGCAAGACGGCAGAGTATAAGATTAAGCTTATGCAAAAGGCCGTAAAGAAGATCGTGTTGAAAGCATCCGCAACGAAGGTGAAAGCCGGGAAGAAAGTAAAGATTAAGGCGACCGTGACGCCGAAAGCTTCAACCAAGAAGATCAATAAGACGCTGAAGTGGGAGAGCAGCAATACGAAATACGCAACGGTAACGAAAAAAGGCGTTGTGAAGACGAAGAAAGCCGGTAAGGGAAAGACAGTTAGGATAACGGCACGCGCAACTGACGGAAGCAACAAAAAGAAGACAATCAAGATAAAGATTACGAAGTAGCAGAAGGGAACGCTGCACCTGAGATGAAATAAGCCTTGGGTGCGGCGTTTGTGTTTAGTTATATTAAAAGACGCACGATTCCGTATCGGAAAATGTTATTTGACGACGGATATATAAGAAAATTATCTTGACAAAACGTTCTGGTTAGATATAATTGATAATAGTTAGAATTAACTAACCAACGGAGGGATACATATGAGCGTAGTGATTATCGGAGGTCATGACAGAATGGTCTGTCAGTATAAAAAAATTTGCAAGGAGCATCGTTGTAAGGCAAAGGTGTTTACACAGATGCCGGCAAATATGGGAAAGCAGATCGGAAGCCCGGACTTAATTGTTCTGTTTACGAATACGGTTTCTCACAAGATGGTAAAATGTGCGGTTGAGGAGGCGGGAAAAAGCAATACGGATGTGGTGCGGAGCCATACAAGCAGTGCGAATGCGCTGCATGAGATACTTCAGGAAAAATGTGGATAAGTGTTTGAAATTTTTTGATATGTGTAATGAAAGCGGGGCAGACAGCAGGAAATTGTTGTCTGCTTTTTTTATATCATAGGAAAGACCTTGTTGGAGTGAAGTGTTAAAGTCTATAACTTTCCTATGATATAAAAAGCCCTCCGGGCAGG
>CANOCV010000032.1 GCA_947564465.1 uncultured Roseburia sp. | reverse complement strand
AGGCTAGTTATTCGTTGTACTAGCAGCAGGCGGTATGAGAATGGATCAGAAAGGGAGGAAACATATGGTACGAATCATAGCGGACAGTACCTGTGATCTGTCACAGGAACTCTTGGAAAAATATGAAGTAGTGATTTTGCCTCTTCATATTTTGTTGGGAGAGGAGGAGTATGAAGATGGAAAGGATATCAAACCGGAGGAAATTTACCGTTGGTCCGATGAACACGGCACAACGCCTCAAACCTCTGCGCCTTCTATGGAGAGCGCGTTAAAGCTGTTTGAGGAAGTGTATGCGGAAGGTGACGAACTGATCTGTTTTTCTATATCCGGTCAAATGTCCACGTCGGGAAATGTCATGCGGCTGGCTGCTGAAGAAATGGGGATTGCGGATAAGGTGACGGTGATCGACTCCGAAAATCTTTCCACGGGAATCGGGCATTTGGTCGTAGAAGCTGCTATTATGGCGAAGGAAGGAAAGGATGTCGGAGAAATTGTAGACAAGATAGAGACGTTGAGACCTCTTGTGCGGGCAAGCTTTGTGGTAGATACGCTGGTGTATCTGCACAGAGGAGGAAGGTGCAGCGGTTTGGCGGCAATGCTTGGCGGTACTTTGCATCTGCATCCGATGATCGTGGTGGAGAACGGTAAAATGCACAGTAGTAAGAAATATCGGGGAAGTCTGTCAAAAGCGCTGGCGGCTTATGCAAGGGATTTGGAGCCGGCTATGAGGAAAGCGAAACGTGACAGAGTGTTTATCACTCATTCGGGCTGTGATCAAAAGACGGTGGAAATGGTGCGCGAATCCTTAGAGAAGCTGGGGGTCTTTCGGGAGATTCTGGTAACGAGGGCAGGAGGCGTGATTTCCAGTCATTGTGGTCCGGGAACATTGGGAATTTTATTTATAGAGGATGTCAAATAATGTGGCGCACGGCGCGGAAAAGAGGTTGAACATGAAACTGCCAAAATTTACGAAAGAAACCAAGGTGGAGAATCCCTGTCCGCCATGGATGGGAGAATTGGAAGAGGATGATTTTATCAGTTGCAATACTTCCTATGTGATGGGAGGATATTGGGATGAATTTGAGGAGTGTGTGTATTCTTGCAAAGAAAAAGGAGACATCACTTACTTTGTATACGATCCGGTAAGGCATGGAGCGCCGGCGGACCAAAAATATCCGGTGCTTATGTGGATTCATGGACTAAACTGTGCGATTGACGGCAGAAGGTGCGTTGGGTACTGCGGCGCGGAACAATACGCGTCGAAAGCCTATCAGGAGGCTATGGGCGGGGGAGCATTCATTATTGTCCCGCTTGCCAATGAAAAGCGTCTGGAAGACGACACCATAGTAGGCTCATGGGACGAGGAATACATTGCGCCCGTGAAAGCAATTTATGATGAGGTATGTGCAGTGCATGCCGGAAATATCGGCGCTAAATTTATCATGGGAGCATCCTCCGGAGGATATTTTTCATGGAGGATGATTGAGGATTATCCCGAAGATTTTGATGGGGCGATTCCGATTGCGTCCGGATATGTTCCCTTTGCAGAAAGTCTGAAAAAGATAGAGAATGCGCGGATTCATTTGCTTGTGGCGCACGGACGTCATGATGAGATGGCGCCTTTTGACGAATGCATTGCACCCAGACAGGAAGAGCTTGAGACTATGAAGAACTGCATTTGCTATTTCCCGAAATGGGTTAGAAATGAGGACAAGGGAGTGGCTTCTGTCAATTACGGTATGGAGATGGGACAGCATTGCCTGATCAATCAGATTCAGGCAAATTTAATGTACCATGACGGAACGTGTTATGACGAGCGTCTGCCGCAGGGAGTGACAGGATGGATTAGGGCAGTGTGCGGGGGATAACTACGAAAGAGATTTATATCAATCGCGTGAGGGGTAATAAACATGATAGTGAAATATATGGAGGAGCAAGATAAGAATTTTGTCATGAGTATTGATAAGCATGTAAATCATGCGGGGTATGATAAACGTGTTTATACAAAAACAGGTTATGTAATGTGGGAAAAAGAGGTTCCGGTAGGCTTGATGCATTATAGTGTTATATGGGATAATCTTCCGTTTTTGAATCTCATATATGTTGATGAAAAATATAGGAATAAGGGATTTGCATCACAGGCGCTCGCTTTTTGGGAAGAGGACATGAAGCAGCAGGGGTATAAAATGGTTTTGCTCTCAACACAGGTAGATGAAGATTCTCAAAAGCTTTATAGACATTTGGGATACAAAGATTGCGGTGGTTTATTGTTTGATAACACGCCAATGGAACAGCCGATGGAACTGTTTATGAGAAAAGTTTTATAGTAAAATAGATTCCGGATTTTGCAAAAAGAGTATAGGATGGTATGGAATATGGATTGGAAGGAAAAGATAGATGAATGCTGTTTTTATACCATGCAGGATTTAGAGCATATTTTAAACGAAGAAAGCACTTTACTTTATTTGTCATTTGGGAATTATTTTGACAAACCAGCAGCAAAAGAGATTGGTCAGATCATTGTTAACGAATTAGAGGCAGTAGGATTTTCTACGCAATGGACACAAACCGCCGATACGAAAATAGCGATCAAGGATTTAATATGGGATAAGCAATATAGCAAGGAAGATAAATAAATCAGTTGTTAAAAAGCTTTTCATCCTTTCTTCAAGTTCTTTAATTTTCATGGAATTATTTGTTTTTATAATAGGAATTGGTGACCTCATATGTTTCTCTAAAGCCTATCTGTTCGTATACCTTTTGGGCTCGTTTATTAAAAAGGCTGCCACTGACAAACGAAATTTTTGGAAGCCGTAATGATTTTTGGCAAATAAGCGGCAGAAATTAATAATATACTGCGTGGTGTTTGATGATGGGAAAATAATTGGTGCAGTTGCCGTGAAGTGTGTTAATTTTGAGTTTAGGAGTGACATTATATATTCAATATAAGGAGAGTTTATGGAAATTGTAAAAGCAGATATAAGTGATGCAGATATAGTAGGTTATGTTCACTCGACAGCATGGAAACAGGCTTATGCGAATGTTTTTCCGGTAGAATATTTATATGCGGATACATCGGCAAAAAGAGTAAAGGAATTTGAAGAAGCTTGGAGAGACGAAAGAGTTTATTATTATTTGATGGGGCAAAAATCTGGTTATGGATATTAGAGGATAATATAAAAGCCAGACGCTTTTATGAAAATAATGGTTTCATAAACACGGGAAAAGTGAGAAATATTTGCCGAGGAAATTTTTATAGGCAGCTTCTCTATGAGCTTCTGCCAGAAATATAATTGTATGAAAGAGGAAAGGAACGGTAATTCGTCAATGAATGAAGAAATGATTTCACAAATATGTTTCAATGTTTTTTTCCAAAAACCAAGTATGGTAGAGCGCTGCGCGGTAGGATGGGGCAATTTTGTTTATATTGTTGCATGTGTCGGAGCTAAATATGTTTTTAGATGCAGTGGCCAATGCAATGCTTACGACAATAGCATTTTCTGGCTGGAAAAATTATCATCAATAGAGATACCTGTACCAAAAGTAATTGCCAAAGGAAAATTCGAAGAATATGAGTATTTGATTTTAGAGTATATGGAAGGCCGAGATCTTGGAGTTGTATATTCTCAGCTTGAAGATGAGGATAAGAAAGCAATTGCAAAAGACATTGTACATATTCAGCAATTGGTATCTGCATTAAAGTTGGAAAATGTGGAGAAAAATTGGTCGTGGTCTGTGTTTGTAAATGAGATGCTTGAGAGGGCAAGGGGACGTATTGCCAAAAACGGCTATTTTGAGATTGAAAAGGTGGAACGTCTCAAGGGACAAATGGGGCAGATGGAAGATTATTTCTCAAGTGTGAAGCCTATTGCTTATTTAGACGATATTAGCAGCAAAAATCTTTTGATTTACAATGGACGGATATCTGGTATTATAGATATAGATTGGATTGGAACAGGGGATATGCTGACTTTTGCGGCGTTAACGAATATGGCCCTGCGTGACTTGGGATATGATACAGATTATGTAACATATATTTTAGAAGAAATGCAGGTAAATGATGTGCAGAAAAGAGCGTTTTTATTCTATACATTAATGTATTGCGTAGATTTTATGGGAGAACGCGGTATGCGCTTTGGGGACAAGACAGTAGAAGTTAACGAGCAGATTATAGATAGGTTGAATGGCATTTATGATTCGTTGTGGGCTGAATGGAGGTATTCGAAGTGATGTTTCGGATCGAGACATATAATGCAAAGCGCGAGAATATCCTTATTGATTTTTTGAAACTATGTTTGCCGGAATCTAATCGGATTTTGGATTTAGACGACAGACATAGATTTTATCGGGATATTGAAAAATATTTTGTGGCTTTTTGGTGTATGCTTGATAATGAAAAAATAATCGGTACGGTTGCCGTAAAAGAACTTGATAAAAAGAAGTGTGAGTTAAAATCTCTATATCTTTTGGAGAGTTATCATGGAAAAGGGCTTGGACGGTGTTTGGTTAAAAAATTCATTCAAACGGAGCAATATAATCAAAGTAAATTTGCAGATATATTTATGGTATTAAATTTGAAGAGTTGAGGTGTGTTAATATTGAAACTTTGAGCAACATATATATTTAAAACAAGGAGAGTTTATGGAATAGATTGGAAAGGATGAAGTGATGGAGTTAAATTTTATTGAAGTGTTGAAATCCATTCTCTTTGGAATTGTGGAGGGAATTACGGAGTGGCTTCCGATCAGCAGTACGGGACATTTGATTTTGCTGAACGAAGTGGTGACATTGGATGCGTCGGAAGAATTTTTCAGCATGTTTGAGGTCGTTATTCAGCTGGGAGCAATTTTGGCGGTGGTGGCGTTGTTTTGGAACCAGATATTTCCTTTTGGGAAGAAGGGAAACGAGCGTCCGCTGGCAAAGACGGGATTCGGGGCGTACATAAAAAAAGATATTTTTGAATTATGGTTTAAAATTGTCGTTGCCTGTATTCCGGCGTTGATTGCCGTCAAATTTAATGATGAGCTGGAGGATTTGTTTTACAATTATCAGACCGTGGCGGCGGCGCTTATCGTGTTTGGCGCAGCGTTTATTTTAATTGAGAGGCATAACAAAAATAAAAAGCCAAAGGTCGCAGAGCTTTCGGAGCTTACATATCAGCTTGCATTTGTGATTGGAATATTCCAGTTAATTGCCGCTGTCTTTCCGGGTACGTCACGTTCGGGGGCAACCATTGTGGGAGCGCTTCTGTTTGGGGTGTCAAGAACGGTGGCGGCAGAGTTTACCTTTTTTCTTGCCATTCCGGTCATGTTTGGCGCAAGCCTTTTGAAATTAGTGAAATTTGGTTTTGATTTTACGATGCCGGAGCTTTTGGTACTGCTTATTGGGATGGCGACCGCATATCTGGTGTCCGTATTTGTCATACGTTTTTTGATGGGATATATCAAAAGGCATGATTTTAAGGTGTTTGGCTGGTATAGGATTGCGCTGGGGCTTGTTGTATTTGTGGTATTTTCCATAATGTAGAAGTTTGGAGGGAACAAATGAGGAGACGCGAGTTTGAAGTTACGGACCAAAAAGAAATAATAAGAATATTGGACGAGAGCAAAGTTTTGCATCTTGGGATGAGCGATGAGGGCTGGCCTTACGTGCTGCCGATGAATTACGGCTACACACTTGAGGGCGGGGAACTGATTTTATATCTTCATGGCGGTATGAGCGGCTATAAATTTGAGGTAATTCAGAAGAATCCGAGGGTTTCTTTTGCGATGGAGTGTGATGTGGAACCGTTTGCGGGAAAGGTGGCGTGTCAATACGGCATGACATATTTTAGTCTTCTCGGAAAGGGAACGGCGGAAATTGTGGAGGATGTGGAAGAGAAGAAACGGGGACTTTCTGTTTTGATGAGGACGCAGACCGGAAAAGAGTTTGCATTTGATGATAAGCTGGCATCCATTGTTAGGGTAATTAAGGTTACGGTGAGTGAATATTGGGCGAAAAACCGTCCGCTGCCGCCGGCTATGCGGTAAGAATGTATATATTATGCCAAAAATGTAACAGTTCAGCTCACCTCATGGCTGAACTATTCCGAAAAAATCAAAAAGTTTGCGCCGTGAACTTGACGAAGCGCGCGTAATCCGTATAATTAGAAATAGAAAATATGGGGAGCTTGCAGTAAGCAGGCTGAGAGTAAGCTATGGCGCTTAGACCCGTAACCTGATTTGGATAATGCCAACGTAGGAATATATGATCGAGCGACAGACCGCATATATGCCGTAGGTATGTATGCGGTCTTTTATCATAGGAAGCGCTTTCTTGCTGTGAGAGGTTGAATGTTGTGAACTTCCTATGATAAAAGATTTTATGCGCACGGATACAAGAGGATGTTGATTGAGTTGCAATCTGTATCCGGCGCGGCGAGTAGGGAAAATTTGTTACTATTCGCGGCTCAGAGAGCCGCTCATAGCAACGATTAGGGGCGATATTTAAAGTTTTGCTTCGCAAAAATCGCCCCACATTCCTGCATCATGTTCTCACGGAATGCGCAGCTAGTGCACATTCCTGACCTGTGAAAAGTAACAAAATTTCCTATTTAATTTCAGGCGGAAAGAAAGGACAAAGATATGAGAGAATATGCGACACAGATGGAGGCGGCACGCAAAGGGATTGTGACGGAGGAATTGAAAAAGGTGGCGGAGAAGGAACGCATGACGGTGGAGGAGCTGATGCCGCTTGTTGCGTCGGGAAAGGTGGCAATCTGCGCCAATAAAAATCATACATGTATTGATCCGGCAGGCGTCGGTTCTATGTTAAGAACGAAGATAAATGTAAATCTTGGTGTGTCGAGAGATTGTAAGGATTACAATGTCGAGATGGAGAAGGTTATGGCGGCGGTCAATATGGGGGCCGATGCGATTATGGATCTGTCGTCCCACGGAGATACGACGGAATTTCGAAGAAAGCTGACCTCGGAGTGTCCGGCGATGATCGGAACCGTTCCGGTTTACGATTCGGTCATTCATTATCAGCGTGATCTTGATACGCTTACGGCGAAGGATTTTATTGATGTCGTCAGGCTGCATGCCGAGGATGGCGTGGATTTTGTGACGCTCCACTGCGGGATTACGAGAAAAACGATTGAGCAGATTAAAAAGCACAAACGAAAAATGAACATTGTTTCAAGGGGAGGATCCCTTGTATTTGCCTGGATGACAATGACAGGGGAAGAGAACCCGTTTTATGAATATTACGATGAAATTCTGGAGATTTGCCGGAAGTATGACGTGACGATCTCGCTGGGAGATGCCTGCCGTCCGGGATGTCTTGCGGATGCCACGGACGTGTGCCAGATAGAGGAGCTGGTGCGCCTCGGGGAACTGACGAAGCGTGCATGGGAGAAGGATGTGCAGGTTATGGTTGAGGGACCGGGGCACATGCCGATGGACCAGATTGAAGCGAATATGAAGGTGCAGCAGAGTATTTGTCAGGGAGCGCCGTTTTATGTTCTAGGACCGCTTGTGACTGATATTGCTCCGGGGTATGATCACATTACGTCTGCAATCGGCGGCGCCATTGCCGCGGCCAGCGGAGCGGCATTTTTATGCTATGTAACGCCGGCGGAGCATCTGGCGCTTCCGAATGTGGAGGATGTAAAGCAGGGAATTATGGCATCGAAAATCGCAGCGCATGCCGCGGATATCGCAAAGGGTGTAAGAGGCGCCATGGAGCAGGATAATAAGATGGCGGATGCAAGACGAGCTCTGGACTGGGAGGCACAGTGGGCGTGCGCGATGGATCCGGATACCGCAAAAGCGATACGGGACGACCGTGCGCCGGAGCACGATGACACTTGTTCTATGTGCGGCAAGTTCTGTGCGGTGCGCAGCATGAACAAAGCATTGTCCGGCGAACATATTGATATTTTATAGAAAAATTCTTCTGTTTTTAAAGTGGAAATAGACGGACAAAAATAGCGTCATAAATTCAGCTACGGGTACGGCAATCCAGACACCGGTGATGTCCCAAATTTGCGGAAAAATAAGCAGGGAAATAAAAATAAATACAAAGGTTCTGGACAGGGACAGGATTGCGGAGGTCTTTCCGTCGGACAGTGCGGTGAATAAGCCGGAGGAAAAAATATTGTATCCGCTGAATAAATAGTTGACGGCAAAAATGGCAAATCCTGTCGCAGTGAGGGAAAAGGTATTATTGCCTTTTTCTACAAATACGGCGGAGATAAAGTCCGCAGAAAAGAAGGCCAATGCCCCGATTATTACGGAGGACAACAATACAAAGGCGGTGCAGATTTTATAGACAGTCTGCAGCCGTCTTTTATTTTGGGCTCCGTAGTTGAAGCTGATAACAGGACCGACGCCGATGGAAAATCCAAGATAGAGCGCGTTAAACAGGAACTGTCCATACAGGATGATCGTAATTGCGGCAACCCCGTCTTCACCGGCCAGACGCATCAGGATAATGTTAAACAGGTAGGTGACGATCGCATTGGAAAGATTGCTGACCATTTCGGAGGAGCCGTTTGCGCAGGATGCGAGAAGGACTTGTCCACTGTAATGGAATCCGGTAAAATACAGGTGATTTGAATCATTTTCCGTTGATTTTAACCGGTGTCCGGCGTAGAAGAAATAAATGAGACCCGCTATGGCAGGAATCATCTGTCCGCTTCCGGTTGCAAGCGCGGCGCCGCTGACTCCCATATTTAAAACTCCCATAAAAAAATAGTCTAAGAACGCATTTGCCAGCCCTGCGATAACGGTCAGCGAAAGTCCGAGACCGGGTTTGCCTGCAGTCACAAAAAAGCATTGGAAGAGATTTTGCAGCATACATGCAGGAGCAAAAATAATAGAAAACTTAAGGTAATCGCAGCAATAATCGTAAAGCGTTTCATTTGCACCAAGCGCGTTGACGATCGGATCCAAAAAGAGGATTGTCAGAACAAGGAGAAGAAGGCTTATGAGCAGTCCTGTCACTACGAGAAAAGAAAAATTTTCCCGCGCGTCCTTTGCTTTTCCCTCTCCGAGCTTGGTGGCAATGACCGCGCTTCCGCCGCTGGCAAGCATGATTCCCAGCGCATTCGAGACGGAGAGTACGGGCCATACAATATTGACGGCGGATAAGGCGTTGCTGCCGATCAGGCGTGAAACAAAGATGCCGTCCACAATTGTATAAAGTGACATAAAAATCATCATAATCATAGAGGGCATCGCAAATTTTAGAAGAGATAGCGGTTTAAAATCCTGTGAGATAGAATTGCTCATATCAAAGAGTCCTTTCCGTACAAAAATTAAGTATAGCACCAGTGTACTGTATTCTTTATGCTTCGTCAAATAGTAAAGGCATATGCAAGCGGATGGAAGAATGAAGCGGCATTAAACAACGCAAGAGAGACCGCAGAAAGATTGATAAAAAGGTAAATTGATGCTTGAAGAAATTGTAGAATGTGTTCCGCTATTATCACTTGGCGAGATACAAGAAATTGAAATTCATGTTATGCAGTTAGCATAAAAAACAATTCAATATCAGTATAACAGCGTAAAGACGTATGGAACATTGTAACCATGCGTTTTTTATATCATAGGAAAGACCTTGTTGCTGTGAAGTGTTAAAGTCTATGATTTTCCTATGATATAAAAGCTTATGCGCAGCTTCGCGCGGAACAAAAGCTACGCATTGAAAGTTGTTAATCCGCGAGGGTGTGCGAAGCGCACCTTTGTTCTATCATAGGATTCGGGTGCCAAAAGGTTGTGAACAAGAAGAACGCTGGCAATTTGCATGTATTTGTGCAAACTGCCAATAAAAACTTTTTTTACAACCTTTCGACACCTGAATCTTTATAGGAAAGACCTTGTTACTGTGAAGTGTTAAAGTCTATGATTTTCCTATAATATAAAAGCTTATGCGCGCTCGCACGAGAGGAAGATATTGCTACGTGACAGTTCTAAGGAATCCCTCAGGCAAGCCTGGTACCCCTTAAGACAAATCCGCGCGCGGAGCAAAATCAGTAAGACAATTTATTTCGTCGAGGGTCTTGACAGTTACTGTATCTATTGTATAATAACAGATAGATACAGTATCGATAAAGAGGGAACAGGATGAAAATAAAAGTATCACAGACATCGCAGACGCCGATTTATGAGCAGATTGAACAGCAAATACGGCAACAGATTTTTTCGGGAGAATTAAAAGCGGGCGAGCAGCTTTTATCCATCCGGGCGCTTGCAAGGGAATTAAGGATTGGAATCATAACAGCCAAGCGCGCCTATGACGACTTGTGTAATGAAAATATTTTGGTATCCAGACAGGGAAAAGGCGTCTATGTAGCCGAGCTGGACAGGGAGCTTCTGCGTGAGAAAAGGTGCAGTGATTTTCGTAAACAGGCACAGCAGCTTATTACTGCCGGAAGGGAGGCGGGACTTACGCTGGAAGAAATACATGAGATATTGGAGGAGGAAGGCAAAAGCGGAGCATTTTTATAAATGCCTTCCGCCGAAATGCCGCCGAGCCGTCAGGAGAGGGGGCGCTACCGAATTATTAGGAGGAAGGCAAAAGGGGAGCATTTTAATAAATGCCTTCCGCCGAAATGCCGCCGAGCCGTCAGGAGAGGGGGCACTACCGAATAAAAGGAGGAAGGCAAAAGCGGAGCATTTTAATAAATGCCTTCCGCCGAAATGCCGCCGAGCCGTAAGGGGAGGGGGCGCTACCGAATAAAAGGAGGAAGACAATGAATGCGATTGAGGTAAGGGGATTAAATGTCAGACGGGATCATTTCGAAATGAACAATGTCAGCATGGAGGTTCCCAAGGGCTGTGTTGTGGGACTTGTGGGGCGCAACGGCGCGGGGAAGACGACATTGATTGAGGCAATTGCGGGAGTGACGGAGACGGGGAGCGGCACAATTACATATGACGGCATGTCTATATGGGAGAATGAAAAGCAGATAAAGCAGGATTTGGGCGTTGTGTTTGCGGAACCGTGGTTCAACAATATGACATCGCCGAGAGTACTCGTTGAGAGCATTTATCCATGGTATCCCGATTTTGATTTCAAGTATTTCGTGGACAATATGCAAAGGATGGAGATTGATGCGAATATGACGATCAACCAATATTCCAGCGGAATGCTGCGAAAATTTCTTATGATTTTTGTTTTGGCAAGACGGCCAAAGACATTGATTTTAGATGAGCCGACCACAGGTGTCGATCCGGTTTCCAGAAACGAGATGTTGGATTTGTTATATGAATTTATGCAGCAGGAAGACCACAGTATTTTATTTTCAACGCATATTACAAGCGATCTTGACAAAATTGCAGATTATATTGTGATGTTGGAGAAGGGGCGTGTGATTATGAACGAGTCAAAGGAGATGCTGCAAAGCCGCTATCAATACAGCGGCAGAGGGCTGCCCGACATAGAAACAATCATGCTGGATATCATAGGTGAGGGGACACTGCCAAATAAAGGAGGAAGGTAAATGCGATATATAACGGATGATAAGTATGTTGATAGCAGAGGGAAGGTTTATCGTTACCGGAAGTATACCAAGACGAAGGCATGGAATCGGATTTCGGGACTGGCGGATCTGAAATTTGAATATATCAGGTTGTTTGTGGATCTCTTCTTTTTTTCATTGTTCGCCTTACTTGGAATTTTCGGAGAGGGTGTCGAGGAGGGACTTGATTTCTATATTGTGTCTGCAGTTTCGGGAGTGATTGTAGGAACTGCCGTTACTGCGGCTAATAGCAGGCCGAAGAAATCTGTGGCGTATCTGCTGCCAATCAGTGCGAAAGAGTATTTTACAAGAAATATGTTTTTCTATGTGGCGGAAGTTTTCTTGATTATGGTTGGCATAAGCATATTTGGTGTTTGGCAGTATGGTACAGGGGTTTTGGATATGCTCGCGAAATCGGAAAATTTCACTGCAAATCTATATTTATTTTCATGTTTAATTTTATACTTGATCGGTTTGATCCCGCTGCTTTTTATGGAAAAGCGGAAACGTGTTCAAAGATATATGACAATGCTGCTTGGTGTATTCTGCCTGATTCAGATAGTGACAATACTTGTATTTTGCACGGGAGAAACAAAGGGAGATCTTATCGTTTGTTTGATGCCTTACGGGGGAATTATTCTGATCATGGCGCTTCGTTGTTGGAAGGAAAGGGCAGGAACGATTGTAGAGTTTGCATTCTGTATTGCATTTTTTTTTCTGGACGAATGGATCTGGAATCTATCAGAGCGGATCGGCGGACGGGGAGTGTATGATATGGTCAGGACGGGGAGCGGCATCCGAAATTGTTGGGTGTATTTGGTCGCGGTATTTGCGCTGGTGTCGGTATGGTTTAGTCTGGGCATGGCATACCGTGAGGTTTTGCCGCATCGTAAGATGAGAAATGGGGTTCACAGAATGTTCAAGTTTTAAACAAAAAGGAATCACATTTTCCATATATTATAAATGCATCACTTAAGAAAGTGATTACAAAATTTTTTCATAATCTCCCCTGAGAACCCGTTACGCAGCCGGTAACGGGTTCTCTTTTTTATATTATAGGAAAGACCTTGTTACTGTGAAGTGTTAAAGTCTATGACTTTCCTATGATATAAAAAGCCCTCCGGGCAGGATCGCACTGCGGCGGAGAGGAAAAATGCCGCATATGCGGCCCGCCGCAGGCGGGGAATCCGGCAGAGCCGGATTCTTTGTTCCCCAAATTTATGTAGCCTGTTTGCGAAACTTATTGATATTGTTTAGTATAAGGAATATTATAAACACATATAAATCGGTCGCTATATATGTGCAAAGAGAGTCGTTATCACAGAACAGGTTCATAGTCGGAAAGGGGTTCTATAAATGAAAAATATACTGATAATTGAAGATGATAAAGCGTTGTCTAATGGTATTTCTTTTGCGTTGGGAGGAGAGGAAATAGCAATTGAACAGTGTTTTGATATCAAAACTGCAAAACAATGCCTTGCGAAAAATACATACCATTTGATCGTTTTAGATGTTAATCTTCCGGATGGCTGTGGACTGGATTTTATGAAAGAAGTTAAGGAAGAATCTATGATACCGATTATACTTTTAACGGCTAATGATCTGGAAACGGATATTGTAATGGGATTGGAAATGGGGGCAGATGACTATATTACGAAGCCGTTTAGCTTGGCCGTGCTGCGAGCCAGAGTAAAGACACAATTGCGCAGACAGGAGAGGGAACAAATATGTGGGGAGATTGTTGGAACAACGTATATTCAGGATGATATTAGTCTGAATTTTGAGCGGATGGAATTTTTCAAAGGTGAAGAGAAAATAGACTTAAGTATAACGGAACAGAAATTATTGAGAATATTGATTACAAATAGAGGCATCACATTGACGAGAAGTCAGTTGATTGATTATGTGTGGACAAATGAAGCAGAGTATGTAAATGAAAATGCATTGTCTGTTTCCGTGAAGAGGCTGAGGGATAAGCTGGAGACCGATTCTGTGAATCCCAGATATATAAAGACAGTTTATGGCGTGGGTTATATGTGGGAGGCAAAGTAAATGAATCTGTGGCGAGTATCTAAAATTATGGATCGTCTAAATCAAATGTTGGATCATGCAATAAGTGGGGAACCGATAGAAACATATTTTGATGAGACGAAAATGTCTGCGCTTGAGACAAAAATGGTTAAATATCTTCAAACCAACCATATGCGGAGCAGGGAACTGGAAGAGGAGACGCTTAGAGTGAATGAATTGATATCGGACATTTCGCATCAGACCAAGACACCAATATCTAACCTAATGTTATACTTGGATCTATTGAAGGAAAGCAGTCTGACTGAGCAACAGCTGCAGTATACGGCAGCTTTAACAGAGCAAATTGATAAGCTGAATTTCCTGATCAAATCTTTAATGAAGATATCAAGGCTTGAGCATGGAATTATTACGGTAAAACCTAAGGTACAATCTATACAGCGTTTATTGAAAGAGGTATGTATTCTTGCACGCCCGAAAGCACAGAAGCTGGGGATAGATTTGTGCATAGAGTCGAAAGAAGATATTTATGTAAGTTATGATTTAAAGTGGACGACAGAAGCATTATTTAATATTGTAGACAATGCCATAAAATATTCTAATCCGAAATCAAAGGTTTGTATCAGGTTAATATCTTATACTATGTTTTGCAGGATAGATGTTGTAGATACGGGGATAGGAATTGAGAAAGAGGAGCAGACAAAGGTCTTTTTACGATTTTATCGTTCTGCATCTGTGTGTGAGACAGAGGGAGTGGGCTTGGGTTTGTATCTGACAAGGGAAATTATCACGCAGGAAGGAGGATATGTTGCAATTGAGTCAGAAGTGGGACATGGGACGGTGACTTCTGTTTTTTTGCCAATCCGAGATTAAAATCTTACAAAATTGAAATATGTTTTTGTACTGTTGAAATAAGTTGGAAAGATTGTTTCTGTATAGTCAATATTATAGAAATATAATATTGGCTATTTTTGAAAAGAGGTAAGAGAAATGATTATATTGGAAGCGCAGAATGTAAGCAAGGTATATGGACATGGGACGGCAGTGGTTCAGGCATTGGACGGAGTGAATCTGAAAGTTCAAAGCGGAGAATTTATTACTGTTGTAGGAACATCGGGAAGCGGTAAATCTACATTGCTTCATATATTGGGGGGCTTAGATCGTCCAAGTTCCGGTAATGTATATGTTGATGGTAAAGCCATTTTTACCTTAAGTGATGATGAATTGACCATTTTTCGAAGAAGAAAAATAGGGTTCGTTTTTCAGAATTTTAATCTTATACCGACAATGAACGTATACGATAATATTGTTTTGCAGATAGGATTGGATGGAAATAAACCGGATGAAGCTTATGTGAAGGAAGTTATCCAAGTGCTGGGTTTGGAAAAAAAGATTCATAGTCTGCCAGGTAATTTGTCGGGCGGTCAACAACAAAGAGTTGCGATAGCGAGAGCTCTGGCAAGCAAGCCGGCAATTATTTTAGCCGATGAGCCAACGGGTAATTTGGACAGCAGGACCAGTCAGGACGTATTAGGGCTGCTTAAAATTACAAGTCAGCGGTTTAAGCAGACAATTGTTATGATTACTCATAATGAGAGTATTGCACAATTGGCAAATCGCATTATCCGTATTGAGGATGGAAAGATCGTAGGTGGCGGCAATGATTAAAGTAAACAGCGGGAAGACGATACAAGCATTGGCGAAGAATACATTTCAGAATAATCGAATGAGGAATTTGTTTGCAGTGATTGCAATTGTGTTGACTACGGTTATGTTCACCGGAATGTTTGCGACAATAAATAGTATGATAAAGTCTGTGGAAGAGAGTACAATGCGACAGACAGGAGGAAATGCACACGGCTGTTTTAAGAGTATTTCAGAGGAACAATATGAGCATTTGAAAATGCATAAGAGTATTAAGGAGATTTCATATTCAGTAGTCCTTGCAGTTGCGGACAATGAGGAGCTTGGGACGCGTCAGACAGAAATTCGTTATGCAAATGATGAGCTGGAGGCACAGATGATGTTTGCGTTTCCAACTACCGGACGAATGCCGCAGCAGTATAATGAGATTGCCATGGACACGCTCGTATTGGAAAGGTTAGGGATACCGGCAGATTTGGGAGAAACAGTAACATTAAGCTATTCTTTGGCGGGGAAGCGGTATCATGAGAAGTTCGTTTTGACGGGCTTTTGGAAGGGGGATATTTCGGCTTTTGCAAGTCAGGTTTGGGTATGTCGTGAGTATGTTGAGGAGCAATTGCGAACCTACATTCCATCGGACAGCTATGATTTTACAGGGAAAATTAATGCAGATGTTAAATTCTACAATTCATGGTTTCTTGAGAGCAAAATGAGAAATGTACTGGAGGATTGCGGATACAGTGAAGATGAAATTTTATATGGTGTCAATTGGGCGTATATGGGAGGACGTGATCTGCTGAATATAAAGACGGTTTTAGGAACGACTTTTATAATTGCGATGATTATTGCCTGCGGATATCTTATTATTTCTAACATATTTTATATTGGAATTACAAGAGATATTCAATATTACGGGTTATTAAAAATAATTGGGACAACAAGAAAACAGATACGACAGCTGGTGCGGAGGCAGGCGTTATGGCTTTGCATTCCGGGAATTATAATTGGAATTTTGCTTGGGGCGTTGTTTGGAAAAGTTATTGTGCCAATTTTAATGACTATTACGAGTGCTGATACGGTAAAGGTATGTATGCACCCCTTGGTGTTTCTTTTGGCGGCAGTATTTTCTGTCATTACGGTATTGGTCAGCTGTATCAGACCTTCCTCTCTTGCTGCAAAGGTTAGTCCGATGGAAGCGATTCGTACAGTAGATGGTGTTGTGGAACTGGGAAGGGAATTTAAGAGAAGCAGGGGTATCCATTTGGGGTGGATGGCGTGGGGGAATGTATTGCGGAATAAGAAAAAAGTGTGGCTTGTGATCATTTCTCTGTCGTTGGGGTTGATAATTTTAAATATAGCTTATTCACTGTCGAATAGTTTTGATATGGATAAGTATCTGAAAGATGTGATAGGAAATGATTTTGCTATTGCGGATACAGCATATTTTAGTACATACCAGGAGTATGAAAGTCAGAATACTATAAGTGGCAGGTTTCTTAAAGAATTAGAGGGGGTGGAAGGAATAGAGAGTCTTTCTAATATATATTTTTATGAATCTGCAGTGGCGGTGGATGACAAGATGAGTGGAATCTTGGCATTATTGGAAGGTGACTCGAACATAGATTCAGCGGAATTATCGGATATACGCAATGAAATTGATACGGGAACCATTATGCGGCATATTTATGGTTTGGATTATGATGTGTGGGATCAACTTATTGTCAGAAAGGGTAAAATCGATAAAGAAAAGCTTATGACAGGAAACTATGTGGTTGTAGGCTCTTATGATGCGGAAAGCGGAATATGCGGTTATGATATAGGAGATATTGTGAATGTAGAAAGTGAGGATGGTAGTATAAACAGTTATGAGGTGTTAGCGGTTGCGGATATTCCATATTACATATCCATTCGCCATTATCATACCGTGCAGTCAGATTTTTATTTGTCAGGGGATGTGTTTTTGTCTAATGTTGCGTCGAAGGCACCAATGCTTACGGTCGTCGATGTGTCGAGTATGGCAGAACAAGAAACAGAGATATTTTTGCGGAAGTATTGTGATAGCAATTCAGATAACATGCAGTATCAGTCTAGGGATACTTTGGCGAAAGAGTATGAAGGCACAAGAAAAGCGTTCCGGCTTACCGGTATGATACTCAGCGCTTTGTTGGCAGTGATTGGTATAACAAATTTTATCAATACAATCATCACATCGATCTTAGAGCGCCGCAGAGAACAGGCCGTATTACAGAGTATCGGAATGACAAATCAACAGATGATCCGAATGCAGATTTATGAGGGGATGGTGTATATGATATTCACTTTGTTTCTTACACTTACGATTGGGAGTCTTGTGGGAGGTGTTGGATTGGGCATTATGATGAGTAATTCTTATTTCTCTATTCATTTTACAGTGGTGCCAACGCTAGTGTGCATGCCAATACTATTGCTGATAACCGTTTTTGTTCCTTATTTTACACAGAGGAGTATTTGCAGAAAAAGTGTTGTGGAGAGATTGCGTTAGAGAATGATGAAAAAATGTGGAAGCGTAATGATTCACGCTTGCAGGGGGAATGATTGCGGGGACATAGAAGATAAATTTACGCCTTTATATGTAAGGTACCTTGATATTTTTGCGTTTCGGGAGTATAATATCAAGGTACCGAAATATTAAAGGGAGGAAATGATAATATGAGAGGCCACAGGAAAAAGAACGAACACACTGTAAGGTGTGAGGCACATTATAATGCCGCGAATATAAACGACAAGCTTATTATCAATTTACGTGACATAAGTCATACGATGCGTTTTCTGTATGAGGGTAAGGGCAGCCAAAAACGCGTTTTGATTGTTTTGGACGAGATTGGAGGCAGTATTGCCCAGCGTGAGCTTACAGAGCGTTTGGGAATACAGCCGGGGTCTGCCAGCGAAGTGATTGCAAAACTGGAAAGCGCAGGCTGCATCAGTCGAACTCCAAACGAAACGGATCGTAGAACAGTAGATATCGAGCTTACGGAAGAGGGAAAAGCGTTAGCGGCCGAAGCCAGAGAACAGCGAATCCGCCGTCACGAGCAAATGTTTTCCTGTCTGTCCGGGGATGAAAAAAATCAACTGCTGTCCCTGCTTGAAAAAGTAAATGCAGATTTTGAGAGAACATTAAGAAATCACAAAGATAAACACTGGAAAGAGGAGAATAAATGATGTGGAAATATATCAAGCGATATCTCCCTTTCGCAATTCTTGCCGGCCTTTTTATGATTGGAGAGGTATCCATGGATTTGATCCAGCCGGGGATTATGAGTCGGATTGTAGATGAAGGCGTTCTGGGATTGAATAATGGCGGTATTGGTGACCTGGGACTGATTTGGAAATTGGGCATCCGGATGATAGGGCTTGTCCTGTTTGGCGGTCTCTGCGGTGCGCTCAACAATGTGTTTGTGCATATGTCGGGTCAGAATATCGGCAATGAGATCCGCAAGGACTGTTTTTGCAGGATTATGACTTTTTCTTTCCCGCAGCTTGATCGGTTCGGGACGGGATCATTAGTGACAAGAGTAACTAATGATATTACGCAGGTGCAGAATTTTGTATCTCAGTTTGTGAGGGGTATGATTCGCACCTCAATGCTTATGTTTGGCAGTATGTATTGTATGTTTCAGTTGAAGCGGGATTTTGGTCTGATCGTATTGTGCGCCTTTCCGCTGCTTGTCGGTTGTCTTGCTATCTGTATGTCAAAGGCCAACCCGCTTTTCTCAAAATTGCAGGCGCAGTTGGACGCCATCAATGCAATCATGCAGGAGGATGTATCCGGTATCCGCATGATTAAAGCCTGCGTTCGGGAAATTTATGAAAAAGTGCGGTTTAAAAAAGCGAACGACGAGCTTATCAAAACACAGCTTCGGGTACTCGTGATTTTTGCTTTTATGAATCCCGTTATTAACGCGTTGATGTATATTGTGGTCGCCGTTATTCTGCTGGTCGGTTCCTTTGAGGTTGGAGGCGGAGGAGCGACGCCGGGCAATATTATGGCGGCGATCACATACACGACACAGCTTCTCAACGGGATTCTCATGCTGGTTATGCTGTTTCAGAATATTTCCAGGGGCCTGGCTTCCTGGAAGCGGGTCAGGGAAGTTCTGCGCAATGAGCCGGAGCTGAAAGACGGCGTCTTTGCCGGTGATACCGCCAAGCAAGGAGAGATAGAGTTTCGCGATGTTTCCTTTACCTATCCCGGCAGCAGCCAGACTGTGCTTGATCATATCAATTTGACGGTGCATCAGGGAGAAACGCTTGCTATTATGGGGGCGACCGGCTGCGGCAAAACTTCGCTGGTCAACCTGATTCCACGTTTTTATGACGTCACAGAAGGAGCTGTGCTGGTGGATGGGGTTGATGTGCGGGAATACCGGCAAAAAGCGTTGAGGGAAAAGATTGCGGTTGTGCTGCAAAAAAGCGAACTGTTCAGTACAACAATCCGTGAAAATATCGCATGGGGCGCGCCGGCCGCGGCAATGGAGACCATCAAAGCAGCGGCAATTACAGCGCAGGCGGATGATTTCATTTCCTCAACACCGAATAGTTACAATACTATGGTGGCCGAGCGCGGTATGAGCTTGTCCGGGGGACAGAAGCAGCGTGTTTCCATTGCGAGAGCGGTTTTAAAGCCTGCGGAAATTTTGATCTTTGATGATTCCACCAGCGCGCTTGACCTTAGAACAGAGGCAGACCTGTATGCGGCGCTGCAAAAGACAAATCCCAAAAGCACAAAAATCATCATTGCGCAGAGGATTGCTTCTGTGCGCAGAGCGGACAGGATTGTTGTTCTGGAAAACGGAAGGATTGCGGCCTGCGGTCCTCACGAGGAATTGATAAAATCCTGTGCGGCATATCAGGACATTTATCATTCACAGATCGGAGAGGAGGATGAAAAACATGAGTGCGCTTAAGGAACAGAAGCTGGCGGAACGGAATATTCCCGGTATGAATCGTCATGAACGCTTTGGCGAAGTACAGCATGCCGAGAATGCGGGTGAAACCTTAAAACGAATCATTACTTATTTCGCGCAGGAGAAAGCAACGGTAATCTGTATGCTTACCGTTGTGGTTTTTGGGACTTTGTGCGGCGTTTACGCGCCAAGCCTGCAAAGCAATGCCATTGACATCATTGCGGGGACGAAAGAGGGCAGTCTTCTGAAAACCTTGATTTTCATGATTACCGCCTACCTGCTTTACAGCGGAAGCCAACTGCTCCAGGGGTTGTTTGGCGCAAAGCTCAGTCAGGGTATCGTAAAGCGGATGCGGGAGGAGCTGTTTGGGAAAATCGTAGATTTGCCGATCCGTTATCTGGATACCCATTCTCATGGCGACGTCATGAGTCGGATGACCAATGATATTGAAAATATTTCAACAACTGTTTCACAGTCCCTTCCGTCTTTGTTTTCCGGCGTTTTAACCATCGTCGGCACCGTGTCGATCATGCTGTGGTACTGCTGGCAGCTTGCCCTGCTTAGCTGTGCAACGGTTATTTTGACTTTGCTTGCGACAAAGATACTTTCGGGAAAAGTCCGTAAATTTTCAAGGAGACGGCAGATGCTTTTGGGGCAGCTGGGCGGCACTGTGGAAGAAATGATTTCCGGTTATCGCACTGTGGTTGCTTATAATCATCAAGACGTCACCACAGAAAATTTCTGTGAGATTGCCGATTCACTGACAAAAGCGGGAATCAAGACAGATATATTCAGTGGAATTATGGGGCCGATTATGAACTGCATCGGCAATATCGGGTTTGTGATTATCGCGGCCTTTGGCGGATATTTTTCTGCCCATGGGCTGATTTCCGTGGGGGTTATCTCCGCGTTTATTGTCTATGCCAAGCAGTTTAGCCGTCCCATAAATGAAATTGCGCAGATTTACGGTCAGCTTCAAACTGCGGTTGCCGGTGCGGAGCGTGTATTTATTGTGCTGGATGAGGCAAACGAAGATAAAACCGGAAAAGAATTTGCACAGGGGAAAGATATGACGGTTCGATTTCAAAATGTGCGGTTCTCCTATGAGCCGGAGCATCTTGTCATTCATGACTTTACGCTGAAGGTGCCTTCCGGAAGAAAAGTGGCCCTTGTCGGTGCAACAGGCAGCGGCAAGACGACAATCGTCAATCTTCTGATGCGGTTTTACGATATTGAAAGCGGCAAAATTCTCATAAATGACCAGGATATTATGGATATTTCACGGGACAGTCTGCGCAAGAATGTTGCCATCGTTTTGCAGGATACGGTACTTTTTTCGGATACCGTTCGGCACAATCTGAAATATGGCAACGAGAACGCTTCTGACGCACAGATTCAAAAAGCGATGGAAATGAGCCGATGTATGGATATGATGCAAAAACTGCCGCATGGATATGATACCTTTTTAACCGGCGCAGGCGAAAATATCAGTCAGGGACAGCGGCAGCTGCTTGCCATCGCCCGCGCGTTTGTAGCTGATCCGAAGATTTTGATTTTAGATGAAGCGACTTCTAATGTGGATACCCGTACCGAAAAGGCGATTCAGGATGCAATGCAGCTTATCATGAGAAACCGAACAAGTATTGTCATTGCACACCGTCTGTCTACTATCCGCGATTCTGATCTTATTGTCGTTATGGATCACGGAAAAATTGTAGAAAGCGGCAGTCATGAGGAATTACTTGAAAGAAGAGGAAAATATTATGATCTGTATATGACGCAATACGCGGGATGTGCGATATGAGAAAACATAAATTTGCAGACTAAAACCTCTGCTTTTTTCTGCGGAAACATTCTTCAATACGCCGGCTTGAGAAGTAAATCTTTGCAGGAAGCCGGCTGCCGGCATTACGCCTGAGGAACGTTTCTGTATTTCAATAAAATGAGTAACCCTGTCGTTTATGGCAGGGGTATTAATTTGATCTAAATAAATTGAAGTAAAAGGAAAAATGTGGTATGTTTAAAAGAAAGAGCAACAGAAAGAAAGATTGTTGAGAAAGGAAACATAGCGAATGAAAAGATGGATGGCAGTGCTGCTCACCGGTTGCCTGACGCTTCAGGCGTGGATGGGAAATGTTACACCGGTTTATGGGGCAGAGGTCGCGGATGTATTGGAGGAGGATGGAGCTTCAAACGCAGCAGTCGGCGTTTTGGAGGTGGAGGTCCGATCATCTGCGCTTTTTCCTTATAACGGAAAGGTGACGGTAAAAATCAGTGACAGCAGCAAAACGACGGAAGAATCGAAGGAGTTGGTTTTTGGAAGCGCTGTTGTGGCGTCAGCGAGATTTGATACGCCGCCGGGGGAGTACACAGTCACGGTTTCGGCAGATAAATTCGCGGATTACACGCAGAGTGTTTTGGTAGAGGCGGATTGGGTATCGAAAATACAGGTTTCCTCTGTCAAACCGGAAACGGGAAGCGACGCGTCAGCGGGATGGTTTCGCCCCGGAGACGTCAGCGGAGACGGATTGATTGACGAGAAGGACAAAGCGGAAATTCTTACGGCAATCAGAAGAAATCCTCATCGGACGGATACGGATCTAAATGGTGATGGGCAGACGGATATTGTAGATCTGCAGTATTTTGTGCAAAGCCTTGATGAGAGTCAGGAGTCTTCTGTCGTAAAGCTTGGGCTTTTTAAGAAGACACAGGAAACAGAAGGGACGACCGTAGAGGGAAGCATGGAGGAATTTTTGAAAAATGCGGGAAGTATTTCTCTTCTTCCTTCCGATAAGGAGGCTCCCATTTCACTTGACAATCCGGTAGGTCTGGAATTTGTATTGGCGAAAGACGAAAATACGCCGGCGCCGCAGATACAGGGAATTACGATTCAGACGCCGTCAGAGGCGGATGAGGACGGAAACGTTTACAGTGAGATTACGGACGGGGAAGCGATTGTTGTCTGTGCGGAGGAAGACGGCAGTGAGCGGGAAGTGGTGTTTTCTCTTGCGCAGGATTCCAAATCAACAGTTCGTTCCCGGCATGTCAGGGGAGCGTCAAGAGAGGCGGAAGCTTCTGCGGCAAGCGTGAGCGTCGATGCGGACGGCTCTCTGATTCTAGATTTTGGACGTCAGATTGCGGTAAAAAGAGTAACGATAAAAATTACCGGAACGAAAAAAGAGGAGCCGCTCGTAAATATTGCCAAGGTTGAATTTGTCAATAACATGGAAGAGCGGATTCCGGCTCCGCAGCTTGATATTCCGACCTTGAATGCTCCGGTTTCGGAAAATGAAGGTCTTACAGTATCATGGAGCGCACAGAGGAATGTGACGGGCTATGAGGTTTGTATATCGGGACCGGTAAAGAATCAGTCGACGGAGGAGACGCAGATTGTCCGCGTGTCCGGCACACAGCACAGAATCGGTTCCATTAACGATAAACCGCTTAAGAATTATGGGAAATATACAATAAAGGTGCGTTCTGTAAACGGCGACTGGGCCAGTCCGTGGTCAAACGAACAGATCGGAGAGCCAAGGCCTCAGAAAATTCCGGCTCCTCCCGATAATGTAAAAGCAGATGGCGGATACCGTTCTATCTTTGTTTCATGGAAGGATATGAGCGATTCCGATGGATACATGGTATATTATAAAAAGTCGCAGGAGGACAGCTCTGCGTACCGTCCGGTAGTCAGCGGATTTTTGCCGGTTCCGGAGGGCGAGGGCAGACTGCATGATACGCGTTATACGATTACCGGCCTTGAGGATGATACCCAGTATTCGGTTTACGTCATTAGCTGGAACGAGTTCGGCTGGGGAAAGGCGTCACTGGTTTCGGTGGCATCGACAAAGAGCGCCGAGCCTCCGGCGCTTCCAAATTATAAACGCTTGAATACCTCGAACGGTGAGGGAAAACTGACAGCGCATATTGTGGACGCCGCTATGGGCGGACACGGCGGCGCCAAGATGGTAGAAAGTCCTCTTGATACCACGGTAAACAGCGCATTAGGCTTAGTGGATGAAAATTATGCCTCCTATTGGGTAAAGGCCGACTGGGATGACGGCGTCAGTTATCCGGGCTTGTCGAAGGGTGTGACCGTCACGCTGGATAATGAGTATCAGATGAATTATCTGACATTTGCAGCGGCAGATGAAAAAAGCAGGGTTGGGCTTGTGAGAGTCGGATATTGGAATCAGGAGAGCAAGGATGTAGAACAGAATGTGAATGCCAGACTGATTGCAAAGACGGACGAGAGAAATAATAATTATTATATTGTAAAGTTTGATGAAACGATAACGGCAGACAAAATTCACTTATGTCTTGGTAGAAGCTGGGCGGACAGATCGGATATGATGATCGGTGAGATTCATTTTCATTCCTATGATTCTCTCGAAGATGAGATTATGGGACTGTATGAGGATGAAATGCATACAACGCTGCGCCTGGATGTGACAGACAACACCATACAATCGTTGGAAGAGCGTCTTGAGACGGTGGATGAGGCAAGCGGAGAGAAGCATCCATTGTATCGTGAGTTGAAGCTGGAGCTTATGACCGCAAGGGAGATATTAGAAGCCAAGCTTGCGCCTTCCGTAGAGGTGGATAACCGAATTACATTGCAGAAGGACGGACATCTTGGATTTGGAGGCCTGAATGCATGGCAGCCTCTTGGAAAGGTCGCTTATGCCGGAGAAAGCTTATTAGTATACGTCGGTCATAATACGAAAAGGACAGGAGACGCGGCGGATCTGCAGCTTGTGATCACGCAGTACCATGCAGAGTCAAACAGTCTTGCACGCACGGTGAACCTGAAGGTCGGCATAAATGAGATTACAATACCGCAGCTTACGTCGAATGATTTTGAGCGGGGAGGTCAGCTTTATGTGGCCTACACAGGGAACAGCGTTTCCGATAAATATGCAGTCCGCCTGAGCGGAGGAAGCGATATTCCGGTATTAAGCGTGTACGGCAAGTCAGGAGATGAGCGGATAGAAGCAATTCGGACTTATGTCGGACAGCTTGAAAGCTATGTGAATACGATTCAGGCATCTCATGAGGAACGGCATGTTGGAACGAAGAATGTGGATTATGCGTATAATCAAGGAAACTGCATATTAAATGCAACGGATATCATGATGAAAGACATGATGTATTCCGTGCCTGCCACACAGGTCTGGGCCGGGATTTCCGGTGCGCAGGATAAGGTAACAAAGCTTGACAATGCGTTAAAAGCAATGGAAAAGACGATGACGCTGTTTTATCAGCATAAGGGTTTGAATGATAATGCGGGAACGGCAAGAGGTAACAACGCGCTTCCGTCCGGACATTTGAATATCCGTTATATGAGGATGTTTGCCGGTGCGTTTATGTATGCGGCGGGAAATCATATTGGAGTAGAATGGGGGTCAACAACGCTGGCGAGCGCGCCTAACAGTTGGGATAGTTTTGGATGGGGCGTCGCCCATGAAATCGGTCACGATATCAATCAGGGAACTTATGCGATCGCAGAAATAACCAACAATTATTTTGCGCAGCTTCTGACAATTGATACGAAGGGCACGCGTTTTTCTTATCCGAATGTATATCGTAAGGTGACTTCGGGCGCGATCGGGCGGTCGCCGAACGTAGCGACGCAGCTGGCATTGTATTGGCAGCTTCATCTGGCATTTGACGACAATACGGATGACCGGCATATTTTTGACGATTATGAGGAGCAGTTTAACAATTTGTTCTTTGCCCGGGTGGATACTTATTCCAGAAATCCGTCAAAAGCGCCACAGGCAGGGCTGACGTTGAACGGCGGCGTGGATCAGAATTTAATGCGGCTTGCCTGTGCGGCTGCAAATAAGAATATTTTACCGTTCTTTGAACGCTGGGGCATGACGCCGGATGAAGAAACGGTTGCATATGCGGCGAAGTATGGAGAGCCTGATACAAAAGCGCTCTATTATGTAAATGACGATGCGAGGGATTATCGTGCGGCACATTCCGACGAAGCCGGTACGGTCAAGGATCAGGATGTGGTTACCGCAGATGTGACGGCAAAATCAAATCAGGTCGAGATCCGTATTGCCACGGATCGGGATGAGGATTTAATTTTAGGGTATGAGATTAGCAGAAGCATGATCTCTAACGGTCAGAAAAAGACAGAGGTGGCAGGCTTTATCCCAATTGATACTTCCGGTTCGACAGTATTTGCAGATACGCTTGTATCTGTCAATAATCGGGTGATGGATTACGAGGTAAGAGCCGTTGACAAGTTTTTGAATTATTCGAATCCTGTATCTGCTGGGACCGTCAAGATTCAGACAGACGGCGTGTTGATAAAAGACGCCTGGACGGTGGAGACAACCATGACGTCAGCAGACGATACAGTGCTTGAACCGGATGCGGAAGACCCGGATAGCGGCTACCATGCCACAAATCCTGACAGCGTAGAGGAAAAGAAGGTACACAGCATTGACCGCGTTCTTGATAATGACAGAACAAATGCGGGTACATATCACGGAGTCAGCGAAGGTACAGCGAGCGTTACCATTGATATGCATAAGACACAGGAAGTAACGGCTCTGAAATATTTTGGAGATGCCTTGGCTGAAGTGAATATTGAGGTCAGCCGGGACGGCGGAACGTGGATACCGGTAAAAACCGCGTATAAAGGATTGACCGGAGGAGACGAAAAGACAGTCTGGTTTGATTCCGTGAAGGAGGATACAAGAGACAGCTGGATAGGAACGTATGATGCCAGATATGTGAGATTGACGATTGCGCAGTCAGGCGATATTTCAATCAAAGAAATCGAAATATGCGGTCCGTCGGGAGATAATTTGGAATTTATGCGTACAGAGGACGGACAGCCGGCAATCGGGGTATTGAAAGAGGATTATAAATACGGCAATCAGGATGCGGACGTTATTCCGAAGGGCTCACTGATATTCAGCGGAATCTATAAAGGAAATCCGGCTTACAACGTGGTTATGCTGTATGATACGGATGGAAACGTGATTGGTGCAAAGGACGGAAAGGTTCAGGCCGGGCAGGTGATTTTTGCGGATGTGCCGGCGCAGGGAAATCTGGGAGAGACCTCGGATGGAACGTGGGTATATTATATTGAACCGGACCAGTGGGATGAGGCCGCCCTGAAAAAGATCGACGGCGTACGCGGTGAGGTATACCGTGTCGACGATGCGCTGACGCTGGAGGGAGAGAGGATTGTAAGCGATACTTTAGTAATAGACATTCCTGACTCTCTGCCGGAGCTTACATTAACGGGTACTGTTTTTGAAAGACAGTAACAATTTGACATTCACGCATAACATGGAGGTAGAAATGAAAAAATGGATTAAAAATTTATTGATATCCTTTCTTCTTCTCGCGGCTGTTCCGGCGATTGCCCTGGCGGCAGAAATGGCGGGCGGCAATCTTACGGTAGAAAAAAATAACGTGGCGGTAGCGCTGAATATCCCTGAGGGAAGGACGGAGACTATTACGTCCCTGCGCCTTCAGATGCGCGTTTCTCTCTGCGACGGAGGTATGGAGGAGCCGACCTTTGAATTTGCGGATACGGTGAAAAGCGTGGTAAGGGATGCAGCGATTAGCCAGGAAGAGAGCGACAGCTATATCGTTGACATTATAATTTCGGGAAAAAAGGATCAGGATATTTTTGGGGAAAGCGAGCATGCGGACCTCGGGACTCTTTCGCTGCATCCAAACAGTGAGGAGTATCAGGTGAAGGTAGAAATTATTGAGGAGATAAGCGACGGAGACGAGCCGGTCGTAAAGTATGTTGACGGCAGCGGCTTGACGGCATTGACGGTTCCGCTTGCGGATACGAGCTCTGTTGTGGTGGAGAATCAAAAGGAGACTGAAACTGAGAAGCCGCCAAAGGCTGAGGCGGGCCAGGCGCCGGACCTGACGGCTTCGGTGAAAAACGGTGTAAACCGCGTTTACTTTGCGTGGACAAAGGTTGCTGATGCGGACGGCTATATGATTTATCAATATAATGAGCAGACGAAGCAGGAGAAGCTGATCAAGACGATTACAGATCCGAATGTAACGACATTTTCTAAGAAATATTCCTATGCTTCGGCGTATGCTTTCCGGATTCGCGTATATAAGGCTGCATCGGGCGGCGGTACAACCTTGGGTGATTACAGTGAGCTTGTGAGAGTAACGCTCCCTCCGGCTCAGGTGAAAGGGCTTGGGGGAACATATCAGAGCGCCAAGAGAGTAACGCTTTCCTGGAAAAAAGTAAAAAAGGCGAGCGGCTACCAGATCTATCGGAGTACCAAAAAGGACGGAAAGTATTCGCGTTATAAGACGATAAAGAAGGGTACGACCACAAAGTATGCCAAGATTAAACAAAAGAGCGGCAGGAAATATTACTATAAAGTCAGGGCGTATATAGACCCGGCGGACGGCAGTCGTGTATATGGCAGCTTCAGTGCGGTAAAGACGCCGAAGCAGAGCAAATAAACAGAGGGAGGTTCACAAAAAATATAAATTCATTCGCGTACGGTGCATAGAAACAGAACAAATCTGACATCCTATAAAAAAGAAATAATTAGGGGGAAATGATGGAGAGAATAGAACCGACCGTGGAAAATAAGAAGGATGTCAGGCAGGCGCCGGGCAGTATGGACAGAAGAGATGAAGTTTTGAGAGACGCAAGCGTAGAGGATTATGATTATCTGGCCAATTCGGCCGCCGGCATGGACTGTACAGGGTTGATGAACCGTACGCCAAGAGATGAGACGGAGATGGCGTCTTATCAGCAGGTATATCAGTATCTTCCGCCGAATGTGAAAGCGGAGGATTAAAAAAATAGAGTAAAGTCAAAACGAATCCACCGGGAGAGCCGATTATAAAACGCGGCGCCTGGTGGATTTTGTGTTGCTGTGCATCGGAAGGAAGCTGTCAGTGGACAAATTGTAAAACATGTTATAACATATGTAAAGAAGGGATAGTGAGTAAGAAGGAGCTGGATATATGTATAGGATACTGATCGTGGAGGATGACGAGATTATCGCAAGAAGCATTAAGAATCACTTGTGCACATGGGATTATGAGGCCGCATGCGTGGAGAATTTTGCGAATGTAACGGAAGAGTTTGTATCATTTTCTCCCCAGCTGGTTCTGTTAGATATTACGCTGCCGTTTTTTAACGGCTATCATTGGTGTAAAGAGATTCGAAAGCTGTCGAAGGTGCCGATAATCTTTATTTCTTCTGCGTCGGATAATATGAATATTGTGATGGCGGTGAATATGGGAGCGGATGATTTTATCGCCAAGCCGTTTGATTTGGATGTGCTTACGGTGAAGATACAGGCGATGCTGCGCAGAAGCTATGACTTTACTGGGAGCAGTGTGATATTAGAGCACAGAGGAGCGATGCTCAACCTGACGGAGGCGACGCTCGTCTGTGAGGGGCAGAAGCTGGAGCTTACGAAAAATGATCTTAAGATTCTTCAGGTCTTGATGGAAAATAAAGGGAAGGTCGTATCAAGGGACGCGCTGATGACGAAGCTGTGGGAAAGTGACAGCTATGTGGATGAAAATACCCTGTCGGTCAATATGAATCGTCTGCGCAGAAAACTGGAGAGTATTGGTCTGTACGAATTTATTATTACGAAGAAAGGAATCGGGTATCGGTTGGGATGAAAGCAGTGATATCTTATATCAGACAGCGCGCCGGGTGGATTGCGGCGGATCTTTTGTGCATTATTGTCATGGGAGGCGTTATTTATTTGAATCATGTGCCGTTATCAGAGTGGGAATATGCGATCCTTTTATGTCTGTTCTTTCTGCTTATATTCGGAGGGGGAGATTTTGTCAGGTATTACAGACGGCATACGAGACTGGTAAAAATACGTGAGATTATACGGGTTAACATTGATGCAATCGGACCGCCGGAGGATATTTTAGGTGAGGATTATCAGGAGTTAATCCGTACTATATATGAGGATAAGATGGCCGAAATTAATAGTTTGAAGAATCGGCACTCGGATATGACGGATTACTATACGATGTGGGTGCACCAGATAAAAACGCCGATCGCAGCGATGAACCTTTTGCTGCAGCAGGAGGATACGCCCGCAAACCGTGAATTAGCGGAAGAATTATTTCGGATTGAGCAGTATGTGGAAATGACGCTTCATTATCTCCGTCTGAATGCGGACTCGAATGATTTTGTCATTCAAAAAACGGATCTTGACCGGGTCGTGCGTGAGGCGGTGCGTAAATATGCCAGACTTTTTATTCGCAAAAAAATCAGTTTGGATTATCAGCCGTTAGACACACAGATTATCACCGACGAAAAGTGGCTGGAATTTGTGGTTGAGCAGCTTTTGTCCAATGCGGTGAAGTACACATCCGGCGGAAAGGTTTCCATTTATATGAAAGAGGGGGCGGGAAGGGTTCTTGTGATTGAGGACACCGGAATCGGTATTCGTGCGGAGGATTTGCCGCGCGTCTGTGAGAAGGGGTATACGGGTTACAACGGCCACAGTGACAAGCGTTCCACGGGAATCGGATTGTACCTGTGTAAAAGAATGCTGAACCGTCTGTCCCATACCATCGAGATCGAATCGGAGGTGGGAAGAGGAACGCGTGTTATGATTGGACTTGATACGGAGGAGGAACCTTACAAAACTGTAAGTTGAAAAATAATGTGAAAACTTTGATTTTAGCAAAAAGTGAGCCTGTTAATTCGTAAATTTACACCAGATTTACACCATTTGAAAAGGGTCTGAATATGAAAAAGAGGAGCTTCTTTGACTTGTTTAGTTGTTACAAGCAAAAAGGAATGTATCTTGCAATTAAAATTTGCATATGCTATAATGCCAATAGGCAAAAGAGATTACAAGTCCATGTGGACAAAGAGACGAATCCCCGAACCGTAGTAGCGTACAGTTCGGGGATTTTTCTTTTCTTTTTAAGTGGCAAAGCACCCACCAGGCTATTTGTTGCTCTTGTCGTTACTATCAAACCATTTGACGATGAGGTGGCAAACCACACCGCCCGCGACAGTAACTAAAAAGGAGATTACAACTTCCATGTAGACACCTTCTCCCTGTTGCGGGTATCGGTGAGCAACAGGAAGATTATAACATATTGTCTGACATGCTGCTATCCTTTTTGACAAAATGGTTTGCAATTAAGATTGTTGTTATTGCAATTACGATGCTCGCGCGTTACCAATGGACACTGTTTTAGGACATTCTTCTATTGTAGTCGGTATCCTTGATTTCTGTTTTTACCATCCGAACAGAAAATACTACACCTGTTCTCCGTGGTTTTATATCATCTGCGTTAAATCTGTTTCATCTTTATCTGGTTTTATAATTGTTTCATTTTCTTAAATATAATGTATAAGATTACCATTTTTTTCCAGTTTAAATTGGTAAATTTGTATTTTAAAATATTTTTGAGGTGAAAGGATGAAAATATTATTGAGGGAGGTGAGAAAGGATAAGAAAAATTCTATTAGGATGTTAGCAGAACGATCGGGTTGGAGTAAATCAACGATAAGCAATATAGAAATGGAAAAGACATCTCCTACACTTGATCAGCTGGAAGCATTTGCAGAAGCGTTACAGGTAAATATTACAGATTTGTTTGACAGTCCTTATAAGTGAATTTGTCCATAAATGTGGACAAAGTAATAAAAGCCGGGACAAATTTTATTACATATGGTAAAATTTACTTATGAAAGGAGTGGGAGCTGTGGAAGAGTATAGAAGCTTAATAGTACATATGCTTTATGAAATGAATGAAGCAGATCTTGTATTTGTAAAACAAATTTTTACTTTTATAAAAAAGCACATGAAAAAAACCGGAAGACGTTAAGTTTTCCGGTTTTTCATACTCTCTAAAAACATTTTCCCAACTTCATGAAGCACATTACGAGATTCAGGAGATAATTGTTTGTATATACGCAAAAGTTCAAGAATTGATTGATAAAATTCATTTTCTGGTTCTTCTAATAAGTCGGAAACTAATGCAGCGGTTTCATCTTCTGGAAGATTAAACATATCGCCTGTTCCAGTTCGGAGCCATTCTTCATTGACGCTAAATTCTCGGCATATGTCTTTTAAGGTTCTATCAGAGGCAATGCCTTTTCCCGTTTCAATTTGTGCGATATGGTTTCTTGATAGTCCAAGTTGCTTAGCGAATTGTTCCTGTGTTAGTCCCATGTAGTTTCGTATTTTTTTTATCCTATTTTTCATTATTACCTCCTTTAAAAAAAGTATAACAAAAAATGTTCGTTTGGTCAACAAAATATATTGATTTTGTTCGCCTGGTGTGCTAATATATATACATCAAACGAACAAAAAGTGCAGGTTATATGTTGGAAGAAATGACAAAGGAAATAAAAGAAGAAATAGGGAATTACAAGTATGTGAACGATCTGGAAAAATTACAAAAGTGTTTTAAGGAATTTTAGAAAAAAGAATTTTAAGAAGCCCGCCGGAGGGCGGGCATAATACGGAAACAAGTTGCAAAATATTTATGTGTTTGTAAAAATTTCAATTTTCTTTTGGTAAAAGATCAATCAGTAAAATCATCTGGGAAGCTTAGTCTTGATGATATATGTCTATCTTCATCAACGGACGTTGTTTTTATGATTTCTTTCGAATAAGGATTCGCACGTTTATAACCTTTTATGGTTTCTCCAAATAGATCAAAACAGAGGTAATCGTCATATCTGTTTAGAAGTTTCTGAAATTTTTGATATTGTATAAGTTTTTTTAGTGGGTAGAGATCAGAGGCATTTCGTTTTTCGGAACAAATGAATTTAGAAATGTATTCCCGAAGCTTCTGTAATTCATACTTTAACCATTCATCTTCATCAAGGGGATTATTATGCTGACCGTGGGCAAGTTCCACGTTAAGTTGTTCCTCTCGTTTTAGAAAGTTAAGAATGTCATTTTCTATGTGGGAAGTGCTCTTTAATTCTCCGCCAAGAAGTTCGTTAGGTGTGACATCTAATACTTCTGTTAGCTTTTCCAGTGTATCAAAAGTGGGATAGTTGATACCTCTTTCAATCTTGGATAGACTTTGCAGATTGATTCCGATTTGTGCAGAAAGTTCTTGTTGTGTAAGTCCTTTTAGTTTTCGTATAACTTGTATGTTATGTCCTAATAGCTTGTAATTCATAAAATCCTCCTTTCAGACCGTGTACCTGTATCATTTTTCAGAGTTATGTGGATTAGGCTGGAGCGACTTTTCTAACTCATCTAAAGAGTTGATGAAAGCTAAAACAACTTTTACTTGTTCGTCATTCATTTTTTCTAGTTGAGCAAGTGCTTTTTGGTGAATTTCGGATAATGGTTTGTCTGCGTTGACTTGTTGGGGAGATTCATTGTTTTCAGATACCCAGTAGTCAAGAGAAGTTCCAAAGTACTCTGCTAATTTTCGTAAAGTTGTTAGTTTTAAGCCTTTATATCCCTTTTTATACCAACCGTCAATGGTGGTATAGGGAATATTACACGCCTTGGATAAAGTGCTTTTGTTTAAGTGGTTTTTCTCCATCAAATAGTTTAATTTTTCCAGAAAATCCATAGTTATTACCTCCAATGAGGCGATTCTATCACGAAAAAAAGTAAAATGCAAGAAAAAATTACTCTTACACGTAGAATGATGCCTGACATATTACGATAAAGGGTATATATTTACAATATAAATTACCCGTAAGAGTAGAACGGAGGTGAAAAATGTTTGATAATTTAAGAACAGCATTACGTCAAAAAGGAATTTCTATAAAACAATATGCAGAAATTTTGGACGTTGGAGAAAAAACCGTACAAAACAAATTGACTGGAAAAACGGATTTTACATATTCTGAGTTTAAGAAAACATGTACATTGCTTTTGGAATATAATGCCGATTATTTATTTGCTAATGAAGCCGCAGGAAGAGAGCAATGTGAAAGAACATTTTAGAATATTCAGTTATATTGATAAAAGAAAATATAGTGAATGGCAAAAGGATAGTAGATGTGGGAAAGAATTTGAAAGAAGCCCGCCAGAGGGCGGGCATAATACGGAAACAAGTTGCAGAATATTTATGTGTTTGTAAAAAATTCAATGTTTTGAGGGGGATAGATGGATTATTTCATGCAAAATCAGGGATTTTTACCTTGAAAATTAGATGTTTTGAAAACAGAAAAGGACTGCCCCGATTCTCTGGCGAACCGGGGCAATCGCTTAAGCCTGCTGTCTTTGCTGGTAAAGAGCAGTTAAGGAATCTTGAAGGACTTGCGAAAAGTTGATGTGGTTGTTTTCTGCAAACGTGTTGAGCCATGCGGGAATGGTAAGATTTTTTCTTACAGCTTTTTCACCATACTTCTCAGCATAGGCATCCATATCCAGAACCAACATGCTTACGAAACCGCCATTTTCCGGGGTAATGCTTTCCAATGGGCTTGCTTCGGGTGCTGGTTTCCCGTCCTCCAGTTCGTCAAGAACCCAGCCTGATGCGGCATCAGTACCCATGAGGATAGCTTCCGCTAGTGTGCTGCCTTCACTGACACAGCCGGGAAGATCTGGAACTTCAACGGTAAATCCTC
>CANOCV010000031.1 GCA_947564465.1 uncultured Roseburia sp. | reverse complement strand
GTCAACAACATTTTCAATTTTTTCACCGCAGCAACTTATCTGTTGCGCGGTGGAACTTTATATTACCATGGTATTTTCATTGTGTCAACACTTTTTTGACATTTTTTTGCTTTTTTCAGCAAATTTATTTAAAATCATAATAAACAAAATGATATCCCCTAAAAATATGCCACCGCCAGATATAAAACCAGGTTGTTATTATACAACCACGTCAAAAGCCCATTCTGGTTAATATAAGATATCATAGTTATTCCAAATGAGCTTGTACAACAAATAGCTATCAGATAAAAGAAAACCCAAATCAAAATAACACCTTGTATGGCTCCGGCTAACACTCCAAGAAAATGATTGACATTTCTAACCAGAGGAAGCTTCGCGACCAGATTTACCATTCTCGCAATTATAAACAACACAATTGTTACCACGAGCAATGCCACAAAATATGCTATGCCGTTTACTATAAAACGCGCCATGTTAGAAGCCAGCATCTCATAGATGCCTGCCTGCCCCAAAACATCATCTGTAATTCCCATCCCGGAGTCAATTAATTCTTCCCATATTCCTTCCGGCAGACTGACACCTGCATCGTCAAGCTTCTCCTTATTTTCCTGCGCCTCTTCCTCCATATTTTTCTCTGCCGCTGCACGGATATGCTCCAAACACTTTTCCTCAAGCGTAGCCTGTATTTCCGTATTTTGGGCAATAAAATCAGCAATATATGGCGCTGTGATCGTCACAAACACGATCGTCACGATAATAGAAATGAGCGAATATAAAATCCGCAGGAATCCCTTTCGGTATCCCCGCAGCACACATGATACAAAAAAAATAATTACAACTATGAATAACCAGTTCACTTTAATTTTACCTTTTCTATTTTTCCTTCCAGTACAAATGTATAATTACGGCTCGAACGGCCGGACAACACCTTAAATAACGGTACATCATATGTATAAGAGAAATGCTTGACACCGTATGTATTATAAATCCGGCACTCTCTCTCATTGCGTATGCATATCTCGTTATTTGCCAGAAATTCAATCGTATCATAGTCCAGCTCAAAATCCTTGCTCAGCACATGGCTTCCCTTCGTATCGTAGATTTCCATATGCCTGGTATTCTTTTCATCCTCATTATTATTTACCAGGCCAAAGTAATCCTCGTTGTAAAACACACTCTTGATTTCTGTCTCAAGATCGATTTCTTTGGACAATGTAGGCTTTTGGGTTCCCTCAAATATCAAAACCTTGGAATCACCAAACGCTATCATTCTATCATTCGAAACAAAATCTATCTGAGGAATCACCATATCGGAATAAGAATATGTCCCCACCATATGATCAATTTCATTCTGCCCGACGGAACCGAAATTATAAAATGCAATCATAGACTTGATATTCCCCTCATTGATATCAAGCATCGTTACCGCCATTTTTATTGCATCATTAGATAAAGCAATATCTAACGGATATCCCGCATTTTCTACCCCAATCTGTCCTCCGGCAAGATTCTTGCCGTCTTTATCGTAAAGACGAATATAACTTGTCTGATCTTTCTCCATAAGAACTGCCACGGTTCCCTGATTCGCCACCCTTATACTGACAATTTCCATCGTTGTTTCAAAACTTCCCTGCAGCTTTTCCGTGTCCAAAACATAAACATGATTTCCGCCCTTTTCCGCAAATACCACATAATTCTCGCACTCGTCCACAAGTGTATCCTGCATTTCAAAAGTCTGATTCCACACAAGCTCTTCCGACGAATTGGTATATGTAGCGCCATCATTGCTATACTTTATAACTCCGCCGCGAAATGCCAAAAAACCTGATGCCAGCGCATCGGTCCTCTCTGTCTCCGAAAGCACTTCATAGGATGTATATTCCCGAAGCCTGAGCATCAGCATAAAGCCCGCCGCAATCAGCAGAATAAGCGCTGATGCAACAATTATGCGTTTTAAAATCTTAAGTCTGTGAACTCTGATTTTTTTACTCAGCTCTTCCGTATTCGTCTCTGTCGTGCTCTTTTCTACTGTTTTAAATTTTCGTTTCTTTATCTCTCTATCTGCCATTGTATTTATTAACTTTCCTGTTCTGCTTTGCCGCATCCTTCCCCTTGGTCATTGTACCATAAATTATTTTTAAACTCTACCTTTTTATGGAAGGATCAATTTTTGCCCGGCATATATTTGATTCGAATCGTCAATTCCGTTTTTCTCGCATACCGCCTCCATATTACTCATATCTCCGTAGATCTTGCGAATTATAGACGCAAGATTATCCCCTTTTTGCACAATATAATATCCCTGCAAACGGATTGTCTCCGCCTCCGTCAATTCACCGGCTGTCTCAACCGGCTCATTTTCCGAGTCTTGTTTTGTATCGCTGTTATTCACTCCCGCTGTCTTCTCGGTATCTGTCATTGCCGCGGCGTCTCCTTCACCGTTTTCCCCTGTCTGATTTTCTCCCTGCGTGTCCTGACCTTGTGCGGACTCACTGTTTGCCCCCTCCTGGCTTTGCGGCGCCTCATTACTCTGTCCATCTGCATTTTGTGCTGCTTCCCTGTTCTCCACGTTCTGATTTCCGTCGGATTTTCTTTCTGACTCTGTTTCTATCTTCTCTACATTGCCGTCTATACTCTTAATGATTACACGATTTCCCGACACCTCGGTCTTTTCTTCCTGACTCTCCGTCTCAACGGAATCTGAAAGCACCGATATCGCGCCCTCTAATTTACGCATTTTTTCATAGTTGTTCAACATGTTGACGCCAAGTACGCAAACGGTCAATACCAGCAAAAACGCGGTAGAATAAAATGCGACATGAAAACGCCGCGGCTTTTCCTCGTCCTTTTGCAACAGCATTTCCCGATAATTTTTCAAAGCGTCGTCCACCACCTGCTCCGGCTTGACCGTATTCTCCGTATGCTCACGAGCGCCGATCATATATTCCTGCATTGCCGGATTTTTCTCATAGTAAATATAATATCCCTCTTTCTGCCAGATCGCATTATTGTCACAGGCAAATAACTTTTCTTCCCGGTTCAACGAATCCGACAGGAAAAATATTTTGTCTCTCCCGCCAAAAAAATTCCTGTGTATCCTCTCCAGCTCCGGCGTCAGTTTCGGCATATTTCCTTTCAAATCCAGATACCAGCCCACCAGATAGCTGCCGTCAAAATGCTTTTTTATTAAGGTGCAGATTTCCTCTCTTGTTTTTTCCAAGAATACCGGCGTTGTCCCTGCAAACTCCAACTCGGACAGCTCTACCGCCCCGCTGACAAATATGTAATGGATATCGTCTTCCTTCTCTATACGTCCAAGCAATATGCAAACCCGCATCTCCTCCGGCGCTTCAAACATTGGATGCAGGTATGTATACACATAATCTTCAATATAAACCTTCTGATTCCCCTGTGGCGAACCTATCTGCCGGAAATTCTTCGGCTGACAGGATACCGTTCTTTCTTCCGAGTCTTTCTTCTGATTTTCTTTTTTTCCGCCTTGCTTGATTTCTATCATCGCTGTCTTCTCCCGCCTTTCCTTTTCTACACATTTCTTTGCTTTTTGCAGATGCAAATCTGTTCTTCACCCGCTTTACGGACAAGCTTATCACAATATGCCTAATTTTTTTGGCGGTTTCTGATAGCGGTTTTAAGTTTTTTCCGACAGCAATACACAAAAAAGCTGCCGCTTCTTCGCGACAGCCCTCCTTCTTTGTCTCATTTAGTGTTCTTTTACAAATGTTTTGACTTTTTTGTAGATGCTTTCTGCGTCCAGTCCGTATTTTTTAATCAATTCCTCCGCCGGACCTGATTCCCCGAATACATCCTGCACGCCAATTCTCAAAACTTTTGCCGGTGCCTTTTCACTCAGACACTCACAGACCGCGCTCCCCAGTCCTCCTATCACAGAGTGCTCCTCCACAGTCACGGCTTTCTTTGTCTTTGATACGGAAGATACCACAAGCTCCTCGTCAAGCGGCTTAATTGTATGAATATTGATAACCTCCGGCTTGATTCCGTCCTTCTCAAGCATCCCGGCAGCCTGCAGGACCTCATTTACTTCAAGACCCGTTGCAAAAATCGTCACATCGCAGCCTTCCTTCAGAACAACTCCTTTGCCGATTTCAAACTTATAGGTTTCCCTGTCGTTAATAATCGGTATTGCAAGACGCCCAAAACGCAGATAAACCGGCCCCACATGCTCATATGCCGCTCTGACAGCCGCCCTCGCCTCCACATCATCACACGGATTCATAACCACCATTCCGGGAATCTCCCGCATCAATGCCAAATCCTCAAGACATTGGTGAGTCGCCCCGTCCTCTCCCACGGAAATTCCGGCATGTGTCGCTCCGATTTTCACGTTCAAATGCGGGTAACCGATGGAATTGCGAACCTGCTCATATGCCCGGCCCGCCGCAAACATCGCAAAGGAACTGATAAACGGCACCTTCCCGCAGGTAGAAAGCCCCGCTGCAATTCCCGCCATATTTGCCTCCGCGATTCCGCAATTCAGGTGACGGTCCGGAAAAGCTTTTTTAAATTTATCTGTCTTGGTAGCTCCGGCAAGATCCGCGTCCATGACAATCAAGTCCTCATGCTCCTTCCCAAGCTCCACCAAGGCATTGCCATAGCTTTCTCTTGTTGCAATCTTCTCGGTCTGTTTTAGTTCTGACATAATGCTTCACCTGCTTTCTCCAAATCTGCCATCGCCTCGGCAAATTGCTCGTCATTCGGCGCTTTCCCGTGCCAACCTGCGACATCCTCCATAAAGGACACATTTTTTCCCTTAATCGTTTTGGCGACAATGGCCGTCGGCTTTCCTTCCACGGCCTTTGCCTCCGCAAATGCTCCTCTAAGTTCTTCCATACTGTTTCCGTCAATATTAATTACATGAAAATTAAATGCTTCAAACTTCTTGTCAATCGGATACGGAGAGCAAACCTCCTCCACCGTTCCGTCTATCTGAAGATTGTTATTGTCCACAATAACAGTCAAATTGTCCAACTTATGCGCGCCCGCCCACATTGCGGCCTCCCATATTTGTCCCTCCTGTATTTCGCCGTCTCCGCAAAGCGCATACACCCGATACGGCTTTTGGTCCATTTTCCCTGCCTGTGCCATTCCGACCGCACACGACAGTCCCTGTCCCAACGAACCGCTCGACATGTCTACACCCGGTATATGCTTCATATCCGGATGCCCCTGTAAATAAGAGCCGGTATGACGCAGCGTCAGCAAATCCTCCACCGGAAAAAATCCTCTGTGCGCCAATGCGGAATAATACGCCGGCGCCACATGCCCTTTTGAGAGCACAAAACGGTCACGATTCTCCATTTTCGGATTTTTCGGGTCAATATTCATTTCTTCAAAATACAAATATGTCATGATATCTGCGGAAGAAAGAGACCCCCCCGGATGCCCGGATTTTGCAGCATGTATCGCTTCTACAATGCCTTTTCTGACTTCATTCGCCTGCTTTTCCAACTCTAAAATCGTCATTATTCTTATCCTTTCCTGTTCTGTAACACTTCGCTTAAAGCTCTATCCTTCCCTCCAATGCCCTAAGCAGTGTCACTTCATCTATGTACTCTAAATCTCCCCCCACCGGTACGCCGCTGGCAATCCTTGTCACCTTAATACCGGTCGGTTTTATCAGTTTGCTGATATACATCGCTGTCGTCTCGCCCTCAAGACTGGAATTCGTTGCTATTATAACCTCTTTTACTTCACCTTGCAAGCGCTGCATCAATTCTTTTAGACGTATATCATTCGGCCCAATGCCAAGCATAGGAGATATGGCCCCATGAAGCACATGATACACGCCCTCATACTTACCCGTTTTCTCATATGCCGCCAAATCTCTTGTATCTTCCACCACCATAATAACACTGTGGTCTCTCTGCGCGTTCTTACAGATCGGACACAGCTCACTATCCGTAAGCGTCAGACATTCCTTACAATAGCGAATATTTCGTCTGGCATCTATAATGGCCCCGCTTAGCTTCTCAACATTTTCTTCCGGCATGTTCAAAATATGAAACGCCAGACGCTGCGCCGATTTCGGGCCGATTCCCGGAAGCCCTGACAGCTGTTCAATCAGCCGGCTTATCTGGCTGCTGTAATATTCCATGTGACAACCTCATCTCTTAATCTTCCTTTATGCGCTAAAACGGAAAGCCGCCGCCAAGCCCGCCAAGTCCGCCAGTGATTTTCGACATAGATTGCTGCGAAAGCTCCTCCATCTGACGAAGAGCCTCGTTACACGCCGCCATAATCAGATCCTCAAGCATCTCTACATCGTCCGGGTCCACGGCCTCCGGGTCAATTTTTACACTGGTAATTTCCTTTTTGCCGGATACGGTTACCTCTACAACTCCGCCGCCTGCTGCAGCCGTAATCTCCTTTTCCTCCAACTCCTTGGAAGCCTCCTCCATCTGACGCTGCATCTTCTGCGCCTGCTTCATAAGATTTCCCATATTCCCCGGCATACCGCCGGCGAAACCGCCTCTCTTTGCCATATCATGTCTCCTCTCTACAAATAAATCGCTATTCTTCAATTTCTATATCCATATGAATCAGCTGTTCTAAATCCACATACGTTTCTTCAAACGGCCGCTTCGACTCGTTCAATTGTACCGAAACCTCTACCTCCCGGTCAATACGTTCCGATATAATTTTTTCAATTTCTTTTCGGTGATCCTCTCTGCCCAGCATCTCAGACGCCACCGGATCGTCCAGAACAATCATCAAGCGGTTGTCTCCGCCGAGGCTTAGACGCGCCTGCTTTAGATAAACCTTTTCCAGTCCCGGCATATCCTGTAAAATCAGATTCCAGCTTCTGACTATCTGCTCTACCTCCTGCGGAATCGCCTTTGGAGGTCTTGGTCTGCCCGCTTCGTTTTCGGCTGCCGCCACACTCCCTGCGGTCCGGACAGCGGCGCTCTCTGTCAAAGCTACTGCGATTCCCTCATCCATCCGCTTTTCCAGCTTTGCAAGGCGGTCGTTTATACTGTCGGTATTCGTCTCCATCGCAGGCTTACACAGCTTAATCAACGCAATTTCAATTAAGATGCGCTTCTGTGACGAATATTTTATCTGATTGGATAATTCGGAAAAAATCCGGATATAACGCATCAGCACATCTACCTGTATCATCTCCGCCTCTTCCTTTAAAAGAAGAAGATTTTCACTGGAAACATCCAGCGCCTCCTCCATCTCGTCACAGCCCTTCAGCAGCAGCAGATTGCGCAGATACCAGGTAAAGTCATTAACGAACTGTCCCAGCTCCCGCCCTTCTATTACCATTTCCTCCAGCAAACGTATACTGCCCGCAACATCCTCCTGCAGGACAAAACGCAGAAGACGCGAGAATATCTCGGTATCGACCGCGCCAAGCACTTCCAACACTCTATCATAGGTCAACTCCTGTCCCAGATAAAATGCAATGCATTGATCCAAAAGACTTAACGCATCACGCATGGAACCGTCCGCTGCCTTTGCAATGTAACGAACCGCTTTTTCCTCTATTGCCACTTTCTCCTGCTCCATCAGCTCTTTCAAGCGCGCTGCAATCGTCTCAATAGATATCCTGCGGAAATCGTAACGCTGGCAACGGGACAAAATCGTGATCGGTATTTTATGAAATTCTGTCGTCGCCAGTATGAAAATTACATAAGACGGCGGCTCCTCCAGGGTTTTTAAAAGGGCATTGAAGGCGCCTATGGAAAGCATATGCACCTCATCAATGATATAAACCTTATATTTTCCCTCGGTTGGAGAATATGTTACCTCCTCACGTATCTGACGGATATTCTCCACACCGTTGTTCGAAGCCGCATCAATCTCTATCACATTCATAGAAGTGCCCGCCGCAATTGATCTACACGTCGGGCATTCCCCGCAAGGGCTGCCGTCAACCGGATGTTCACAGTTGACCGCCCTTGCAAATATTTTCGCTATGGTTGTCTTACCGGTTCCTCTTGTCCCGCAAAACAGATAGGCATGTCCGATACGTTCTGCCTTTATCTGGTTTCTCAATGTTGTTACAATATGATCCTGCCCCTTTACATCTTCAAAATCCTGCGGACGGAACTTCCGGTACAATGCCGTATAAGACATATTGTTTTCCTCTCTCTGCTCTAATCTCCAAAGCTGATTCCGATCATTTTCGCCTCTTTTATCATCTGGCAACCCGGATCAACCATCTTTAACTTGCCGGCAACCTCACCAAGAGGCACACGTTTTGTCTTGCCGTCCACCATGGCAATCATGTAACCGTAATCCTCGTCGAGAATCGCTTTTGCCGCCGACGCACCCAGTCTTGTACAAAGCGCTCTGTCATACGGGCACGGACTTCCGCCTCGCTGTGTATGGCCCGGTACGGTCACGCGAACCTCGGTTCCGGTAACCTTACTGATCTTCTCTGCAATCTCATAGGAAACGGACGGGTACTTTGTCTTTTTCAACTTCTCTTTATACTCTTTCTTCGAAAGCTTGGCGTCTTCTTTGGAAATCGCTCCCTCTGCCACTGCAAGTATTGTAAATCCTTTGCCCTGCTGGGTACGCTTCTCAATGGCCTCTACCACCTTGTTGATATCGTATGGAATCTCCGGCAGCAAAATAATATCCGCGCCGCTCGCCACCCCGGCATAGAGCGTCAGCCAGCCCACCTTATGTCCCATGACTTCCACAATAAACACACGATTATGGGATGCCGCCGTAGTGTGAATACAGTCAATCGCATCGGAAGCCACATTGATTGCGCTCTGGAAACCAAATGTCACGTCGGTACCATAAATGTCATTGTCGATGGTCTTTGGCAGATGAATCACATGCAGCCCCTCTTCGCGCAGCAGGTTCGCAGTCTTCTGCGTCCCGTTTCCGCCCAGAATGACAAGACAATCCAAATTCAGCTTATAGTAAGTCTGCTTCATTGCCTCTACTTTGTCCAATCCATTCTCGTCCGGCACACGCATAAGCTTAAACGGCTGGCGGGAGGATCCCAAAATTGTGCCGCCCTTTGTAAGGATACCCGAAAAATCCGACGATGTCAGCAATCGGTAGTCGCCGTAAATCAAGCCTTTATAGCCATTGTGGAATCCATAAACTTCCAGCTCATCAATATTGTTGCTAAGTCCCTTTACCACACCGCGCATCGCCGCATTCAATGCCTGACAATCGCCACCACTGGTCAACATACCAATTCTCTTCATAAACATTCCCTTCCTTACTTTTTGTTATTTACATTTTAATACCTCAAGTATATACTCCCAAACGCGTTTTGTGGAAGAAATACTTAATTTCTCTTCCGTCGTATGGACTCCGATCATATCCGGACCGATTGATACCGCATCCAGCCCGTCTAACTTTCCGGCGAGTATTCCGCATTCCAGCCCCGCATGAATCGCCTGTATTATGGGCTCTTTTTTGTACATTTCACGATATATCCGCACCATGTCCTCACGGAGCACGGAATCTTTTCTGTATTCCCATGCCGGATAGTCTCCGCTTATCCGGATCTTTCCGCCCATATGGGTCACTAATGCCTCTAACTTATCAGAAATATACTCCTTCGCCGTTCCTACGGAGCTTCTCACCGCATAACGCAGGGAGAGTTCCTCACGCGACAATGTCACGACGCCCAGATTCAGCGATGTCTCAACAAGCCCTTCGATATCGGCGCTCATCCGCTGGATTCCGTTTGGCAGAAGCGCGATCAGCAGCACCGCTTTTTCAGCCGTCTCCTTCGTCAATACAAATACCGTCTCCTCCTTCAAAAGCTTCGCCCGAATGCAAATATCCGGGTCACTGGTAGAATATTCTGCCGCCACATTCCCCGCCACGTTCTCTACCTTCGCCAGTATTTTTTCGGTATTCTCACCTTCCACAAGGATTCTTGCCGCTGACTTTCGCGGGATCGCATTGTCTTTGCTGCCTCCGCATATAGAAATTATATCATATTCTGCAATTTTTCCAATATCCATTAATACCCTTGCAAGCAAAATATTTGAATTTGCACGCTCCTTGTCAATCTCCACACCGGAATGTCCGCCAAGCAGACCATCTACCGAAATATCAATGACAACTCCTCTCTTCTCCTCCCAGGATACCGGAAGCACGCACTCCACACTTCTGCCGCCCGCACAGCTGGTAAGCATGTACCCTTCCTCTTCCGAGTCTATATTCAGAAGCTTTCTGCCTTCAAGCATAGAGACATCAATCCCTGACGCCCCCTCCATTCCCACCTCCTCGGACACGGTAAAGATCACCTCCAGCTTCGGATGTGAAATGGTATCGGAGGCAAGAATGGCAAGCGCATACGCTACCGCAATTCCGTCATCTCCGCCCAGTGTCGTGCCGTCGGCGGTAATGTAATCGCCTTCGACCATAAGCTTCAGTCCGTCTGTCTCAAAATCAATCGTACAATCCGATTCTTTTTCACAGACCATATCAAGATGTCCCTGTAAAATCAGCGGCTCCACCGCCTCATACCCCGGCGTTGCCTCTTTCACAATAATTACGTTTTTCAATTCGTCCTGAAAAACACTCAGATTATGCTCTCTAGCAAAATTCACACAATAATCACTAAGTTTCCCTTCTTTGTAGGAAGGATGCGGTATGCTGCAGATCTCCTCAAAATAGTGAAATACCTCTCTTGGTTCTAAATCCGATAATACTCCCATCTTTTAACCTCTCCCATTTTTTGTTTTCCATTATTCTGACCGTTTGCCTTTTAATTTATTTACATATACAACGAACCCGTTTCCATGAAGAATCTTGATAAACTTGCTGAGACGCTCATACAGAGGCTCGGCTTCTTTTCCGAATCGCTCCTTTACCGCCGCCCCTATCTCATAGATCGTAATTTGCCCGTCCATGCACCCCCATACAAAACTGCCAAAGTCGTCCAGCTCAATATTACTGTACTTAGGGCGTTTAAAAAAAACCTGGGCGATCTTATTAAACATCCCCTTATTCCTGACCCGAATCTCAATTCTCCCGTTTTTGTTCGTGGTATATTCATATAATGAATTATGTTTCGGTACATAATCAAGATAGTTTTCTTTTTCTGCCATATCCAATATCCATTCTTAATTTTCGAAATGCCTGCCCTCTCTAATACGAGAAGGCAGACATTTTCTGATATAGTTATTTTGTTTTTTTCTTGCCGATTACAACCTTTACAAGCGTTGCCGAAAGCAATACAAACACGAGCAGTCCGCCCCAATTGCCAAGATTGAGCGTTCCCGAGAGATCAATCAGGTCGCCCAGAGACTTATCTCCGATATTAATAATTGCAAATATCGCCAGAAGTATTCCTACGATTCCCTCTCCCGCAATCAGACCGGAGGAGTAAAGGATACCTCTTTCTATCTTGTCCTTATGCTCTTTATCAAGGTTTGCCCCCTTCTTTCGCTCAAAGAACCATTTGATTGCACCGCCCACCATCATCGGTGTACTCAGATGAATCGGAAGGTAAAGGCCTACCGCAAACGGAAGCACCGGTATGCGCAGTATTTCCACTACGATGGCAATTCCCACGCCGACAAATACAAGCGTCCACGGAAGATTGCCGCCCATTACGCCCTCAACAACCATCTTCATCAAAGTAGCCTGCGGAGCCGGAATTTCCGTGGAACCGTAATCCCAGGCCCTTCCCAAAAGATACAATACACCGCCGATTGCAAGTGCGGAAGCCACAACTCCAATCAGCTCTCCGATCTGCTGCTTGATTGGCGTAGAACCTACGATATAGCCGGTCTTCAAATCCTGAGACGTATCTCCGGCAATAGCGGCAATGATACAGATAACCGAACCGATCGCAATGGCCGCCACCATTCCCGATATCCCGATCGTTCCAGTCGCTTTCAAGATCATCGTTGAAATCAAAAGCGTAGCGATTGCCATCCCCGATACCGGGTTATTAGAACTTCCCACAAGACCTACCATACGCGAAGAAACCGTTGCAAAAAAGAATCCGAATATAATAATGATAATCGCCCCGAGCAGACTTACCGGTACCGCCGGTACAAGCCACATAATGATTGCCATGATACCGATTCCAAGAAGCACAAACTGCATCGGAATATCCCTGCTTGTCCGTCCTGTTCCCTCTGCTTTCACGCCAAATCCCTTTACCGCCTGCCTGAATGTTCTTATAATCAACGGCAAAGATTTGATGAGGCTTAAAATTCCGCCTGCCGCAACGGCTCCGGCTCCGATATAACGGATATAATTCCTCCAAATTCCCCAGGTTCCCTGCTCGGCAAACAGCTGAACCACCGACACGTCGGCCGGATAAAGTACGGCGTCACCGCCGAACAGTACGATTAACGGCATAAGCACAAACCATGCCACCGTACCGCCTGCCAGCAAATAAGAAGATACCTGCGGACCGCAGATATAACCGACACCCAGCAGCGCCGGAAGCACATCCATTCCGATTCCGGAACCTTTATAGCTGTTAATCTGAAAATCCACTTCACTCGGAAATACCTTCAGACCGTCGGCAATAAACTTATATACGGCGGCAAATCCGAGGCCCTTGAATACAAGTCCTGCTTTTGCACCGCCTTCCTCACCTGCCATCAACACTTCGGCACACGCCTTTCCCTCCGGATACGGCAGCGTACCATGCTCCTGCACAATCAATGCCGAACGCAGCGGAATCATAAACAATACGCCGATCACACCGCCGACAAGAGCAATCAGAGAAATTTCTACCAGAGAAGGAGCTTCTGTCAACCCTTCCGACGCCCACATAAACAATGCCGGCAGCGTAAAAATTGCCCCTGCCGCCAAAGATTCTCCCGCCGAACCGATCGTCTGTACGATATTGTTCTCCAAAATCGAATCTCTGCGCAGAATAATACGAATTACACCCATAGAAATAACCGCTGCCGGAATTGATGCCGACACTGTCATTCCGACTCTCAGTCCCAGGTAAGCATTCGCGGCGCCGAACACAACCGCAAGAAAAATACCAAGGACCACTGAAACCACCGTCAATTCCGGCAGATTCTTATCTGCCGAAATAAACGGTTTAAATTCTTTTTCGTTGCTCATCGCTAAATCCTCCTCGTCTATCGTCAGTTTTGACTAATATTAATACTAATTATACCGAATCATTGTATTATCTGTCAATCCGGATTCGCGATGCCCTCTTATTTTATCGTACCGGTCTGGCCACCATAACGATATTTCCTCCCGGATAGTACGGGTAAATCGGTTTTTCAAGGCGGTTGCCGTTTCCGTAGTACATAGACACATGATAAATTCCCCGATAACGTCCGTTGGCACTGTTTCCGTAAAAAATCAGGTCCCCAGGCAAAAGCTCCGATACATCTACGGAACCGTAAGAAAGCACTTTCCCTGTCTGAGCCATGTACTGCGCCATCCCCGCCGCCGTCGGAGCCCACGAAGCGATTCCGCCAAGCAGTGACGTGTTTTTCTTATATGCACGGAACACAAGCGAGCTGCAGTCATAGTGGCCCGCGGACATCCGATATGCCTGGCTGTATGTGGAGGAATACATAATAGAGTACGCCTCGTTTACTGCGTTGATTGCAGCCTGCGGCGCAACCTCAACCAAATATCGGAAGCTCTTGCCGTCCGCATTCACTGTAATCTCCGTTTTGCCATAGCCCTTTGCCTTTATTTTTCCCTTTGCGCTGACCGTAGCCGCATTCTTGTTTGAGCTCTTATATGTCACCGTGCTCTTTGACGATAAGCCTTTTAAAGAAATCGTTGTACTTTTTCCGGGCGCAAGCGCCTTATAATCTTCCTTTAAACGCGGATTGCTGACGTATACCTTGCACGGTAAAACCTGTCCGTCAACGGTAATCTCAACCGTGACCGTCCCTTTTTTGCGCGGGACAATCGTCCCGTCCGCATTGACCGTTGCTATCGACGACTTTTTGCTCTTCCACTTTATGCTGCTGTAAATATTTGTTCCCGTCAGCTGTATTTTCTTTTTCCCGCCAAGCGCCGCCGTTACCTGCGCGCCCTTTACCTTGGGATCCGACACCTTCATTTCCGTTGTATAAGATGCCGTTCTTCCGTCCTGATATACGGCTGCCGCCGTTATCTGGGCAGTCCCCGCGTTCTCAGCCTTAAGCATTCCGCTCGCCGCATCTATGGACGCCACTGAAGGGTTAGAAGATGACCATGAAACGCTCTGTATCGTCTCTTCCCCTACATTGACGAGCGTTAACTGCTGCGTTCCGTTCTTAGCCAAGGAAAACTGCTGCCTGGAAATTCCGGTATCCACGACCTCTATTTTCGATACCGCACTCCAGCTCACAAGGTTCCCCTTGACGTATGTAGAAAAGCTTGCGCTTATCGTAGCCTGTCCCTTATGTACCGCCTTAATCGTACACTCATTTCCGTCGGATTTTATGGTAACGCAACCGTCGGAGCTCTCCACATGAAACGTGGGATTCCCTTCGTCGCCCAGTCCCTTCACATAAAGGCTCGCCGTATCCTCCACCATCAGCATCCGCTGCTCAAAGCTAAGACTGTACGGATTTTTTAATACATTAACGGTACAGGTAGACTTTGCACCGTTTACATACGCCGTAATTTTCGCTGTTCCGGCCTTTTTTCCCGTGATTACTCCCTGTTTATCCACCTTCACGACCTTGGAATTGGAGGATTTCCACTTTACCGTACCGGACGGCTTAGCCGAAACAGAGAGCTTTGCACTGCTGTCTTTAAACACGGCCGCGCTCGTACTATTAAACGAAACGGACGGCGCTTTTACCGTAACACGACACTTTTTGGTTACACCGTTCGCTTTCGCAGTTATCGTAACCTTCCCTTTTTTTCTGCCGGTCACAATACCTTTTGCGTTTACGGTCGCAATCTTTTTATTGGAGGACGACCACTTGATCCGGCCCGCCGGAAGCGCCTCCGCGCCCAATGACTGCGGATTCCTAAGATAAACGGTTGCCCGCGACTTCAGCTTAAGCGTCGCCTTTTTTACGGTCACCTCGCACTTAACGCTCACGCCGTGCGCCTCGGCCGTTATCGTCGCCCGTCCGGCCTTCTTTGCCGTTACTTTTCCCGATGCATTTACGACTGCAACCGTTGGCTTTGACGAACGCCATGTTATGCCTCCAGCAGGCAGTGACGCGGCTGCAAGCTGCTCGCTCCCTCCCGCATACAGTACGAGGCTTGTCTTACTGATTGTCAGTGTATTTTGTACGGTAACCACACATGACGCAGATATCTTGTCCCGATAACGTACGGTAATCACCGCCTGCGCGCTTCCCGCCGCTCCTCCGCCGACTGCGGTCACAAGGCCGTCCGCCGATACCTTCGCGACTGCCGGAGCGGAAGACTCATACGTCAGCTCGCTTGCCGGCACATTCGTGGATACGTTAAGCTTCACGGTCTCCCCCGGCTTCAATGTTTGATTTCCGTTCTGGAGCTGAAGATTGTAATCAACGTAATCTTCCTCTGTTTCCGTCTCCTGCTCATACGGCATCACTTCTGAATTCTGCGTATCCGTCTCCTGCCCATACGGCATTACTTCTGAATCCTGCGTATCCGTCGGCCGCTCTTCCCCCAACACCTCTGTTGCCGGTTGGGCCGCCATTACATCAGCCTGTGCTCCATATGTCGGCATCGCCTCCGCCAGTATCATAAACGCTGCAAGCAGAGACACCGCCACTTTCCTTTTCTTCATTGGTTTCTTTCCTTTCTACTACCCTGTCTTTCGCTATATCTATAATAATCCATCCTGCCAGGATTTCAAGATTTTTTAAGAAATTGGAAAAAATTTATTATTTTCTTGCAATTGTAAAATTTTATGCTATAATTTTCTTATTGCAAAATGATTGCAACTCATATAAGGAGAGTTGTCCGAGCGGTTTAAGGTGCGACACTCGAAATGTCGTGTACCCAAAAGGTACCGTGGGTTCGAATCCCATGCTCTCCGTTTATCCGTTCATAAAAAGAGGCTGCGCACTTATTTCGTGCGACAGCCTCTTTTTCGCCGTCTGCAATCAAATTTCAAAATCCATGCATACACGCGTCTTAACATATGGTCTTACATTGCCGTCAGCCACCTTTACGTGCTCCGGATGAACCGCATACCCCTGCAAAGCAGCCTCGTCCTCAAACGTGCTGTCCAACATAATTTCTGCGTTCGACGATTCCAGGCCCTCTGTCCGCACATGAATCTCAAGCAGTCCCGGAACCTTTCCCAGCAGCCCTTCTAAATTTGACTTGATTTCCGCCTTAACCTTTGTCTCTTCTTCCTTTGAAAATCCGTCATTCAACTGCCACAATATAATATGTTTTACCATGACACTTCCTCCTTTATGAAATCCTATAATTATTGCCGTCACTGAATACTTTCCAAAAAGCCCGCAAGCCCTTCTCTCTCAAAAATATCCTTGTAATAACTGATTTCGTCAAAAATCAGTTCATCTATTACCTGCATCCCCAAAAGCTCTACCGGTGCCTTATCGTCCGTCAGCCGATAGCCGCCGGTCTCATATTTAGTCATTTTCCCGAATACCCTTTTCATCATATCGGAAAGTCCGTTGTCGGAAATACACGAGATATTTTCTTCCATAACGGAAAGCATATCAGGGGAATCCGAAGCAAACAGCTCCCTGTTTGTGGAACCGGCTACATCCACGGTGTAAACCGTATTAAAGACACCGGCAATCGTATCGGCAAGACACTGGTTGATATTTCCTTCCTGCATCCCCCGCATGTTCATATTCACAACCATAACGCCGTCCTCTGTCAAATGCTCCTTTACCAGCGTGAAAAACTCCTCCGAGGACATCTGAAACGGAATTGTGATATCTTGGTAGGCATCCACCATGATCACATCATATTTTTTTCCGACGGCATTCAGATAAGCCCGCCCGTCATAAGTAAACACCTCTATATCCTTCGGCAAGCGAAAATATGTCTCCGCCAGCTTCGTAATTTTTTCGTCAATCTCCACTCCCTCTATTTCCACATGCTCAAAATAGCGCTTACATTGTGCGGCGAATGTGCCGGTTCCCATACCAAGCACCAAAATCTCCATGTGCTCTTTTTCTTCGGCGCCCGCAAGATACGGAGCCGCAAGGGCATAATCGTAATACATCCCTGTCAGACTTTCATCCTTTTTCAAAATGGACTGCACACCGAACAGAACATTCGTCGATAAAACCACACTTTCCCCGTCTTCCTTCACCTGCAGATAATTATAGACCGACTCTCCCTCGTAAGTCAAATTTTGCTCCCAAAACGCAAAGCTGTCGGACGCCCCGGTGAAACAAAAAACGACAAATAATACCACTCCGATTATAGCCTTTTTGCTCCTTATTCCCGTACTGACAAAATAGACAACCGCAAGCAGCAGTAAGATGCCGGCAAAAATCAAAAATGTCACGGAGGTTCCCACTGCCGGAATTGTGACAAACGTCGGCAGAAAAGTCCCTAAAATGCTGCCGATCGTATTAAACGCATTCAGCATCCCCACTGTTTTCCCGTTGTCCTCCAGGCTGTCCACCGTATATTTGACAAGGGACGGCGTGACGGTTCCCAGCAAAAACAGAGGAAACACAAATATCACCATGCACGCAAGAAACGCCGCCCATATCAGAAAATTACTGTTGACGGTAAAAATCAGCAACGCCGAAATTCCCACGATAATATACTTTCCCACCACCGGTATCGCCGCAATCCAAATTGCCGCAACCACGATTCTTCCATACAGCCTGTCAGGATTCGGATTTTTATCCGCAGATCTTCCGCCATAAATATTTCCCAGCGCCATCGCAATCATAATGGTTCCTATAATAATTGTCCAGACAATCTGCGATGAGCTGAAATACGGCGCAAGAAGCCTGCTCGCACCTAACTCCACCGCCATGACCGACATTCCGGCAAAAAACTCGGTAAGATATAAATATACTTTGTTCTGTAAAATTCTCTTTTCACCCATACCATCTTCCCTCTCAAAATTCCGATTCTCTTTGATTTATGTTTTTTAGTATGACAGAGACGGCTTCCAGTTGTCAAGCTATGTTCGACTTATAAAAACCTTTATCCCGGTATATACTGAAACAGAACCGTACTCTTAAATTCTATTTTCACAACAGGAGGTATCACATGAAAGAAAAAACCATCTACATCTTCGGTGCCGTGGGCGCTGTATTTACATTTACACTAGGAACTATCCTGCACTTTGTCTCCGACTGGTTTTCATCCCCGCTCTTTCGCGTTATAGGCGCTGCCAACGAAAGCACCTGGGAACATTTAAAACTTCTGGCCTTTCCCATGCTTCTTTTCTCGCTGATTGAATATATCGGGTACGGAAAAGAAATCCACGGATTTTTCTCCATCAAGATTTTCTCCATCCTTATTGGAATGTTTGTAATAGTTGCCGCCTTTTATACCTACACCGGTATCTGCGGAAACAATTTCCTTATATGCGATATCGCGGTCTTTATACTCGGTATTCTCGCGGCGTACTGGTTCGCGTGCCGAAAACTTCAAAAAAGTCTCTTTTCCGGTAATGAATTTTCTTATACATTAAAAAAGCCGGACGGCTTCTTTCGTCATCCGGCTGTTTCCTTTCTTGCATTTTTGCTCTTACTTGCGCTGATTGTCTGTTTTATTTATTTCAGCTTTTACCCCCCGGACATTGCACTTTTCACGCCGCCCACGGTATAGGAACGGATTTACCCGACACGGCTGGAGTGACAGACAAGATATAAAACCTGATATTCCCCGCTCAGCTTTCGCAGCAGCTTCTTCGCATTATCTATCCTTGCGTCATCCAGATTGACAAACGGATCATCCAATATAACAAACGGCTTCTCCTCCTCAAACAATGCTTCTATCAATGCAAGCCGAATACAGATTCCGACAAAGTCCCTGTCTCCGGCGCTAAAAAATTCACTTCCTCTTAGGGCGGCCCCAGCCTCCATCTGTGCGTTTAACTGTATATCAAGATGAATATGCCCATCCAGGGCGCCGCCGATCAAAGACGCGTACTTAAAAAATCCCCTGCGCATTGTCCCCATATAATGAGCGGAGAAGCTTTCTTTTGCCTCTTTCAAATACTGCATGGTCCACTCTAAAATCCTTGCCTTATACTCCGCTTCCTTAAGCTCTTCCCGCAGGCCCTCAAGCTCCTCCTCCATATCCGGCTGCTTGTCCGCAATGACGCTCATGGCGTCCCTGTCCTTGCGATAAGAATTAATTTTTCGGTTTACGGCTTCTATCTCTTCCTCCCACTGCTTTTCCTGCCGCTGCAGCTCCTCTAAGTCACGCCCTCCCGCAGGCTCCTCTCCTTTTTTGTTTAAATCCAGCTCCGAATTGCTCTCTTCAAAAGCCCGCGTCCGCTCCCCGCTCTCCTTTAACTCCTCTGTAAGACGCTCATACTCCTTTTTATCCTCAAGCAACGCCTCATAGGCTGCGCGAAAATCTTCATATGCGGCATATTTTTCGTGTATGGAGGCAAAATGTCCCCCAAGAGACTCCGTAAGCTCCCCGATTCGTCCTTGAATCTTCTCCCTCTGCTCCGCGCGCTCGCCGTCTCGTCCCAAAAGCGCCCGATACTCCTCGGCCTTCGCCTTTATTTCCGTCAACACCTGCACCGGGCTTTCGGACGTATCCCGAAGCGTAAACTGACTGACAAACGCCTCATAATGCTCCCGCATCTTTTGCTGTTCGTCTTTCACTCTCAAAAGCTTTTCCTCAAGCTCCTTCTCTTCCTCCAAAATACGTTCTTCATCATTCGGCTCTACATCTTCCGGTTGTATTTCCCCCGCAGACACCCCCGGCTTTCTCGTCGCCGCAGCCACAATTAGAAGCACTGCAAGGGTACATCCCGCAATTCCTGCAATCCAGTTTACGAAAAACAATGCCACGCCCCCCGCCAACGCTAATATTCCAAGCGAAAGCAAAATTTTCTGAAGTACAAGCGTCTTCTCTTTGGCTGCCCTCACGGCCGCCTGCAGTTCCTCACGCTTCTGCTCCCGTCCCTGTCTAATCCGCTCTCTCTCCTGCTCTCTCTGCGCTCTCAGTACATCCAGGCTTGCGGTAATGCGAATCCCTTCATTGCGGATATCCTCTGCCGCCCTGCTCTCCCCCAAATACATTTCAATCTGCGGGTTATCCGGACAGCCCTCCGCAAAAAATATTTCCAGCTCGTGCAGCCGACTTTTTTCCTCCTCATTCAGATGTGCGGCCTTCCACTCCACCGTAAGACCGCCCAGCTCCCTTTGCTCATTCTCAATAGTCCGAACCAACGCATCTTTTGGAATCCCGTTTGCAAAAATCATGTCATATTTCTTTTTCTTCTCTATAATTTCAGCTTCCTGTCCCTTTAAAATGCGGTAACTTTCCAGCTTCGCGGCCAGCTCCTTCAGATCCCCGGCTTTTACGATTTCTTCTCTGATATCTTCCCGACGCGCCTCCAGCTCCTCTTTCCGCTTCTTTTGCTCCGCAATCTGCTCTTCAATCAGCAGCATACCGTTATACTTATTCTTGCACTCCTCAATTTCTCCCTCTTTCGCACTGATTTTTTCCTTCAGCAGCGCAAGCTTTCCCCGCCCTCCGGTCTTTTTGTATTCCCGCAGGCGATCCTCCAGTCTCGCATAAGCATTCTCATAATTATTAATATCATTGCCGTTTTCAATCAGATTTGTCAGCTTCGCACTGATACTGTCTGTCATGGAAACCCCTATTCCGTTCTGCGGAATATATGTGCTTCTGGCATAGGAGGAAGCATCAATATGAAAGATTTCCTCCCCGATATTTTCCGTATAATCTGTGCTTGGCAATCCTGTCCTTCTGTCATAAAGCGCAAAAACATCCTCTTTATCCCGTTTTCCGAAATACCGCTGCAGCCTGTACTCTTTTTCCCCGACTGCAAATTCAATGCTTCCGCCAAAGTTTCCGCCCTGCCACGGAAAATACTTCTTCCTCTCGTTTTCGGCCGTCTTTTTCCTCGGCGCATATTCCATGCCATAAAACATTGCCTTGATAAACACGGCAAACGTGGTCTTCCCCCAGCCGTTGTCCTGACAGATTGTATTTAGGCCTTCCTCAAATTCATATGTGAATTCGTGGAGAGTTCCAAAGTTTTCGATGTAACATTTTTTCAGTCTCATTTTATATTTCCTCCCCCGAGAGCGCGCGTATTCCCGTCAAAATCACATCATCCTTCTCCTTCGGCGAAAGCTCCGCTTTCTCTAAAAGCCGTATAAACTCCCCCTTTAACGACTCGTCCAACCGATAATCCTCGTAGTTCATTGCAAGCTTTGTCTTGTCGGAAATCTTAACAAAGTAAAAATTTTCCCTGTACTTTTTTTGCAGATAGGCAATATCCTGCTCCGCATCCATGTCAACTTCTCCGCACAAAACAATCTTCACCAGACTGGTTTTTTCAAGTCCTTCTATTTCACAATCAATTCGTTTGATAATTTCCCCCGTCGTCTGACAACCGGAAATATCAACTTCCACCTCATAGAGCGTCCGCTTTCCCCACGGAACAAAAGTATGACGAATACGATTTTCCTCTATTTCCAAAAGTACAAAGCCTTTTGGTCCGCACTCGTCAAATCCCCTCCCCTCTAAGCAGCCGCAGTAACAATAATATCCGCGGTTATCCAGCTTCTGATATTTGTATTCGTGGATATGTCCCAGCGCCAGATAGTCAATATATTTATTTTGGAGCGCACGGATATTGATAAGCTCCGCCTGATTTTTCGCCTCATACTGAGATTCCTGCCCGTGCAGCGTCACAATATTTACATCATCCTGATTTAATACCAGCGAATCATAAATATTTCTTGAATTTTCAGGTGTCAGTTCCACACCCGTAATCGTCACATTTTCATAAGAAAACTTTGTCCATGTATCCGAAAATATTTTCAGATTGGACGGTATCTCTTCCAGACCTGCAAGAAATTTATCTTTTTCATGATTTCCCTTCAGATATAAAAAATCAATCTTCGGATGGCTCTTGATCTGATCCTCCACCAGCTTTGCAGCCGTCTTCGTTATGTATGTGCTGTCAAACAAATCCCCGGCTATAATAATCCCCCGCACGTCATGCTCCAAAGCATAACTTACCAACTTCTCAAACGTCAAAAGAAGCTCATGCTTTCGCTCTTTCGCCTGTTCCCTGCTTAGATTAGACTCCATCTTTGAATCAAGATGTAAATCCGAACAATGTATAAATTTCATATCCTGGGGCTTCCTTTCTATCTATCTATTCATTTCCAAAATATAAGGGGAAAATATATCTGTTCTATCATTAATCGTATAAGAAATTGCACAAAGAGTTTTGCGATGCTCGCAAACCAGATGACTATGCCTGGAAAGGCATTGCCAAAATAAATGAATTACATAAATCCGGGCATTTTGCTTCGAATCCTGACCACAAACGTTACCGCTGCAGTTAACTCAGTCCAGGCGCCCTCACGGCACACAGGAGGTTCTACTTAGGGCTGCTTCATTCCTGACCTGACCCGGTTCATAAATTCCTGTTGCGTAAGACCCAAACGTCAACGCCACTTACAGCGGGCAGCTTCACAATCAGAAACCCTCGGCAAAATATCACCCCAGCTATAGCGGATTGCTGGTTCAAGGTACCGCTGCCACCCCGGCTGCCCGGAGACTTTAGTATAGCGTTTTTCATTTAGTTTGTCAATCAATGCCACGCTTTTTTTCCTGCTTCTTGCGCTCACGCAGTCTTTTAAAAAAATCACTCAGCATTTCGGAACACTCTTTTTCCATAACTCCCCGTTCTATCTGTACCTGATGATTAAACTCCGCCATCTGGAGCAAATTCAGCACGGAACCGGCGCAGCCCGCTTTCGGGTTCATGCCGGCAATGACAATCTTACGGAGCCTCGACTGCACAATCGCCCCGGCGCACATCTGGCACGGTTCGAGCGTTATGTACATGGTACAGTCCTCCAGCCGCCAGTCCCCGGTCTTTTTACACGCCTTTTTTATGGCCGTAAGCTCCGCATGGGAAAGCGCGCTTTTATCGGTATTCCGGCGGTTATAGCCCCTCGCGATAATTTTGTGTTCCCGCACAATCACACAGCCTATGGGTACCTCATTCAACGCCTCCGCTTTTTTGGCCTCCCGCATGGCCGCACGCATAAATTTTATATTCTCATCCATTCTACCGCTCCCATCATACTGTCCGCATTCGCCTTCCGTCTCCAAATGCATATTATCCCGTTCCCCCCGCGATGTCAACGCTTGATATCATTTTCATACTTCTATTTCGCCGGAAAATGTGATACTATGGTTGATAATATACGTGCGCATTTATGCGCTTTTTACATTTTACAGACTTATTTGTGAGGTATATATGCAAATTCACGGCTTTATAAAAACTACTTTGTTGGATTACCCCCACCATGTGGCCGCGACTGTTTTTACCGGCGGCTGCAATTTTCGGTGTCCCTTTTGCCACAACAGCGATCTTGTACTGCACCCGGACTCCGCCCCTGCAATTTCGGAGGAAGAAATATTTGCCCATTTAAAAAAACGCCAAAATATTTTAGACGGCGTGTGCATCTCGGGCGGTGAACCGACACTTAATGCAGACCTCGAAGATTTTATCCGACGCATACGCGAGCTTGACTACAAAATCAAGCTTGACACCAACGGTTATTTTCCCGATATTCTAACGCGTCTGTGCGACCGGGGGCTTATTGATTATGTCGCAATGGATATCAAGCACACGCCTGAAAAATATAATCTAATCTGCGGCGCACATAACTTTGATATTTCACGCATTTATGCCTCCGTTGATTACCTGAAAAGCCGCCCCGTCTCCTATGAGTTTCGGACAACGCTTATAAAGGAATGGCACACCACAGAGGATATCCAATGTCTGGGTGAATGGCTGCGCGGCGCTGACGCGTATTATTTACAGCCTTACAGGGAGTCTGAAAATATCCTCATGAAAAAAATACCGTTGCATCAAGAGCTCGTCTCAAATGGGCTTCATGCTCATGACCGTGAAACTCTTGTTTCCTATGTAGAATTACTAAAACCTATGATTTTCAATACTGCGATAAGAGGAGTTGACGAAAGTGAATCTGATGTATGAGACTGACCGTCTTATTCTAAAGGTCTTAAAAGCAGACGCGGCAGAGGATGTTCTGCGCTTTTATCTTGACAACAAAGCATTATTTGAGAAATATGAACCTGACCGGCCGCGCCATTTTTACACGGCTGCACACCAGAAAGCAATTCTTATATGCGAATACAATATGACGGTCAAATTATCGGCTGTCCGTTTCTATGTTTATAGAAAGGAACAGCCGGATAAAATTATCGGAACATTTTGTTTTCGCAATATCACGCGTTCTATCTATCAATCCTGTGAAGTGGGATATAAGTTTGACGAGACGTACCACCATCAGGGATATGCCTTTGAAGCCCTGTGCACGGGAATTGAAATCATATTTGACGACCTGAGGCTCCACCGTATCGAAGCGAATGTCATGCCCGAAAACGAAGCCTCAATCCGCCTGCTTGACGCACTGGGCTTTTCGTGTGAAGGTCTTGTAAAAGAATATGCGCTTATACGTGGAAAATGGCGCCATCATCTCCGTTACAGCTTAATTTCCCCGTCAAATCAAACGCCTTAACCCACAATGGAATGGCACCAATACCCAAAGATCTCTTTTGACTCTCCCTCCGTCTGGGCAGGGCGGTCCGGCAGAAATTCCGGAAATCCAAACAACGCCGCCATGATGCGCTCCTGATTATGGTATACCCCCGGCACACCGATGAATATTGTCTCTTTCCCCCTCTCGTTTTTTTTGCCGAGCAGCAAATATCTGTAATTAAAGAATCCGTGCAGCAGGAAGCTGTTATTTCCCATATTCCAATGCTGTTTCGGAAGTTCTCTGATATCTCTGAGCTCAATATGTATCCCGCTCACCTGACGCTTGCCCGTCTCAAACACCTCCACGTTCTGTTTGCCCTTTTGCAGTCTTAAAAAGGCATCCAAAAGTGTTTCCTGCGGCACCACGGTCAAATCCGGCGCACGCAGCGGAATGGCTGTCGCCGATACACTGACATCCTGCTCTGCCGTGTCCTCCGTTTCCTGCGGCATCTCTTGCCCGGCGGAGTCTGCCGTCTCCTGTACGTTTCCCGGCTGTCCTGCCGTTGCCGTCTGTGTGCTCTCCGCCTCCCTTTGTACCTCTTCCGGCTGTCCCATCGCCGCTTTCTCCCGCGTGCCCTTAGCCGCTCCCGTCACCGCATTCTCCCGTATGCCCCCGGGCGCTTCCGCTTTCTCCTGTATATCCTCCGGCTCCCGCCTCTCCTGTATATTCCCTTCCTGCTTCGCTTCCCCTGCCGGCTCCCAGATTTTTATCCGACTCTGATCGATTTCCGTCTCATCCCACTGACTTGCAAACATATGCGTCGCATCAATCGGTATGAAAATTCCCTTCATATCTAAGATATTATACGGAGAGCCGCCGATCTCATTGCTCGAAAATACACCCCTGTAATCTCCGCTTCCTCCCGCAAATTTCATTTTTCCGATTTCCACCGCATGTATCACATCATGATCTCTGGAAAACAAATATATGGAAGAAGCCCCTCCCGCCGGTGCGGCGCCTTTTAAATGAATTTCCATCCGGCACTGCCCTCCGCGGATTTCGACCTTTGCAAAACCGGTATTGTGAAGTTTCTCGTTCCCTTCATATGAATAAAGGTAGGTAACAAATCGTTGCATTCCTGCCATCTGTCCCTCCAACAACTCTTCTTTCTTCCATCCTATTCCGCAAATTGAAAATTATTCCTCTTGACATTGCGTGAATCCTATTTTAAACTAATTTTAATAACAGTTATCATTATTTATTTTAGATAGGAGTTTTTATGATAAAATACAGCCGTCAACGCGAATCAATTAAAAATTTTTTATCTGACCGCTGCGACCATCCAACCGCTGAAATTATATACGAAAATATCCGTAAGGAATATCCCAATATCAGTCTCGGTACGGTTTACAGAAACCTTTCCCTCCTGGCTGAACTCGGAGAAATCAAAAAAATATCTACCGACTCCGGTCCGGACCGCTTTGACGGGAATATCCGGCCCCACTACCACTTTTTCTGTCGGAACTGCGGAGGAGTTTTTGACATTAATATGGAAAGCATCAACCATATCAATACGATTGCGGACGCATCGTTTCACGGCTCAGTCGAAGGACACATCACCCATTTTTACGGTCTGTGCGCCGAATGCTTGCATAACAAAGACTCAGCCTGTATAAACTCTAATTCTCCAGAGAGTATAAAAAAAGAAAAAAATGAAAATAGTATTGACAAGCCAAATCATATATGATATTTTAATTCCAGTAACAATTACTATTATTAATTTAAAATAAATCAAGAAAGGAACTTATATCTATGAAAAAATTTGTTTGTACTGTATGTGGTTATGTTCACGAAGGAGATTCTGCACCGGAAGTATGTCCGATTTGTAAAGCGCCTGCCGACAAGTTCAAAGAGCAGACCGGAGAAAAGACATGGGCTGCCGAGCACGTTGTAGGCGTTGCACAGGGCGTAAGCGAAGATATCATCAAGGATTTAAGAGCTAACTTTGAAGGCGAGTGCTCAGAAGTTGGAATGTACCTTGCTATGGCAAGAGTAGCTCACAGAGAAGGTTATCCTGAGATCGGTTTATACTGGGAGAAGGCTGCTTGGGAAGAGGCTGAGCATGCAGCAAAATTTGCAGAGTTGCTTGGCGAAGTTGTAACTGACAGCACAAAGAAGAACTTAGAGATGCGTGTTGACGCAGAGAACGGTGCAACGGCAGGTAAATTTGACCTTGCAAAACGTGCAAAAGCCGCTAACCTGGATGCAATCCATGATACCGTGCATGAGATGGCAAGGGATGAGGCTAGACATGGAAAGGCATTCGAGGGACTTCTTAAGAGATACTTCGGTTAATCAATAATGCCGTAAAATTAATATTTTTGAGGATTTCGGGGTATGTCGGAACAGTCCGACATACCCTTATTTTTTTGCAAGTGGTTGTGTCTGAGTGTGGGGCGAACAAAGAATCCGGCTCTGCCGGATTCTCCGCCTGCGGCGGATCGCTTTAGCGATATATTTCCTTTCCGCCGCATGGCGTTCCTGCCCGGAGGGCTTTTTATATCATAGGAAAGTTATAGACTTTATCACTTCGCCGTAACAAGGTCTTTTCTATGATATAACAAAGAATCCTGCTTTGCCGGATTCTCCGCCTGCGGCGGGTCGCATATGCGACATTTTTCCTCTCCGCCGCATGGCGATCCTACCCGGAGGGCTTTTTATATCATAGGAAAGTCATAGACTTTAACGCTTCATAGCAACAAGGTCTTTCCTATGATATAAAAAAATAAGCATTAGCCTATCCCTCTTAGGTATTGTAACGGGCAAACCGGAAATTGTCGCATTACATAGGTGTTCCCACCTCAATCAAATTTCCGTCTAAATCATAAAAACGAACTACCTTTTGTCCCCAGCTATGCGTCATAAGACGATTGACGTATTGAACCCCGGGATATATTTTTTCCAAATTTTCAATAAATGCTTCTATATCTTGTTCTTCAAAATACAGTTCACAAGAATTGCTTTTCGAAATAATATCTTTTCCCAAATACCTTTTCCAAATTTTCTCATCTTGGAGTACAAGACCTTCCGTTAAAATCATATTGCCATCATTGTCAAGTACCATATCAAGACCGAACAAGTCGTGATAAAATTGTTTAGATTTTTCAATATCTTTAACAACAATCAAAATGTTCTTTAATTTCATTGTCCGTATCCCTCCAAATTCTGATTGTAATTTGATAATTTTTAAGAAAAATATCAGCTGTTATATTTGTTTAATAAAATATCCGCTAACCCTTGAAAATACTAAGTTTGTCGCAGGTGAACTTTCCCTTAAAGTTTCTCTTGTGTTATATCTTCCCACAGGACATTACGAACCCTGATATGGGAAAAAATGAGGGAAACAAAATCACATAAAACATGATATAACATCATTCTGACTGTTCCCGGATGTATTTCTTTTGGCATTCTCTGTTACATTTCCTACTGTTGCCACATAATACCCTCTTGCCCAAAATGCTTTCTTCCATTTACTTTATTGTTCCAGATGCCTGTCATATATCATTAGCGTACTCTTCCCTTTTAGGTATCCCATAAAATTTGAAATACTTATCTTGGACGGAATGCTCACGCACATATGTACATGGCTGGCACACACAGCACCTTCTATAATTTCTACTCCTTTATATTTGCATAATGTACTTAATATGTCCTGTATATCGAACTTTAACTGGCCGAATAATTTCTTTTTTCGGTATTTAGGTATGAACACGATATGGTACTGGCATTTCCATCTCGTATGTGATAAACTTTTGCTGTCCATTTGGACCGCCTCCTATTCTTGAGATTGGCTTGCGACACCTTTCTCATTTTAACATAGGAGGCTTTTTTATAATATCCACTTCGTCACAACTTACTCTATTCTCCCCAGCATAGCTGGGGGATTGTCGATTTCATTCATTGAATCATCCTTTTCAAACACAAACAAATACTCATGTGCTAATAGTAAAAAATTATGTGCTTGACTTTGACTTTTCCATGTTGCTGTTGACTTGCAATTATGCTGTTCTTTAATTATAATTTCTTTTAACACAAACCCGGCACTTTGAAATTTTTGCATTACTTGAAACCCCAACGGTACTACATGGCCTTTTTTTCGTATATCTCCCATTAACACAGCACAATATTTATGCTTTTTCAATACTCGAAAACTTTCCTTAGCAACCTGAGTTATTGCAAGAAGAAAATCCTTTTCATTCAAATGTGATATATCCGCTTCAATATCTATACTATATTTTATAATATCTGCATAGGGTGGATGTGTACATATAAAATCAATACTCATATCTGGAATATAATTTAAATCTCTTGCATCTCCCGATTTGATATATACCTTGCTATCAGAATTGTGTTGAAAACTACACTTTTCTTTACATCGCTGCAATGCCATTGGGTTGACATCAATGCCAATAATATTACGATTTAATAATTTGGCTTCTATGAGTGTAGTGCCACCGCCAACAAACTGATCCAAGACCAAATCACCTGATGCAGAATAACGCAAAAGCAGGTTTCTTACTATATAAGGCGACCAATTTCCGCGATATGTTCCATCATGTGTTGCCCACTCCCCTCTATCAGGAAAACTCCATATCGTATTATTTTCTATTTCAAACTTGTCCGGTTCCCATTTATCTATTCGTTTTTTCGTTGTTTATCCTCCCTACCTAAAGGCATATCTACAATTTTGTCAGGTTAAATATCCATTTTAACCAGCCATATACGGAACTGGCTCTGCGTACTATCTGCCCTTCCGCGCAGACATGCAAAGCGCGCATTTCGTTTTCGATATCTTTTTTGCTCGGCATATCTCCTGTTTCGATCATAATATCAAAAAAATCATCAAATATCTGATGCTCAAAAATCAACTCAACCAATTTTAGCTGTCTTTCCTTATAATTTAATTTGAAAACCTTATTTCCCATTGCTGTTAATATAACAACCTTTTGTTTATCTTCGGTTATCTTTTCAAATAGCCCTAAATATTTCCCTGCATTATAGTAATAATCAGACTGGCGTGATTCAAAATCCATCAGTGTTGCAATTTGCTGGCTGGTCATTGGGTTTTCATACATATGTTCCAACAATGAAATAATTCGTTCCATTGAATTTGCCTGTATGAATGGCACATTTGATTTATCCATATTGTCGTCTGTCTTAATTGTCGCAGTTGCTCTTACTCTCAGCAAATCATCTAATGTTATTGTTGTATCTTGCAGAGAATAATTTTTCATGTGGATTAGCTCAATAGAAGAATAATCCTCCAATACATTAAAACGATATTCAAACAATCTGTAAATCATATTGGAATATAAAGAAAAAATCAGCCTGATTGGTTTATGTACTTTTGTTTTCCATAGTCTATACGGATAATAAAGCTGACGGACATGAAAATCTTCATGTATTACATTCTTCGCTTCCATAATTACAATCGAATTATCATTCTCAAATCCGCCGTCTATCTCACATTGTGCATTATTAACGCAAATTTTTTGTTTGATATTTCTGACTGTATTTACTACAAAATCAAATTTTCCAGTGCCCATTCGTCCATTAAAAGTAGCAACATTACCATTTGTATTTAAGAAATCATCCAATATACCCGTTAAAAGCAATACATTAATTGCATTTGCCTCTGAACTAATATTTTTCACATCAATGGATTCATAATCTGGTAGCTCTACATGATCCATTTGTGTAACATGTTCGTCAAGCTCTGGGATTGCCTGATACAAAAGGAAATCACTAATGACATAAGAGCTTCTGCTGTCAGATAAAATATTTATTTTATTATCTCGTAATATTGGGGGAAGAGAATCTGAGCTGTCCCATTTTGCCATTAATCTTGGTTCTTTAAATTGTTTGATCTGACTTGCTTTGATATGATAACATCCATTATTTTGAATTTCCTCTAAAATATTATATTTATCTATTAATGCTTTCCATGCATCATTAGCTGATAAGTTAGTTTTTCTCTGGAACATAGTAAATCAACACCTCGCTTATCTCGCCTCGTTTATTTGCATCACTGTTAATACTTCTTTTGGCTTGTACCGTTCTAATATCATATTCCTTGTATAACTCTCTTATTTCCGCACAGTCCGAATTAGATTGCAAAAAAGGAATTCCTTTCTCTTTCAATTTGTCACACTCATTTTTTAATGCAGCCTGCTGCTCAAATGAAAAACCATTTTCCGTATATCCGGTAAAAGATGCAGATGATGATATTGGCATATATGGCGGATCTAAATAAACGAACGCTCCTTTGCGCACTCTCTTAAGCACATCTTTATAATCTCCCTGCTTAATCGTTATTTTCGGATTTTTTAAATATTTTGACATTGCTCGTATAGTTGTTGAATTAACAATGTTTGGGTTTTTATATTTCCCATAAGGAGAATTAAACTGTCCTGCAGAATTTACCCGATACAGACCGTTATAACATGTTTTATTGAGATAAATAATCCTTGCAGCCTTTTGAACAGCGCTCATTTCGGAATACTTTGCACTTCTATCCAATGCTCTTAACTGATAAAAGTACTCTTGGTTATTTTCCCTATTATGCACTTCCAATAACGCAATCAGTTCCTCTGGAAAATCTCTTACTACTTCATACACATTCATGAGTTCTGCATTATAATCATTAATAATTGCTTTCTTTGGCTGTAATTCAAAAAATACAGCCCCGCCACCAACAAAGGGCTCAACATAAGTAGTACATTTTTTGTTGATCAGGGGCATTATATCTGTTAGTAATTGTCTTTTGCCTCCAACCCATTTCAAAATAGGGCTGATTAAAATATTGTTAGCCATAAAGCACCCCTTTCTCAAAACCATTTCCCATGTCGTTTTATGAAATTATATCTTATTTTCTCTGCCTGGTAAAGATATTTTTATACATTTCAAACCAGTTCTTTAATTGAATTTTTAGGAAAACACTAATTAATATCTTCCCCTGTACAACACTAATGTAAAGTCTGTTGAAACTATTGTGGATGGAATGCTCGTTTTTAAACACATTGTTATATTCAATATTATCCCCTTACGCTAATATACACAATCTCTGCCCCAGGCAAGGGCGAAACGGAAAAGCTGTTACGGCAGGCTATGGAGGACTACGAAGAAAAGAAGTTTATTGCAAAAGCTGACAACATCACGCTTGGGGAGCTGTTCGACATTTGGGCGGAGGAAGAATTAAAGGTTGACACACTCAGCAATGGTACGGTGGAAAATTATCTCGGCACGATACGGTGCATTAAGAAACACCCCGTTGCTGACCGCAGGCTAAAAACCGTAACAGTGGAGCATTTGCAGACATTCCTTGATCTGCTTACTTTCGGAGGGACTTATCCCGACGGAAAAGTGAAGAAGGGATTGAGCAAAGACTATATCCACTCTTTCTCTGCGGTTTTGCAGTATTCCCTAAGCAACTGATTACGTTCAATCCCATGCAGTACATCAAGCTGAAACGAAAAGCAGAGGAAGTGGATTTGTTTTCAGAGGAAGATATGGGACAGTCAGACACAAAGCTAATTTTCCATAATGATTATGAGAAACTTATCACTTATCTTGAAAAGAAAAATCCCCCTGCGATTCTGCCGATACAGATAGCTTACTATGCAAGTCTTAGGATTGGCGAGGTATGCGGGCTGACTTGGCAGACATCACCCTTGAGGAACAGTATCTTACGGTAAAGCGTAGTGTCCGCTATGACAGCGCAAAGCACAAAACAATTATCGGACCGACAAAACGTAAAAAAGTACGGTCAGTTGATTTCGGGGACACGCTTACCGCCATACTGAAAAAAGCAAGGAAAGAACAGCTTAAAAATTAGATGCAGGACGGGGAACTGTACCACCGCAATTACTACAAAGAAGTGCGGGACAAAAACAGGATATACTATGAGTATTACAGTTTAGAAAGTACGCAGGACATTCCGGCAGATTACAACGAAATATCGTTTATATGTTTAAGACAGGACGGCAGTCTTGAAACGCCGGGTACATTGAGTATCGCATGCCGGACGCTCGCAAAGAAGCTGGACGGTTTAGAGGGTTTTCATTTCCACCAACTCCGCCATACTTACACAAGCAACCTGCTTTCAAACAGTGCAGCTCCAAAAGATGTGCAGGAACTCTTGGGACACTCTAATGTGAGTACCACAATGAATGTATATGCCCATGCCACAAGTGAGGCAAAGCGAACTTCCACCAGGCTCTTGGATAAGGTGGCGGGCAACGATTAAATACATTCAGAAAAAATTTCCCTTGTAAGTTGCCAATAAGGGCAAAAACAAAGGAAAATACATATCAATTTACTATATGAGACTCTAAAAGCCTTGAAAAATAAGGAAAGTTCAAGAAATTCATCTCCAAATTCTGATTGTAATTTGATAATTTTTAAGAAAAATATCAGCTGTTATATTTGTTTAATAAAATATCCGCTAACCCTTGAAAACACTATATTCATCACGACATTTATCCGAGGTTATTTTTGATTTCGTAAAAACAATATAATTTTTCTTTATCATCGTCCAAATCTTTATACATTCTTTTTCCTGTCAGAATAAATCCCGCTTTTTCAATCACTTTTCGTGATGGTATATTTTCATTTCTCACCGTAGCAATCATCTTTTTTACATGATAATGGTTCAGAAAATATTTCGTATATGCTCTTACCGCTTCAACTGCATAACCATTGTTCCTATACTGCGCCCCAACAAAATAGGTAATCCCTATTTCCTGAAGGTCTTCATAATAAGAACATCCGACTGAACCAACTACAATAGCCTCATCCTTTAAGGTTATTGTATAAGCCAGATAATCCCTATTAGGATCATCTCTAAGCGCAAAGTCCTTTGCCTCGGCTATCCATTTTGTTATCCAACTGCCGCAGTCTCTGTCAAAGCCACAATCATTTAAGCTTCCGTCTGCCGCCATTATAGCAAATGGTATCGCATCTTCCGTTCTTACATTCCGGATCAGCAATCTCTGTGTTTTAATCTGCATAAACAGAACCTCCATAAATTTTACTCCCTGCAATTTATGCATCCATAGGAAACCAATAAGGGTTAATACCGCAAAAATAGACTGTGGCAATTCCACCTTTAATTCTATCTCTCCCTTTTCCAACAGACGTTTAACCTGACTTCGGGATAATCTTATAACCATAGCAATCTGCTTTTTTGAATGATCTTCAGTTGATAAGGATTCTTTATCGTGATCACAGTTTATCACAACACTTCATAATCTTTACGAGCATGAGTTCACTGATAACCTTTTCCGGCTATAATAATCGTTGCATTGCCATCCAATACTTTTTCAATTACAAATCCTGCGTTTTGCAATAATTCTTTTTCATGTTCCAAAGTCAGGGGAATATCAAAATGTACATAACAATTCTCCGGTATTGCCGACTGTTTTCTTTTGTTCAAATATACAGTGCGCAAAAGCTCCTCTTCTTCGCTGCAACAGGCAATGTAGTCTCCTAATATAAAAACGCCGCTTTCTTTCAGGCTGCAGAAAATCTTTCGATACAATTCCTTTTTGCGTTCCGGCAGAAAATGATGCAGGCTCTCAAAGGATATGACGGCATCCCATTTACTATATCCAAAATCATATTGGAAATAATCCTGACATATTGTGGTAAGGGGTTTGTCATGATGTTTTTCACGTAGTTTATCCAGCATATTTGTACATAAATCTACACCCGTTACCTCAATGTTTGGATTTTTCTGCCATATCTTATCCAATTCCAATCCGGTTCCGCATCCTAAGTCCAAAATGCTTCGGCATTTTAAAGGTAAGTTTTCGGCAAATATCTGGTAAGATTCCTCCCAAATTGACATATGTTCTTCATAATCATGCAGCCGCTTCGAAAAGAAGTCAGCCATTTCTTCCAGTTGGGAATCTTCCGTATCCCGAAGCCATTGTTTTAAACTCTGTAAGTATTCTTCTGATGATTGCATAATAGAATTTTGACCATAGAATCCCGTCTTGGCTTCTATGATATTTCCTCCTTCCCTGAATCTGTCGTAATCAAACTGCTCCTCCCTTTGTGGTATAGCGTAACATATTTTAATCCCGCCTTCCACCTCACGCATTTTTAGAACAAAAGTGCGCTTCGCACACCCTCGCGGATTAACAGCTTTCAATGCGCAGCTTTTGTTCCGCGCGCGGATTTGTCCTAAGGGGTACCAGGC
>CANOCV010000030.1 GCA_947564465.1 uncultured Roseburia sp. | reverse complement strand
ATCTGTGCACCATTTCTGATATTCGTCCCTGTAATCCATGCTCTTCTCCTCTTCTCTTTTATACCGGCTCTATCTGCCTTTTTGCTATTTCTGTCCGCTAACATCGTATCCATATTATAGCACAGATTAATTTAATTTGTACACATATTTTTTAATCATTTTTTATCTTTTTTTAGCTTGGTTTGTATTTCGGCATAGTGAGCGAAAAGCACCTCTTTCACGGCTTTTTGAGAAAAATATAGCATTTTACCGATAGGGTTGATATAATGATTAATTATAAAAATCGTAAAAAACGATTACAGAACATTTTTCAGAAGGGACACGGAAAGCATGAACGCTCTATTTGAATACAGTGACCGCCTAAACTCACCATATGAATGCTTTATATTTGACACAAATCTCCACTCATTTCCGGTACGGCCCCACTGGCATTATTTTATGGAAATTATCTTTATGAAGGAAGGTACCGGCATCATAAGCTGCGACCAAATTTCCTATGTTTTAGAACCCGGAGATATGATACTGTTTCTTCCGCAGCAGATTCATGCCATCTATTCCGCCACAAACATTCCGCTGAAATATTTTGTTTTGAAATTTGACTGCAATCAGCTTGCACCGTCCGCCGCCTCCTGCGGCAGCGCCTTCGCCGGCATACATTTTAATTCCCTGTTCCGAGTCGCAAGGGGGGACGCAAACGCACCTCTGTGTCTTACGGCCGAAACTATAAAACAATTTCCTATTGAACAGCTTTTTACCGCCTGCCACAGCGAAATGATGCGGCAGGAATACGGCTACCGAATCATGATGCAGTCACAAATTAATGTGCTGCTCACCTACGTGCTGCGCATTTGGCGCGATTGCGGATTTGATACCGATCAGTCCTTCGCGCTGCCAAAAGAAGAGGACTCCATTCACACGGTCACCGAATATATCGACGCACATGCGCATGAAGCCCTGAAAGTAGAAGACCTCGCCGAACTGTGCCATATGAGCTATTCCTATTTCGCCAAAAGCTTCCGGGAGCTCTATGGACAGTCCTGCAAAAAATATATTGAATTTATCCGGCTGGCCAAGGCCGAGGACCTTCTTTTATTTACAAATCTGGATCTGAATTATATCAGCCAGGAAACCGGTTTCTCCGACTGCAGCCACTTTATCAAAGCGTTCCGCAGCAAACACGGCAAAACGCCAAGGCAATTCCGCAAGGAACACAGTTAAAACATATGAATATTTTTACCAATCCATGCTTTCAGTGGCGGTAATATTCTTCGTCGGCCGGATTCACGTGAACCATGCAATGCTTCACCATGGGAAATTCCCTCTCAATACAGTCGTGCACATTTTCTGCAATTGCATGTGTTTCCCGCAGCGGCCGTTCCCCATCCGCCGCAATTTCGACATCTACATACATCTTGGCCCCAAAAAGTCTTGTGCGCAGCTCATCCACGCGAATCACGCCCTGCTGCCTGCATATCAGATCGCGTATCTTCTCTTCCGTTTCCAGATCGCAGGACTTATCTACCATCTTATCGACTGCATCCTTAAACACTTCATATGCCGCCTTCAGGATAAACAGACAGATCACAACACTTGCAATGGGGTCTAAAATCGGAAACCCCATTCTCGCGCCGCCGATACCAATAAACGCGCCGACAGAAGAAAGCGCATCACTGCGGTGGTGCCAGGCATCCGCCAAAAGAGCCCCGGAATTAATTTTTCTGGCGGCGCCTCTTGTATACCAATACATCCATTCCTTTACAATAATCGACACAATTGCCGCCAACAATGCCAGCACGCCCGGAATCTCAAGCTTGGAATAATTGTTTTCAAATATTTTTTCCAATCCGCTCATTCCGATTCCGACTCCTGTAATCGCGAGAACTACGGCCAGCACAATAGACGCGACACACTCCAGCCTGTCATGTCCATACTGATGCTCGTTATCCGACTCTCTGCTGGAGATATTTACCCCGATAATCACAATAAAGGTGCTAAAAACATCAGAAGCCGAGTGCACCGCGTCCGACAGCATCGCCCCCGAGCCCGCAAAAATTCCGGCAAACAATTTAAAGAGCGACAGCGCCAGATTCACAAATATACTGACTGCCGAGACACGCATTGCCACTTTGGTATTTTCCGATTCTCCCGCCATGATTCTTATGTCCTCCCAAAATATTTCTAAATATAATATCTGCTCCTTCCATATATGTCAAGAGGAATTTTTTAGTGCCCGAATCACACCGCTTCTACCAATATCTCACTGCATACATCTCATACTGTTCTATACAAAAATCTGCAATTCCCATTCCCATTGCAAATAACGCCAGAATAATAAGAAGAACAATGGCACCTTTATCATACGCAAACTCACGGCTTTCTTTGCGGACCCCAAGCAGCACTTCGATTCCAAGCAGTATGAATATACACGGCCACAAGTGGAAAATCAGCCTGTAATCCAGCATCGGCACAAAGAGATGCAACAGAAAGAGACTTCCAAACAGTACCAGCGCAAGTCCCAGCGTGATGGAGCCGACGCGATGCGTTTTTATCATATCTTTTTCTTTATTCGTTTCACTCTCCATTAGCTTACTCCTTCCCGTCCTCGTTACCGGAGATTTCCTCAAAATCCGGCTCCTTTTTTTTGTCATCTGCGCTGTATAACTGCTGCTTTTTGCCGCGTATCATATATATGCCAAGCAAAATTATTCCAATTCCCACAACAATTTGCGGAAGGCGATATCCAATCCCCCGAACAATCCAATAGAAATAATCCGGCAGATAAGATCCCAAAACACGGAAGATACCTCTCCAAGTCATAAGAAAGCCTACCACAATCAGAATAATTGCAATCGTTTTGCGATATCCCCCCACCAAATCTGCGCCCTGCACCTTCACTGCACCCAAATTAAAGAGATATTCATCCTCCAGGGAATAAAACTCTTCATCCGGCATCCCGGCCAGATTGTGTACATGAAAAAAACTATAAAACCAGGCGATCACTGCCAAATACATGAGCGGACCGATTTCTAGCATTGTCGCAACGGTAATAATCAAAAAGAACATTCCCATCAGACTCACGCCCATTTTCATAAATCCCATATACATTTCCCCTGCTCCCGGCATAAACGAGAACAAAAATGTCCAAAACCTGCTTTTTTTCTGTGTCATCTTTTTTCCTCCCTTCGAAACAGCAATTCATTTGTTTTTTCGAACAATCTGATGCAAAAATCACTTGTCTTTTCATTTAAATTAAGTCTGTCGGCCTGCTCTAAATCCTTCTTCCCCGAAACTTCCCGGCTCATAGCGATTCCCTCTCTTTTCTGTACGGAGGACTCCATGTGCTCTTCCATAAACGGAATCATAACAACCAGAGCAATTGCCGCCACAGAGGCCGCAGCAATTTTCAAGCTATACGCAAAAAGCTGTCCAAATTTGGAAGGCTGCGCTTGAATAAGCGGCTTTTTTTCCCGAATAGCCCGGCAAATAGGAACAATTTCCACGGATTCCCTGACTTCGTATTTCTTTACATTTCTTAAGATCATCTGTTCTAAATAATCCGGCGCCGCAAGCATTTGACCCTCTGCTTCTGCAATGATTTGTTCCAAATCTTTCTCACTCAGATCCATTCTCTCTTCCTGCATATTCTACACCCGCTCCTTCCCGTATTTTTTTCGAAGCATTGCGCGCGCACGGTATATCTGCGTCTGAACCGTTTTCAGGTTCTTTCCCGTGCTCCTTGCAATCTCCTCGGCCTTTTGCTCCTCCACAAAATACATCCTCGCAATCACGTCATATGGCGGCTTCAGTTTCCCGCACTGCTCTCTTAATTCAAGATAGACTTCCTTTTCTATGTAGCAGTTCTCCGGTATTCCTTCCGCTGACTGCCGTGCTTCCAATTCGGCATCCTCGGACGGTATCATCCTCCTCGCCGCCTGCTTCTGATAATCAATACACTTATTTGTCGCAATCCGGCAAAGCCATGCCTTTTCATTCGTACCGTCGAAACTCTTCAGATTCTTGAAAGCGGATAAAAAGGTTTCCTGCGTCAGATCCTCCGCCGCAAAGTAATCATTCGTCATCTTTACGCAAATAGTAAACACAAGATTTTGATATTTGCCCAATAATTGTATAAAATACTCCTTGGAATCGATTCTATCCACCTCCTTAATTTGAAAGCTTTCACTTATTATAACGATACGGAGCGTAAAATATCTTCAACTTTTTTATCTTTTTTTCAAAACTGAACAAAGAATCCTGCCCGGAGGGCTTTTTATATCATAGAAAGTCATAGACTTTAGCACTTCACAGTAACAAGGTCTTTCCTATGATATAAAAAACACCTGTCTGTACACCCATCAATTGGACATACAGTACAGGTATTTTATATTTCTACAAATTATTATATGTAAATTATATTTCTACGAGCTCGTATTCTCTTGTTCCAAGGCCTATTTTTTCCGCATGCTCCACACAAGTTTTCCAATTCGTATCCGGATGCGTTACATGAAAATGGTCGTGGCTCTCGTCATGGTCATGCTGCTTATTCTCCGCAAGAATGCTTCCCTCAATCACCGGCTGTCTGTTGCAGGCGTCCGCACATGCCATATCCAATGCGACCGGATCAAAGGAGGCAAACATTCCGACATCCGGTATAATCGGAATATCATTTTCGCTGTGGCAGTCACAGTTCGGGGAAACATCACAGATCAGCGAAATGTGAAAACACGGACGATCCTTGCAGACCGCAAGCGAATATTCTGCCATACGATAATTCAGCAAATCAAAGGAATTCCAATTTGTCGGCGAAATAGCATCCTTAGGACAGACCCCGATACATCTTCCGCAGCCCACGCATTTTTCCTGGTCAATCGCCGCCTTTTTGTCTGTCACAACCGCCGCCTCGTGCGCGCAGATTCTGGTACATGCTCCGCACCCCACGCAGAGCGCCTGATCCACCTCCGGTTTACCGGAGCAATGCATCTCCATCTTACCTGCACGGCTTCCGCTTCCCATACCAATATTTTTGAGTGCCCCGCCGAACCCCGCGTTTTCATGTCCCTTAAAATGCGTCAAAGAAATAAATACATCGGCATCCATGACCGCGCGGCCGATTTTTGCTTCCTTAACATATTCTCCGTCCACAGGCACAAGCGCCTCGTCCGTTCCCTTTAGTCCGTCCCCGATAATTACATGACATCCGGTGGAAAATGGAGAAAAGCCATTCTCATATGCCGTATCTAAATGATCCAACGCATTTTTTCTGCTCCCGACATATAGAGTATTACAATCCGTCAAAAACGGCTTTCCGCCGCATTCCTTCACAAGATCGGCAACCACCTTCGCATAATTCGGACGCAGAAAAGCCAGATTTCCCAGCTCTCCAAAATGTATTTTGATCGCCGCATACTTATCCTCAAAATCTATTTCCTTCATTCCGGCTGTAATACATAACCTGCGCAGCTTCTGCAAAAGGTTCTCGGAGCCGGTCGTTTTAAAAGTAGTAAAAAAACTTTTGATTTGCTCATACGTTCTCCTCCTGATAATTTTTACACAATGACTACTTAAAAAAATGCACATCTATGACATTCACCATGAAGTAAATGACATGAAATATTATAACGTAATCCTCACATTACAACAAGTCTTTATATACCACTTTTCCGTCTATTATCGTATAACGAATGCGGGACTCTGTCTCAAACGGACTTCCATTTAGAATGACAAAATCCGCATCCTTCCCCACTTCAATCGAACCCACCCGGTCTGCCGCGCCTATATGCATAGCCGCATTGCTTGTAATCGCCTGAAGAGCCTGATGCTCTGTCATCCCGGCTTTTACTGCAAGCGCTGCCGACAGCGTCAAATACTGCTCCTGCACAACCGGCGAATCGGTAATAATAGACACTCTGCAACCTGCATTTGCAAGCACCGCAGGCGTTTTGCAGCTCTTATTCTCCAGTTCCTTTTTCGAGGCATGTCCGAACAAAGGTCCCACGGCCACACTATATCCTTCTTCTGCAAGCTCCTTTGCAATTAAATGCCCCTCCGTACAGTGATCAAGCGTAAGTTTTATATCAAACTCCTTGGCTATACGGATTGCCGTAAATATATCGTCAGCCCGATGGACATGCGCTTTAAGCGGAATCTCTTTTCGGATAACCGGCAGCATCGCTTCCAGCTTCGCATCGTAAGCCCCTCCCGCTTTCTCATATTCTATCGCTTTTCTCAATATTTCACGAAGCTTTGCCGCAATTGTCATCCGGCAGTAAATTTCGCTGTCTTTATAACACGCCTTCGGATTTTCTCCAAATGCGCACTTCATAGCCGCCTTCTCCTTGATTATCATGTCGTCAATCCGCCTGCCCGCAGTTTTGATTACACAAAATGTTCCTCCGAGAACATTTGAACTGCCGGGACCGCAGCAAACACTCGTTACCCCCGCCTGCCTTGCCATCTCGAAGGTAATATCCATTGGGTTTATACCATCCACGGCCGAAAGCTGAGGCGTTACACAGTCGTTCAGCTCATTAAAATCCTCCTCCGCAAGCCCTCCCGTATATCCGTCTAATCCAAGATGACAGTGCGCCTCCACGAATCCGGGATAAACACGGTATCCCCTGGCTTCAATGATTTTTGCCTCATTCACGACGCGCCCTTCCACACTTTCGCTTATTTTTTCGATTTTCCCGTTTTTTATAAGAATATCTCCTATTCGGGGCTCCTCATCAATTCCGTTATAAATATTTCCCTGTTTTATCAGCACGAGTTCATCCATATATTCTCCGTCCCTGTAAATTCATGTTTCTATCTCATTTTTATACCCTCCGGACATTCCGGCGGGTATAAAATATAAGGCACAGAATTAATATACACATGAAAACAATTTTTATGTATTCTCCTCAAAATCTCGTACTTCCTATATATTCCCCAAAAATCGATATCCGTTCCCAAAAATTATATTTTCACATAATTTTTCTCCAAATCCTGCTTTTCTCATCTCTTTCAGCAGATATGGCACGGACTCCACTCCGTCTATCCCTTTTACCAGACGATTGCCGCAGCCATCAAAATCACTTCCCAGAACAACCGCATCTTCACCGCCAAGTTCAAAAATATAATCTATGTGGCGAAACAGCTCTTTAAGCTGTCCCTTCTCCACGCTCCCTACGAACGGCGCATAAAAATTGATTCCTATGATTCCCTTCCTTTTTATGATTTCACGTATGTGCTCTTTAGGCAGGTTTCTGGGATGAGCACAAACCTCGCGTGCGTTAGAATGAGACGCAATAATTGTCTTTTGTGTTATTGACAAAATATCATCCACTCCTGCATCGGACAAATGCGATACATCCAAAACAATATCCTGATTTAACAAATCGAATACAAGCTGCTTTCCCTTTGCGCTAAGACCTTTTTTTTGTGAATATACAGCGCCTGCGCCATATGCGTTTTCATAGTTCCAGGTCAGCATGGCAAACGTAAATCCAAGCTTTTTTATCTCCTTTGCCATATTTCCCATAATCGAAATATCCTCAATCGAAAGAAATGCCGCTGCCTTCCCCGCCGCGTGAGCCTTTTTCATATCCGCTCCGCTCTGACAAAATGTCATGCTTTCACTCTGTGCGTCAAGCAGACTTCGCGCCCTTTGATATAGCTGCAAAAACTCTGTTTCCGGATTATTCTCCATTGTATTTCTGTCCTTCCAGAGTGCAAAAACCTGTACATATTTCTCTGCAAACGCAAAAACTCTTTCCAAATCAAGATTACAACGATTATGCCGCAGAGATTCTTTTTCCCCTGAAATTTCCGTCAGCGTGTCCACATGACAATCAAAATAATTTATTTTTTCCACCATAGATACCTGTCCCCCCGAATCGCTTCTCTTCATAATTTATTGCGGATTTTTTATTTTATCACTCAAAAATTTGATGACCGCCTCATAATTTTCCGGTTTGTGCGGAAAATTACAGTTCGTGCAATCTTTAATCTCATGATTGTCCTTCCGTTTCTTATATGCCGGTGTGCCAAGACAGTCCCGATACGGGTTCATCGGACAGTAACAAAACAGACAATTAAATTCCTGCCCCTCCATCCCCTTATGGCAAGGAAAATATTTACACTTTGTATTTTTAAAATATTTATAGCTGTTTTCCACTTACATCCCTCCTACACCGTATAATATCGTTGATTTTTACTTTTAGGCTTCTCTGGGAGTGTCATCTTTAGTCTCCCCTCCTCCACTAGCGGTTTTATATATTTTGCCACCACATAAAACTGAGTTCCAACTCCTACAAAGCGTGTAATTTCATCACGGCTCCTTGGCTGCCTGCAAAATTCTAACAACAGCTCCGTCATACGGTTATTTAGACAATCTTCGCAATTATTATATGTTGTTTTAATTTTATCTCTATCGGATGAAAAATACATGATTCTTTCATTGACTACACTGACGTCTTTATCCCCCGGGGCCATAATACTATATTCGATACTCCCCGACCGACTCTCACCATTATAAAGAGTCACGACAAACTCATTCCGCCTGTTCTCAAATACAGGCTCCGGCAGACCGCTTTCCTTCATCTCCCGCCTTATCGTCGGTATCCCTGAATAGCGGTTCTCAGCCTCTGTCATGCTCTCCGCCATCAGCGCAAGCGTCGGGTTGCGTATGTCCCCTCTTACCAAACCAAGCTCCTCCACAGTCAGCCGCCCATATAAATTTCCCGGGCTATGAATCTCTAATCTATCGGCAAAAAAGTCAATCTGAATCGGTGTTCCCTCCGTGTGAATACTGTAATCCCGGTGTATTACCGCATTCAATACGGCCTCCCGGATAGCATTCACCGGATACTCTGTTCTGTCCCGCCGCTTTCCTGTCATGGGATCAATAATCGTCCGCGTTTTCATATTTCTCCTGCAAAATACTATTGTCTCTTCTACCAGCTCCGCAATCGTTCCGTTTATGCGCTTGTTATCTATAAAGCGCGCCCCGTCCCATGCCACATCTCCGATCTCATAACCCTGCACTACAACTGCCGTAACCCCAAGCTGAGGGAACATACTCTGCGGAAACATTCCAAAATTCATCCATGCGGCAAGCGTAATCTCCCCTCCCCTCGTAATATTAAGCATCTCGTACATCTGCTCCCTCTTAAAGCTTCCGAATTGCGGTCTCTCCTTCTTCTTCTCTCTGATATAATCCTCTAACAAATCCTGATTTATAAACTCCATAGACGCACCGGATACTTGCCTCAAATCATCATGAAGATGCGCACGATAGGCTTCAAAGCTGTACACCTCATAATCTGTCATTGGAAGATCCGCATCCCCCACTCTGACATACGATCCCCGGACCTTCCCTGCGCCCTTATAATAGCAAGGCCGCTCCGCCAAGGGCACAGCCGGTATCTCTGCCGCACACACCGGCTTCCCCTGATGTTGCGCCAATGTAAACACGGCTCTCACCGGCGGCTCCATCTGACCGCACTGCTCTGTCACATGCTTCATAAGATCCTGTAAATCATACACTCCCACTGTCTTAAACTGCTGTTTTTCATCCAATCCAAAAACAATCGTCCCTCCGCTGCTCTGGTTGGAAAATGAGGACAGGGTGTCGTAAAGGCGCTTCGGGCATCCCCAATGAGCCGCTATCACTTCTGTTGTCTGTGCCTCTGCCCGCAAATTTTGAATCTGCTCCACTAACTCTACCAATTCTTCTGTTAACATAAACACTCCCCCTTCTGCATATTTTTCTTATTTTAACAAATTTATTTTGTATTTTCAAGTTTTTTGCAAATTTTATTTTGTATTTTCACCGTAACAGCCCAGATAAGCCGGTACGTTACATTTTTTAAAACAAATTAAAGATGCGGTAAGTCCCACCTTCGATACGCCGCCAATATTCGGATAATAATCGTAACCCCGAATCCCAGCATCATTGCGCCCTGTGACCCCAAAATGTTCCAGGAATATCCCGCCGCAACAGCTCCGGCTATTGACGCGCAGGCATAAACATGCTTTACAAAAATATAGGGCATTTCATTTGCCATAATATCCCTCAAAACGCCGCCTCCCACTCCTGTTATCACACCGAGAAATATTACAAAAAATAAATTTCCTCCCGCGTCACTGTTTATTGCCGCATATACACCGTCCGCCGTAAATGCTCCCAATCCCAGGGTATCAAACCAAAACAACAGCTTTTCATAAATGCCGCTCACCTTCTTTGTTTTGCATATTTTTACATAAAAAAAGACAATGTTTGCCGTCATGAACGCAATGACCGTATATATCGGATTTTGAAACATCATCGGCGGCACCTTTCCGATAAAAACATCACGCAGAGCGCCTCCGCCGACTGCCGTCATAAGCGCCAGAATATTAACGCCAAACACATCCATTTCCTTTCGAATTGCCATCATCGCGCCTGACACCGCGAACGCAAAGGTTCCGACAATGTCCATCCACAAAATAAACGATAACGTCATATATTTTCCTCCGCTGATTTATTTTTTAAATAGTATTTGACAAACCCGGTATTTTGACTATAATTCGTAATAAAAAGTATTTTTAGGAGTATCGACATGAAAATTGTATTTTTAGATGCGAAGACAATCGGGGACGATATTGATTTATCTGTCTTCGACACACTGGGAGAAGTAACAAAGTATAATTTTTCTACCACAGAAGAGGCCGCGCAGCGTTCCGTAGACGCTGATGTGCTCATTTTAAACAAGGTGGAAATCAATGAAGCCTCTATCGGAAATGCCAAAAATTTAAAGCTTGTCTGTGTAACGGCAACCGGCACAAACAACCTGGACAAGGATTATCTGAACAAACGACAGATTGCATGGAAAAATGTCGCCGGCTATTCTACGGAATCCGTAGCCCAACACACATTCGCCCTGCTGTTTTATCTATGCGAAAAGCTTCGCTATTACGACGATTACGTCAAAGATCAAAAATATGTCGCAGACAAAATGTTCACCCATTTCGGAAATATCTTCCACGAAATTGCCGGACAGACATGGGGAATTATCGGATTGGGAGCAATCGGCAGGCGAGTCGCGGATATTGCACGCGGATTCGGGTGTCGCATTATTTATTACTCGACCTCTGGAAAACACGACGCGCCCGGTTATAACCGCGTGGATTTTGACACTCTTTTAAGAGAATCCGACATTGTCTCCGTCCATGCGCCCCTCAATTTAGACACCCAAAATCTTATGAACCGGGAAGCTTTCGCCAAAATGAAGAGAAACGCCATATTCCTGAATCTTGGCCGGGGACCAATCGTAGTAGAGAAAGACCTGGCCGACGCATTAGAGGCCGGGGAAATTGCCGCCGCCGGACTTGATGTGCTCTGCGAAGAGCCCATGAGCGCACAAAATCCTCTGCTCAAAATCCAAGACAGCAATAAGCTTTTCATAACACCGCACATTGCCTGGGCAAGCATAGAGGCCCGGCACAGGCTGATGGAAACAATCGCCGGACAGATCAAAGATTTCTTTCATTTATAATAGTATTTTCTGACATAGACTTTCGCACTTCACAGTAACAAGGTCTTTCCTATGATAGAACAAAACAGGCAACGGACTTTTCGTTCCATTGCCTGTTCTCATTTTTTAATAATAGCTAATGCTTCACTTCGATTCGAACCAATGCTCTGCGCAGTGCAAGCTCCGCACGGGCATAATCCACATTTTCCGTCTTTTGTGCAAGCCGTTCCTTGGCACGCTCTAACGCTGCCTCGGCACGCTTTTTGTCAATCTCATCCGGCCATTCCGCAGTCTCCGCAAGAAGCGTTACCTTTTCCGACAAAATCTGGGCAAATCCCGAATGGACCGCCGCTTCCTTTTTTCCGTCGTCCATCGTGATCGTAACAACTCCGGGAGCAAGAACGGTTGTCAACGGAATATGATTTTTATAAACGCCAATCTCTCCGGCAGCCGTATTAAACTCAATCATTGTTGCCTTCCCGGTAAAAAATACACGGTCGGGCGTAATAATTTCCACATCAAAAATCTTATTCTCCTCTGCCATAACGTCACCCCTTACTGCATGCGGGCGCGTACTTCATCGATGCTTCCCGCATTCAGGAAATGACCCTCCGGAACATCGTCATGCTTACCCTCTAAGATTTCTTTAAATCCGCGGATTGTCTCTGCAATCGGTACATATTTTCCGTCAAGCCCGGTAAACTGTGTCGCCACAAAGAACGGCTGGGAGAGGAATCTCTGTACCTTTCTCGCACGGCTTACCACCAGCTTATCCTCCTCAGACAACTCGTCCATACCAAGAATTGCAATAATATCCTGAAGCTCTTTGTACTTCTGCAAAATCTCCTGTACGCCTCTGGCAACTTCAAAATGCTCCTGACCAACGACACGCGGATCAAGGATACGCGAGGTAGAGCCAAGCGGATCTACCGCCGGATAAATTCCAAGCTCTACAATCGAACGGTCAAGCACGGTTGTTGCATCCAGATGGGCAAATGTTGTCGCCGGAGCCGGGTCCGTCAAGTCATCCGCCGGCACATAAACGGCCTGCACAGATGTAATAGAACCGTTTTTCGTGGAGGTGATACGCTCCTGGAGCGCACCCATTTCCGTCTGTAAAGTCGGCTGATATCCTACTGCAGACGGCATACGGCCAAGAAGCGCCGACACCTCAGATCCGGCCTGTGTAAACCGGAAAATATTGTCAATAAATAAAAGCACGTCCTTACCGCCTTTATCACGAAAATATTCAGCCATCGTGAGCCCGGTTAAGCCCACGCGCATACGCGCTCCGGGCGGCTCGTTCATCTGACCGAAAACCATCGTCGTCTTATCGATAACTCCGGACTCCTTCATCTCATAATAAAGATCGTTTCCCTCTCTCGTACGCTCACCGACACCGGTAAATACGGAATATCCGCCGTGCTCCGTCGCGATATTGTGAATCAGCTCCTGGATTAAAACGGTCTTTCCAACTCCGGCACCGCCGAACAAACCTATTTTCCCACCCTTCTGATAAGGGCAGAGAAGATCCACGACCTTGATTCCCGTCTCAAGCATCTCCGTTGAGGTTGCCTGCTCTTCAAAAGCCGGCGCCTTTCTGTGAATCGGCATATACTCAACATTCTTCGGCGCTTCTACCTCATCAATCGGATCACCGAGTACATTAAACATACGCCCCAACGTATTCTCGCCTACCGGAACACTGATTGGAGCGCCGGTTGCAACGGCATCCATCCCACGAACCAGTCCGTCTGTCGGTCCCATCGCGATACAGCGCACCGTATCATCTCCCAAATGCTGGGATACCTCCACAACGAGTTTCTTTTGATCCTTAAGGGGAATGTTAATTGCTTCATATATCTCAGGTAACTTTCCCTCCGTAAACTTGATATCAAGTACCGCACCGATAATCTGAGTGATTTTGCCTATATTCATTTCCGCCATTTTTTCTATCACTCCTTTCTATTTTTCATCCCAAAGATCAGGATATCGCATTTGCACCCGCAATAATTTCGGTTAGCTCCTGCGTAATGGAACCCTGACGGGCTCTGTTGTATTTCAACGTCAAATCACTAATCATTTCGTCCGCGTTGCTGGTCGCCGAATCCATCGCCTGCATTCTGGCTCCGTTCTCACTCGCCACGGCCTCGACCAAAGCGCCGTAAAACAGGCTTGTAATATATTTCGGAATAATCATATCCAAAGCCTCTTCTTCCGTAGGCTCATAATTCATGATAACACCGTTATGCTCCGGCTCCTCCGTATCGGAAATATCTACCGGAAGCAGCTTCATAAGCCTTGGCTCATGGACCACCGTATTCTTAAAATGGGTGTATGCCAGATAAATCTCTCCGATTTCTCCCATCGCATACGCCTCCAATATCTGATCACAGATCGCCTTGGCGTCCTTATATGTCGGTGCCTCCATCACCTCGGAAGCATCCATTTTAATCTTGTACCCGCGATGTTCCAGCCCCTCAAGCCCTTTGCGCCCGATGGCATAGATATCCACATCCTCCTTAGGCAGGCTGCTTCCTGTCACCAGCTTCACAATATTGGAGTTATATCCTCCGGCAAGACCACGGTTAGAGGTAATCACTACAACCGCCTTCCGCTTTGACTCGCCGCCCGAGAGATAAGGATGGCTGATATTTCCCGAACGGGTAAGCATGGAGTGAACAGTCTGGTACATGTAATTAAAATAAGCATTCGTCTCCTCGGCCCTGGTCTTGGCTTTCTGCAGCTTTACGGTCGAAACAAGCTTCATGGCTTTCGTGATTTGCTGTGTACTTTGTATACTGCCCTTGCGTCTTTTAATATCTCTCATGGACGCCATAAATTTTCACCGCCTTTTTATCGAAACTGCGCCTTGCACTCTTCGATTGCTCTTACTAATTTCTGCTCCGTCTCTTCCTCCAGCTGCTTCGTCTCACGGATTGACTCAAAAATCTCCGGATACTTTGTATCAATAAATTCAAACAATTCACCCTCAAAGCGAAGAATATCATCCACCGCAATATCCAGCAGATACTTCTTCGTCGCAGCATAAATAATCACAACCTGCTTCTCTACCGCCATCGGCTGATACTGCGGCTGCTTTAAAATTTCTTTTATTCGCTCGCCCTGTGCCAGCTTCTCCGTCGTATCGGCATCCAACTCGGAACCGAACTGAGAGAATGCGGCAAGCTCACGGTACTGTGCCAGCTCCACACGAATCGGCGCCGCAATCTTCTTAATCGCCTTAATCTGAGCCGCACCGCCCACACGCGATACCGACAGGCCTGCATTGATAGCCGGACGGAAACCGGCATTAAACATATCCGTTTCCAGATAAATCTGACCGTCCGTAATAGAGATTACGTTCGTCGGAATATACGCCGAAACATCTCCCGCCTGCGTCTCTATAATCGGAAGCGCTGTCAGCGATCCTCCGCCAAGCTTGTCCGAAAGCTTCGCCGCACGCTCCAACAATCTGGAATGTAAATAAAATACATCTCCGGGATATGCCTCTCGTCCAGGCGGACGCTTTAATAACAGGGAAAGTGTACGGTAAGCCGTCGCATGCTTACTCAAATCGTCATAGATAATCAGCACATCCTCGCCGTTCTCCATCCACTCTTCACCCATTGCACATCCCGAGTACGGTGCAATATACTGCAGCGGGGCAAGCTCACTCGCCGTAGACACCACAATCGTAGTATATGCCATTGCACCAAATTCTTCCAAAGTCTTCACCAGGGAAGCTACCGTAGAAGCCTTCTGTCCGATAGCAACATAGATACATTTCACTCCCTGTCCCTTTTGGTTAATAATCGTATCTATTGCCAGCGCCGTCTTACCCGTCTGCTTGTCTCCGATAATCAGCTCACGCTGTCCCCGTCCGATTGGAACCATGGAATCAATCGCCTTGATACCTGTCTGCAGCGGCGTATCCACGGATTTTCTGGAGATAACACCGGACGCCACCCTCTCAATCTGACGGAACTTCTTTGTCTCAACTGGACCCTTGCCGTCAATTGGCTGCCCTAAGGCATTGACAACACGGCCAAGCAATGCGTCTCCCACCGGAACCTCAACTACTCGCCCGGTAGTCTTTACAGTATCTCCCTCGTTGATATTCTTCTGGTCGCCAAGCAACACGGCGCCGACATTATCTTCCTCCAAGTTCAATACCATTCCATATACTTCACCGGGAAATTCCAACAATTCCCCCTGCATCGCATTCTCAAGGCCATGGATACGCGCAATACCGTCAGCAACCTGTATTACAGTACCGACGTCTGCCACCTCCAGTTGCGCCGCATATCTTTTTATCTGCTCTTTGATGACAGAACTTATTTCCTCTGGTCTTAAATTCATGAAGCGCATTCACCTACTTTCAACTGTATTTTCAATAATTCGCCTGACAGTGTATCCAGCTTCGTTCGAATGCTGCTGTCAACTACCCTGTCGCCGATACGGATTACCAATCCCCCGATTAACGATAAATCCGTTTTATAATGCATTTCAAATTCTACATATTCTGTTGTTTCCAGAAGCTTCTTTTCTATGGCCGACTTCTGTGCATCCGACAAATCCATTGCGGATGTCACATAAGCAGTCCCGATATGTCTGTATTCTTTTACCATATCAATAAAGTAGGCAAACACATCGCGTACTTCCCCAAAATGATCCTTTTTCGCAAGCATTCTCATAAGCCCGATCATTTCGCCGGAAACTTTATCCGAAAAGATCGCTTCCAGGCTCGCCGCCTTATCTTCCTTTGCAATCTGCGGATGAGTCATAAGCCGGATCAAATCCTCGTTTTCCTTCAAAACTCCAAGAATCCCCCGTGCCTCCTCATAAAGCTCGTCAATCCTGTCCGCTTCCTTTGCCACCTCAAACAATGCATCGCCATATGTTTTTGATACTAGCTTCGCCATGCCACATCACCCATTTCCTTCAATGTCTCTTCTACCAATGTGTCCTGTATCTTTGTGTCAATAGAGGCTGCAACTACTTTTCCTGCCATCATGGATGCGATTACAATCATTTCCTGCTTCATATCGTCCATGGCCCGCTTTTTCTCGAGCTCCGCTTCTTCCCTTGCATGCCCGATAATGCGGGCTGCTTCTTCCTTCGCTTCATCAATAATGCGCGTTTCATTTTTTAAGGCCTTTTTACGTGCTTCACTTAAAATTGCCTCTGCTTCTTTATCGATATTTTTCAGCTTTTCATCATACTGCTTTTTTAACGCAGCCGCATCTTTCTTATCTGCAATCGCAGTATCCATGTCATTTTTAATCTTATCCTGCCGATCCTTTAACATCTTGCGAACCGGATTAAACAACAGACGCGATAAAAACAGAAATAATACAAATACGGAAATCGCAAGTATTACCGTATCATGCAATAACTGAAAATTAAGATTAAACAAATACTCCATCGCTGCCCAGCCTGCCTCCTTTCTTTTCGTTTTAATGGTAAGCTAATTATACAAGCGGTTTTACGAAAAGCAAAAGCATGGCAACAAGCAGACCATAAAGACCTGTCGTCTCGGCAACAGCCTGTCCCAAAAGCATGGTTGACATAATCTCACCTCTTGCGCCCGGATTGCGTCCCACTGCAGCCGCCGCATGGCCTGCCGCGATACCCTGTCCAATACCAGGTCCGATACCTGCAATAACTGCAAGTCCTGCACCAATTGCTGAGCATGCTAAAATTAAATCTTCTCCTGTGATTCCCATAATGAAGTCCTCCTTAAATTTTCATTCTTATTCTTCGGCATCCATAGCCTGATTCACGTATGTCATGGTTAACATACAAAATACATATGTCTGAATTGCCCCTGAGAACAAATCAAAATACACATGAAGCGCTGCCGGCCAAATCACTGCAATTTTAGACAACAGTCCATAAACCAATGCAATCATTACCGTTCCGGACAATACATTTGCGAACAAACGCAATGATAAAGAAATAGGCACCGCAATCTCACTGATTAAGTTAATCGGAAACCAGATCGGCAGCCACGGCGGCAATGGAGAACACATATCTCTCCAAATCTGCTTCGGCTTCTGATAACGGAACTGATTGATATGAATCAGGAAAAAGGTTATCAGACCGAGCGCCAGCGTCGTACCATAGTCCGCTGTCGGCGGGCGCAGTCCAAACAAGCCGGAAATATTACTCATCAGTATAAAGATAAAAATCGTACTGATATAATTCACAAGCTTTGATGCATTTTTACCCATAACACCGACAACGATACCGTCCAGCTTCTCAACGATCAACTCCGTGATATTCTGAAACGTATCGGGCACTTCCGCCGCACGCTTTAACTTACGGTTTGCAATAAATGCAAAGACAATCAGCGTCAGCATGACAATCAATATGCACACATGGGATGTCGTGATCCATACGGTATGTCCAAATAGCTCATAGGAGAACAGACCATGTATCATAAAGTCTATGTCATCTGCACCGGATGATAATAAAATTGCGTTATTCACATTTCCACCTCCTTCATTTAAATTGTTATTTCTCGCTGTCGGTCGAGGAGCCTCCTCCTCCTGTCAGCTTCAAAATAACTTTATGTGTAAGAGGCTGCAGGTAAGCTCCCGCCTTTAGCCCCATTACGCCTATAAAAAGTGCAATCAGATTTCCCAGCTTAAAATACGCTGTCACAAAAAAAACGATTACAATTACCAGATACCTTACTATTGACTGAAAAATAACCTTCCGGCGGGCCGCACTCTCTGACGCAATATCCGCCGCATCGCTTAACACTACCGCCATGTGCACTGCCATCCCGACCGCAAGCGCAATCCCAATCCAAAGCCCGCTGGTATACCTCACCCGATCATCGGTAAACCACACCCCGGCAAGCCACACCACAACGCCAAAAAATAAAATACCAAGGATCAGCTCCGGCAGTACGGCATTAATTCTTTTTAACATCTTTTATTTCTTCCTTTTTGGCCTGCGCCACAATCTCCGAGGCAATCTCACGGCTGCCCTTGTTACTCTTCTCCCTGTCTATCATACGCTTTACAAGCACATAGCAGTTGCGCATTCCTGCCAATGCCCCGATCAGAAAAAGCGGAACTACAAGGATCTTCCACCCGGTTTTCTCTGCCACCCACACGCCCAGTACCGTACACATAAGTATGGGGACAATCATGTTAATTCCAAACTGCATGATTAAGACAATCGACTCATAGACGCTTCTGTTGTCCTTCACCCGCAACTCCTTTCCGCTTTTGTGGCAATTACCCGGATTATCTGCCATAAACACTCCACTCTGATTATACCATTTTCAATAAAATTGTCCATAATAAATATGCATTCTACAATTCCATCTCTATCTTTCTTCCCGTCGGCGTATATTCATAATAACGAACCCCGGACGCATTCAACATACGCTTAGACGCAATGACTCTCTGTGTATTTCCATACTTATCGTTCGCATATACAATCGTTTTAATTCCCGCCTGGATAATCGCCTTGGCACACTCGTTACACGGAAACAGCGTAACATATAATTTGGCTCCCTCCAGGCTTCCGCCACGGTAGTTCAAAATCGCATTCAACTCGCTGTGCGTCGTGTAAAAGTATTTATTTTCCAGCGGATCCCCCTCTCTGTTCCACGGGAACTCATCATCCGAGCACCCCTTCGGAAAACCGTTGTACCCCATGGACAATATTTTATTATCCCCGCTGACGATACAGGCCCCCACCTGTGTGTTCGGATCCTTTGACCGCATACCCGACAGCATTGCAACGCCCATGAAATATTCATCCCAGCTGATATAGTCTGTTCGTTTCTCACTCATATAATACCATATGCCTCCGCTATTCCCCTTCATTTAACAGCTTCACAAGCTTCTTGATGGACTTGCTCAATGTTTCATAACAAAGCCCATATGCCTGAAGCGTCCCTCCGTATGGATCAATAATCTCCAGCTCGTCTCCCACAAGCTCCGTCAATACCTGAACGTTCTCAGGCTTCGCATGAGGAAAATTCTCCAAAATCTTCTGCCGCTGACGCGCCTCCATCGTAAGAACCAGCGTATCGTCATCAAAATCCTCACTGCAGACCTGACTCGACATAAAACCTTCCATATTAATGCCGTTGCTTATCATAACGGCCTCCGCCTTCTGGTTCAGTGGTTCCGGAAACAACACCACCAATCCTCTTGTGACAATTTCTACTGTGTTTTTTAATGCGCACTCCCCCAAAATCCCAGCCGCCATAGGTGCACGGCTGGTTCCGCTCTCTGCAACAAATACAATTCGTTTATAAGACTTCATAAAAATCTCCTCTGTCCCAAACCTCTACTGCATATGAAAGGGGACCCTAAACATGAATCACCTGATATCCGGCCGCCTTCAGCAGCCGATTCATAATTGCCTGGCCAATTTTCGGCGTCGCAAAACTCTCCGAATAAATAACATCTATCTCCATCTCATCAAAATCCCGCAAAATCTTATAGAGGTGCCTTGCGATCGCCTCCTCGTCACTTCTTGCGCCGATACTGACTACAACATTCGCCCGGTAACGGGAACATGTCTCGTCCGTGCCGATCACTGCCGCACGTCTTCCCGTCATCCCGGCTCTTCTCGTCAGCTCATTTATCTTCTCTACAACATGCGTCTCTTCTCCGTCCACAAGGACAAGATCCGCCCTTGGCGCATAATGCTTATATTTCATTCCGGGCGCTTTCGGTCTTTGCATACCGGCATCCGCAAGGATACCCGGATCTACCCGAACCTCACCGATCACTTCCTCCAACATTTCCTGTGTGATATACCCGGGGCGAAGTATCATCGGCACCTCCTCTGTCAAGTCTACAATGGTAGATTCGAGGCCGATCCCCACCTGACCTCCATCCAGTATCATGGGAATCCTGCCGCATAAGTCATCTGCAACATGCTCTGCCAGTGTCGGACTTGGACGTCCGGACGCATTTGCACTTGGTGCAGCTACAAATCCGCCGCTTTCCCGAATCAGTGCAAGCGCCGTCGGATGACTCGGCATGCGGACCGCAACCGTATCCATTCCTCCTGTCGTCTCATACGGCACCTTTTCGCTTTTCTCCACAATCATCGTAAGCGGCCCGGGCCAAAACGCATCGCTCAAACACTTAGCCGACGGCGGAAGCTTTGCCGCAATCTCTTCCAAATCCGAAAACCTTGCAATATGCACAATCAGCGGATTATCCGACGGCCGCCCTTTCGCCTCGTATATTTTTTTGACGGCGCAGCCGTTTAAAGCATCCGCCCCAAGCCCGTATACGGTCTCTGTCGGAAACGCCACCAGACCGCCGGCACGAATAATCTCCCCAGCGGTCCGTATTTTGTCTGCATCCAGCAGACAATTCCTTATTTTTTCCATTTTTGTATCCATGTGGAATATTATAGCACGTTCACCATATATGAGCAAGCCACTTGCCATTCTTTTGTAACTATGTCATAATCAAAAAGTAATAGTTTGGACAAGTTGAACTATTACCTCCAAAAATTCGTTTCTGAAGGGAGATATAACATGAATATAACTAAGAGCAGATACGGCACAACAGAGCAGGATGAGCCTGTCTCACTGTTTCGCATAGAAAACGAATCCGGCGCATCCGTAACAGTATCCGACTACGGATGCCGATTAATTAGCATTTTAGTTCCCGATCAACACGGTCAAATAACCGATGTATGCTTAGGACTTTCAGATATGAACGAATACCAAAAGGACGCGTCCGCCCTCGGCGTTGTGGCAGGCCGCTGCGCAAACCGCATTGCAAACGGCCAATTTACCTTAAACGATAAAACATACGCGCTTGCATGTAATAACGGCCCGAACCATCTCCACGGCGGACCGACCGGATTCGGGCAGCGTGTATGGAACGGAAAAATATCGGACGGCAAAGTTGTGTTTTCCCGGATTTCTCCCGACGGCGAAGAAGGATATCCCGGCAATCTGGATGTCTCGGTAACATATAGCTGGTCAAATGACAATGAACTTTCCATTCTATATGAAGCCTCCTGCGATGCGGACACCGTCTTCTCGGTCACAAGCCACGGTTATTTCAACCTGGACGGAGCCGGCAGTCCTACCGTGCTGAATCACGAGTTGTATATTGATTCCGATTCTATTACGGAAATTAATGACACGCAAATACCGACGGGAAACATTTTATCCGTCGCGGGTACGCCGTTCGACTTCCGCAGCTTCAAGACGATCGGAAGAGATATCCATGCCAAAGACCCGCAGCTTGCCATCACAGGAACCTATGACCACAATCTGATTTTAAACGGTTTTGGCTTTCGTGAAGCGGCAATCTTACAATCGAAAAACAGCGGCATCCGAATGACCTGCCACACGGATCAGCCGGCGCTTCAGCTCTATGTTCCGAACCAAACGCTTTGCCAAAAAGGAAAAAACAACGCCGTCTATCCGGCATTTTCATCCGTCTGTCTGGAAACGCAGCATTATCCGGATTCCGTTCATCACCCGGAATTTCCGTCCGTCATCCTAAGAGCCGGTGAAAATTACAGAAGCCAGACGACGTATCGCTTTTCGGTTATGTAAATCCATTATTTGCTCCCGGCGCCGCCGCTTAAATATTGCATAATCCCCATATAGATTGCCCAGGCCACCTCCTGCTGATAATCTTCTGTCATCAGCAGGGCGGCTTCCTTCGAATTGCTTAAAAATCCACACTCTACAATTACCGTGGGTGTAGGTGTCTTTTTCAACAAATAATAACTCTCATTCGCCTTTGCCTCGCGATGGTTCTCTTTATCCAGCCGTTCCTTTAAACTTTCCTGTATGGTTTCCGCCAGCTCCTTACCTTCCTCAGACTGACCAAAATAAAAGCACTGCGCGCCGCTGATTTCCTCCTGCGGATAACTGTTTTGGTGGATACTAACTGTAAATACCGGCATCGCCTCTTTTATGATTTCACATCGCCTGCGCATATCCTGAACCTTCTTATTATCCGTCCCCGCATCATAGAGTCCCGCGTCGCTCTCTCTTGTCAGGATAACCTCAATATTTTCTTCCTCCAAAAGCTTTTTCAGCCTCTGCGCAATCTGCAAATTCAAATCCTTTTCAAGTACACCGTTAATCCCTACCTTACCCGGATCGTCGCCTCCATGCCCGGCGTCAACGACAATACATGTTTTCGCCTCCTTGGCCGCCGCATTTCCGCTCACCACTGCCGCACCTTCCCTCGCAAGAAAAAATATGCTTGCCAACATTACAATCCCCATTCCAAGCTCAAGCTTTCGATTCATATTATGTTTCCCCCGGTTTTATTCGCAAACTTCTCTGTTAACAGAATATGAAAAAAAGCCGCGCATTATTACGCGGCTTTAGAATTCTAATTTGTGTACTTTATAATGGTATCCCAGATACTGTCTGTCTCAAATCCCAGCTTCCAAAAAGATACGCCTGCAAGGTTGTTTTCCTTCATTACTTTTAGCTTTTCCTCCAGAGAAGCGGCATCCTCCACCCATACTTTGTAGGTTACTCCCTCATTCTCATACTCAGCATAGTATTGACCCTCCTCCTCGGACCACACCTGCTCGGCATCGTTTAGCTCAATACGTCTCTGAACCGTATCCATTCCCACTGCCTCGCTGGTAACCTCATACGGGATATAATCCTCAGCTGCCGATTCCGCCGAATCACCGTTTTCATCCTTCGGTGTCAGAGCCCAAATTCTTGTATAAAACGGGCATCCCAAAATTATCTGACCGGAAGGAACCTCCTTCATCGTGTTCTCCGCACCCTCCGTCACGAACCCTATGGACGACACGGAACCCTCCTCTGATCCTACATAATGCTCGTCGTATGCCATCACCACAATATAATCAGCAAAATTAGCCTGCTCATCCCTATTATAAAATTCCGTATAATCCGTAGGCACATAATTGTCCACCGACAAAACAACGTCATTGTTGGCACATTTTAAAGATAATTCCCTGATAAACTGCAGATATCCCTCGCCCGCTCGATTCTCCAGCGCCTCCATATCGACGTTGAGACCGTCAAGATCATACTCTATCGCCGCCGAAACCAGTTTATTGACCAGATTCTGACGAGATGAGGTGCGATTTAACACTTCCGTAGTATTCACTTCCTTATTCTCAAGATTGCTGACAAGCGCCCACACCTCAATATTGTTCTGGTGACAATAATCGACATAGCTCTTACTTGCAAGACTTGCAATATTTCCCTGATTATCGTTCAGATAAAACCACGTCGGAGAAATCACATTGATCCCCTTTGTCCCCTGCAGCACGGTTGCAACCGCAGCATTCGCCTCCGGGCTTGTCACCTGATGCCATGCCATCTGTATTTTGTATTCTCTGGAAATATGTGAAAATACCGGCTCCTCAAACTCATGCGCCCTCGCCACTTTTTCAATGTTTCCCAGAAACTTAGTCTTCAAATATCCGATAACGCCATCCGCGGTAGAAGCCTTTGTCCAATTCTCCCCCTTCTCCAAAACGGTAAGGGATTCTCCCTTTTCAAGCTCCTTTACAATCGGGCTTTTAATCCCGCCCTTCACACGCAGCTGAGTCGCCTTTTTAGCCGTACTTCCCTGCACGTCCCCCCACACGCTGGTAACTACAACGCGGTTCGGCTCCTCAAAAAACGCATAGGAAATATTGGTATACTTTTCTACAAAATCAAGTGCCATATACATAGTATCGCCGTCTACGCGTACAATCGTATAATTCTCGGAATTTCCCTTTTTCCCGACCAGATATTCATTGCTCCCGGCACTTACCGTGACCAGCTCATCCGGCAGTGTATAAAACAACAGATTCTCACTAGCATCCCAATAAAAGCGTTCATTAAGATATTCATGTACTGTCTGATAATCTATATAAATCTGACCGTTCAGATACTTCGCATTCACCTCAAGTACCTTATCGTCCAACACAATCGCCGTGTCATCCTTTGCCGAAAGACCGTAATACTCCCGCATATCCTGCACTTCCCTGGACGGTATATATTTCTCAATTACGCGCGCTGCCAGCGTAATTAAAATGACAACTATAATCAGCAGTCCCACTGCCAGTACCGGAACAAACTTTTTTCTGTTTTTCAATTACTTATCCTCCTGTAAGATGCATCCCGTTCCACTCTGATAACGTTAGCTTGAGTATAACATATTCAGTCGTTAAGGAAAAGAAGAAATCCATTTTGCAGACATGATTTGTAACAGTTCAGCCTTACGTCTTCACTGTTACCATGATTTTACAAAAGCCGGCAGTTATCACCGCCGGCTTTCGTTCTTATTTTTATATGCGCTCCCTCGGGCATCAGGAACCCCGGGTTTTACTTGTTCTCTACTTTATCAAAATGCAGTTCCGTCAACACCCCCTCCTCAAATATGTAATCTCTCATATAAGAGCACTCCTCCTGAACCTTTACCGCCTCTGCCACGCAGACAGGGCTGCTCTTGATCCCCTCTAAAAAAAGAATTATTCCGCGGCTCTCAATTGTGGACAATTCAATCAGAAGGCTCTCGCATTTTTTTTCGTCTCTCATAAAACTACCCCTTTGTCGTTTTGTAAAAAGGAAGTAAATCCGTGATATACTATAACAAAAAACTATCCAAAAATTCATAGCAGGTTTTATCTGCTTTTACAGGCTCCCGAACAAACGGAAGAGTATAAATTGGCACGCCGGCAGCCTTTATAAAATCTTTTTTATCTCTTTTCATCCCATATTGTGTCAAAAATACCATGCCGCGCACCCATCTGTCCTCTCCCATCTCTTCAAGAACAAAATCCTCATATTCCATCTTTCGCCATGGCGCAAGGGATCCGACAATCAGCTTCTCATCGCAGCGCAAAAACTCTGTCCTGATACGATAATACGCATTTCCCATATCAAAAACAACAACCTCGTAATCCCCATTCAAAATTTCCGCGATGTGATATTGCTTTACATTCGGATAATAGAAAACACGATTCCATTCGCCGGGTTCACTTGTACCTGTCATCTTCTCAATCGCGTGATTTCCGCTCAATTCAATCACCGCCGTTTTTCTCTTTCTGTGTGCCGCGCTGTAATTCGCCAAAGTCACTGCCAAATGCGTTACCCCCATACCGGACGCTATACCTGCAATTCCGATACTTTTTTGTGTTATCCCTGCCATCCGCCCAAAGATATTGCATTACCTCCTTTCGTGCAGTATTTTTTCAAACAACCGACGCTTTTTCTTCGTTACAACAAAAGGATTTCTGTCAAACGGAAAACAATAAACCTTTTTCTCAAACATAGCCGCATATTTCTTGCAGATCTGTTTATGATTATAATTACAAATTATAATCAGATTCTTGGTATGCTTCAGTTTCTGAAAAGATGCCAATGCATATTCCGCTTCCCATAGGCTGCCTCCGATTACAAACATCGTACAATCCGTACCCTCGGCCAGACATCCGTCCAGATCCGCGCCAAAATCAAGAACGCCAATCCCGTTAGACTGCTGCCCGATACCACTTTCAGACTGCCCAACCATTTGTAAGATACCCTTAAAATACCCATTCTCAAAAATTTCGTTTTGCCCTTCCTTTACATATTGGCCGCGAAGCAAAAGCTTCACAATGTCCGAACCGGACTTGGCACAATAAATACTGTCATTCCCGCTTCTATTTAAATAGGAAGTAAGAGCTATTGCGATATGGGTACTTCCGGCCCCGGGCTTTGCACCGGCTACTGCGATTTGATTAGAGAGATGCGTTTTCTTAGATGAACCGACCAACCGTTCAAGCTCTTTTTCCAGCGCCTTCTTAAATTCCAGCGCTGAAGAATATCGTTTTTTGGTATTCTTTTCTGTAGATTTGCGAATAATGCGTTCGAGAGCGCCGCTGCATTCGGGCAGTTTTTTTGACATTTTTTTCAAAATCTGACCCAATGCATATAAATCAAAAGACGGTGATGTCATACCGCCGCCGCACTGCTCCGGTGCCGCATATCCGATTGTTCCATATTGTCGGAAATCTTTTCCCTGACTGGTAATATAAGATGCGATTCCAAAATCGACTATTTTCACCGAATTTCCGTATACTATAATGTGTTCCGGTTTCAAATCCCGATAGATTACCGGGAACGGTTTTCTGCCATGAAGATAGATAAAAATATCACATAATCGGATTCCTAACTGCATAATGTATTCCTGGGAAATATTATCATGACAAAGCAAATATTCCTGTAAAGATTCTCCCTGCACATATTCCTCTATGATATAGAAATACAGATCATCTTCTTCCGTATCATATATAATGGGAATAGACGGATGGGATAAACTCTTTAACAGATTCGCTTCAAGACGAAATTGAGACTGCAATGGATGTGACTTCGAGATTCTCTTTACCGCGCGACTTGTCTTCAATTTCAAATGTTCGGCAAGAAATATCTGACTGCTGGCGCCTTCGCCGAGCAAACCGAGAATTCGGTATTTGCCAAACAAAACTATTTGTTCTGTGTTTCTCATAGGCTCCTTTCAAACGGCTCGCCCACCAGAAACGCATCTCCTGATAGTTTTATACCACAACTTGCAGACAACTTCAATATAATTTAACTTTTTTTAGACTTTTTATGAATTTTTAATATATTTTATCCGTTTACAATGTATGGTCTTTATCTTATAATGGAGGTACAAAAAATAATTTCTTATTTTCAGCAATGTAGGCCACACACAAAACGCCTGGAATCAAAAGGTAAGGAAGTGATTATATGAAAATAGAAAAGGTAAACGATAACCAGATTCGTTGTACGTTAACACGTGAAGACTTAGATAATAGACAACTGAAACTTAGCGAACTTGCTTACGGCACGGAAAAGGCCAAATCCCTCTTTCGCGAAATGATGCAGCAGGCATCCTACGAGTTCGGATTTGAGGCGGAGGATATCCCGCTCATGATTGAAGCGATCCCTCTCTCCTCTGATACAATTTTATTAATTATCACTAAAGTGGAATATCCGGAAGAACTGGATACGCGTTTTTCAAAATTCTCTGAACCATCCGAGGATTATGACCACAGCAACGCCGGCAGCACAGAAATGATCTCCGAGGGCGCCGATGATATTCTGGATTTGTTTGGAAAGATCCAAAAATCACAGGCATCAGAAAGAAAAGAAAAAGATTTCGTCCCTCTCAACGAGACGATCTCTAAAAATGCCAGAAAAAAGCTTGCAGCTGCCGAAGAAGCCTCCGCCGATGTTCCCGTGGAGCTTACCAAGCTATTTGTTTTCCATGATCTCGACACCATTGAGCGGCTTTCCGCGATTTTGGCAGGCTTTTATAACGACCATAATACCTTGTACAGGAAGCCGTCTTCTAACAGGTACTGCCTGATCGTCCGCAAGGGACATCACACGCCGGAAGCCTTCAACAAGGTTTGCAATATTTTATCCGAATATTCGCATCAGGAAAAGTACCTGCCTACAACAGAGGCTTTTATGGCCGAACATTATGATATAATAATACCGGAGCATGCCCTTCAGATGCTCTCCAAGATCTGATAAGCAGTTGTTTTCGAATCTAAAAGGTGCAGCCGACTCTCGGCTGCACCTTTTTTTATTTCTTTTTGATGGTTGCCTTTTTGCTGACACCCGCATTTACAAGCAGTTTTTTGTACGACGCAAGTTTCTTCTTCGGCGCCTTCACCGTCAGGCTGCTCTTTGTTTTCTTAAATGCCGCCTTCCCGATGGAGGAAGCTTTCAGCTTTGTGGTCTGTATGGTCACCTGTTTCAGGCTCTTGCAGTTATAAAATGCCTGCTTTCCAATTTTCTTCACATTTGCGCCAATCGTCACCTTTTTCAGCTTTTTATTATTCTTAAATGCCGCCTTATCAATGGCAGTCACCTTATAAGTGATTCCGCCCAGTTTCACCGTTTTCTTAATGTTAACATTTGTTGCTTTGCTGTTACCGGATTTTACATAGGTAACTTCTTTCTTTGATACGGTTACCCGGTATACCTCCTTTGTCGCCGGATCCGTTATGACTGTCCCGACATCCGGTGCACCTGTCTTTGGAATTACCGTTCCGGCCTTGACGATTGAACCGCAAACGATACAGCACTCATCTCCTGTATAGCCATCCGCTGTCGACGTTGCCGCTTTTACATTCTTTAATACAGTTTGCTTTGAATGTCCCGTTGCCGGAATCGGCGCCGTATAACTATGTCCGCAGCTACAGGTAAATGTAGACACACCCGCTTCCGTACAGGTCGCAGCCTTTGTTACTGTCTGAGTATACGCATGATCTCCTTCGTTTTCCAATGAGAACCCTACCGCATCTCCTAACTTCTTTGCCGTATCATTACAACGGTTAACGAGATAGGTAGAAGTCACCGTAAGGTCGTCTTCTGTCCAGCCGGAGAGTTTGGTACATGTAGTTTTAAAATATGCAGCGGACTCTGTTGAATTGCTCATTGCCCAGCATGAATAGCCGATACCATTCTCATCGCAGTAATCAAGCCATTTGTCGGCGGCATCCGTATCGTAATAACCGTCCCCGCTGGCGGTACAGATTCCGAACTCCGTAATGAACACAGGAATGCCGCTTTTCTCCACTGCACCTTTCAGACGGTTAAACTGGGTATCATAATGGGTTGCCGCATAGAAGTGGCAGGTATACATGATATTCTCAAATCCATCCTCTGACAGCGGTTTTTCAGCCACTTCGTCTACATCCTGTGAAAAATTATTGGTTCCGCAGATAACAATGGCATCATTTTTCTCGTCACGAATTGCCTGTGTCACCGTTTTGCAGTAGGTGTATAAGTCATTTCCGACTTCTTCCCCGTTATACCATTTTGTACCGGCCGGCTCATTACATATCTCAAACAGCACATTATCATAATCCTTATATAACTGTGCATATTTCCGGAAAAATGCCGTTGCTTCTTCGGTATCCCTGTTCGGATTATAGTCCAATACATGCCAGTCAATCATGACATACATGCCTAATTTCTTTGCGGCCTCCACACCCTTCATAATCAGCTCATCATTATATTCCGCTGCATTGTCTTTGCTCGGCCCTAACTTATCACTGATATATCCATACTCACCCTCTCTTGGGTAAATGGCGATACGCACCATATTCATGCCCCACTCATCCCGTAAGCTTCTGTATGCGTCCTCATTTACATATTCCGGGAACCATGAAAGCCCATGGGAGCTGGCGCCTCTTAGCTGATACGGTTTTCCATTTTTATCTACTACTACAGGAGCAGAATAGCCATCCACATTCTGTACAGAAAGCTTTCCATGCTTTCCTACCGGTGTATTTTCATAGGAAACGTGTTTCACTCCTCCGGTCAGCTTATATTCATCCTTCAGTTTAATATTCGTTAATATCTGGTTGGCAGCGCCTTTTCCGATTATTCTTGCATCATTAATCGTATATTCCACCGGCGTCCCGTCTTTCAGTCCGGTTATCTCAAAGCCGATCTCCCCTAAGGACTCTCTTGGGTGGAGCATATAACACTGTGACAGATCCAGCGTAATTTCAACTGTCTGTTCCGAACCATCGCCATTTAAAAGCACCTGATTCTGCTTCCAGTTCTCATAGCTGCCATCCATTGCATAAATCAAAGCCTCTGCATTGGAATTGTCACCCTTCGTGTAGGAGTGTACGGTTACATTTACCTTCATCCGCAGCGCCTCAAAACCGCCTAAACCGCCCATACTCAAATCATGGGGAATATTGCGGAACTGGTGCTTGATTAAAAACTGCCCCGGCACATAGATGTTTTCCGCCACCGTAACTTCTTTTTTGTCATTCCAGTTTCCTTCATCTAATGTCTCGTTAAAATCAGTCAGTTCGGAATCATCTAACTCCGGCTCCTTCTCTCCTTGGGACATAATCTTTGCAGAAAGGATTTCGTAAGTAATCTTGTTATCTACATTCTCCTCCTGGAAGAACCGGAGTCCCAACTGCTGGAAATTAGAGTGCTTTGACAAGTCGTAGGTCAACGTATAGGAATCCTCGCCGGAAAGCTTTTTCCTTGCACCCTCTCCCCAGTTTGTATAATTTTCATCCATTGCGAATAAGAACATCTCCATCTTATCCTTATCCCCTTTATAATCCGTTACTTTTACTTCAACCTGTAATTCCCAGTTATTACCTGCAACACTCTGTCCTCCCACCTCGTTGGTCAGCCCATTGATAAAATAATGGTTTACAATAAACTGGGTCATATAATCCGGTGCGTTGGGACTAAACGTTTCTGTCTTAGAAGCCGCTGCGCCGTAATCAACAACAAGGTTTTCCACTGTATCTCCCCCTGTGGAGCCGCCTGTTCCGCTGCCGGCGGCATCATACGATACTATCTTTGCGGAAAGCACCTCGTAGGAAATACTTTTATCCGCTTCTCCGTCGCCGATTTGGATAAACCGGAATCCAAGCAGCCCTGCCGCCTGATGGGATGATAAATCCACCGTCAAATCATAGGTATCCATACCTGCCTCGACTTGTGTCCACCCGTTCTTCCATCCGCCTTCCGTATCCGCTGCTGCTACAAAAGGCATGATAGCCAATTTGGACCAATCCCCGTCATAATCGACAATCTTTACTCTCACCTTCAGTTCACAGTCCTCACTATTTCCCAGTTTCTGGTTCAGCTCTTCATTGTTTTCCTGCAAAAACAGATGCTCTGCCTGATACTTGTTCTCCTCCGCTTCATGTTCAGTAAAATTTACTGTCTGCTGTGATGATGCATCAAAATCCCATATTACATCCTCGCCCTTGTCCGCTGCCGCAGATGCCGGTACGGAAACCAGCGACACCACCATTGCCGCAGATAAAAATGCTGCGCCAATCCGTCTGCCTGTTTTCATAAAATAGCTTTTTACACTCATTTATTAACCTCCTCCATATTTTATTTTTTGTAAGCTATATTATACTGAAATTAAAACGGCAAATATATCAAAATACTATCTTAAACATCAAAATAATACTCCTTCTATTTGCAGCGCAGCATTGTCATTCGTTTACATCCATGCTATTATGAAAAAAAGAATAAGGGGTGATAAAATGGACATATCTAAAGAATGGTATAAAAGCGAATTCATAAATCATGAATTGCTGCTCTCTCATATACCAATCGAAAAAGAATTTAACGAATATATCGCTATCGCAGAGGGGAATTTGGACTATGTCAGAAAAAATCACAACAACGAATCATTCGCAAATCCCGAGGGGAAGGGAATCTTATCCGAAGACAAGCTTCAGAACATCCGCTATCACTTTGTCGTGGCAACGGCATTAATTACAAGATATTGTGTCATGAATGGTATGGAATTGGAAAAAGCATATAACTTAAGCGACTTTTACATTCAGAAAATGGACAAATGCCTGTCTATACCCGAAATTACCGCGCTGCACAATACTATGTGCCTTGATTACTGCAATAAAATGCATATTCTAAAGAAAAGCGAACTATTATCCAAGCCGGTTGTACTGTGTATGGACTACATTTACGGTCATTTGCACACCCGCATTACCTTAAAACAGCTTGCGGAATACACAGAGCTTTCCGAAAATTATCTCTCAAAAATATTTTGCAAGGAAATAGGCATGCCCATAAGCAAATATATTACCCTGAAAAAAATTGAACAGGCAAAAAACCTGTTGTCATACTCCGATTATTCTATTGCCGACATCGCAAACTATCTGTCCTTTTCCTCTCAAAGTCACTTTATTCAGGTATTTCAGAAATTTGTCGGCATGACTCCGCATAAATACCGCAACAAGCATTTTCGGCATAATTGGGAGGATTTATCTGATAACTAAAAAGGAGGATCCCGCTGTGCGGGACCCTCTGCCGGCAGCCTTACGCCGCATATTCTTACTATTTTGCCGACTGGCTTAAAAAATCATTAATCTGTGTCACCAATGCGTCTGCATCTATTCCATGCACCATTGCCGCCTCTTCGATTGTCTCCATCTGAGATGACGGGCATCCGAGACAATGCATACCTATGTTCAAAAGAATTGGTGCAACATTTTCATCAATTTGAAGTAATTCACCGATCATAGTTCCCTTTGTTACCTGTGCCATTTCTGTACCTCCTTATATTTTATCTGCATATTATAATCCTATTTTCCAAATTATGCAAATAATCTTTTCTTACATTTCAGGGATCTCGTAACGGTTAGGACAAGCCGCCCTGTTACGGTATCTCCTCGTATTCAGTTCCCTGCTCCGTCATCCGCTCCGTAGAGACAGCTTCCGTTTCGCTTTCCTGCTCTGTCGGGCTTTCCTCTCTTTCAACCACAACAATAGTTATGGTCTTTTGCTCCGCTTCAAGATTCGATACCGGATTCACAGCGCGATATACGATCTTATATTCTCCGGCAGCGTCAAAAAGAATCTGCCCATCCGTAAGCTCCGCCGCGCTTCCCGACGGTTTTTCTAAAAGAACTGCCGACAATTTATCCGTACCTAAAGCCGTACCGGACACCAGCCTTGCCGTCACACCGTAAAATACATCATAGGTATCTCCGACAAATGCCTGCGAAGGCTTATCTCCCGCAATCACAATCTGTGGCGCCTTTGTATCCACTACCGAGACAAGCATCGTCTTTACCGTTGACGCAGACGTATTGGAAGGGTTGCTGACGCTGTATTGTATTTCATACGTGCCGGTTTTCGCAAACGTATACGCCTGCGCGATCTTTGCAGAACCGTTCGCCTGTTTAATCTGTACAAAAGATGACGCCTGCGGTTCCCGCACACTGACAGCAATCTTCTTCGTCAGGCTTTTGCCTGATACAAGCTTTGCGCTGACACCGGACATCAAATTCTGCGTACTATTATATTCCACCGTTTTGGCGGATGATATACCGGTTAATTTTGGATTCTTTGTGTCTTTTACCGTAATCCGGCTGGTTTTCTTAGTAACCTTTTGATTATGCGGATTGACCACAGAATAATAAATTTTATAGGTACCAAGCTTCGAGAGCTTTAATTTTTTCTTTTTGTAAACGCGTGCCTTTTTCGTTCCCGGATAGGTAACCTTAATCGTTATTTTCTTAGTCAGTTTTGTATTATCTACGGTCCTTGCGCTCACGCCTGCACGCAGCTTCAAAACAGAAGCATACTCCTTTACCAGCTTTTTCTTTACACCGGAAATAATTGCCTTTTTTGTGTCAACAACCTGAAATGTCACCGAAGCCTCCGCCGTTCTTCCCATAGCGTCCCTCACATAATAGGACAGCGTATACGATCCCAAACGCTTCGTATTCACAGAGCCTTTATATGTAACCTGATCCGAAATATCATTCCCCAGAGAATCCTTGGCGCTTATTCCTGCAAGCGGAGAAAATGATGCGCCGTAACGTATGCTCGTAGTCTTTGCGCTCGTATTTATAGACGGAAATGTTGACGCATACGGATTCCTCGGATCCGGATCTGTCGGATCCCACCCCATAGTTTTCCTTTCGTCTACCTTAATCGCCGCCGGCTTCCCCAGCGGATCATTCGCTGCGCTTCCGTTTATAATGACTACTTTTGTGTGCAGCGGACAATTGTCATAAATCCATTTCGCATCCGCCACCGTAAGCCTGACACATCCGTGGCTTGCCATAGTTCCCAAACGATTAAACGCAGAGTACGACTGTGTCGCCGGATTTCCGTTTTGGAGATAATATACCGAGTGAAATAAGATATCTCCGGTGATTCTTGTACAATACTGCCCGTAGCACTCAAAATACAGCGTGTGCCAACGCAGTCTCTCGCTTGTGTAAAAAGTACCGATCGGTGTCGCCGGTCCTACCGAACACAAAAAAGCGTGCACCGGCTTGCCGCTGTTATCAAACACCGTGACCACATTGGTCGCCTTATTAATCTGTAAATAATAATTTCCCGCTGCATACACAGAGGTTTTATTTCCGGGAACCATTAAAAATATGAAAAGAAATACCCCCAGTGCAAACAGCATTCTCATTCCTTTTTTCTTCATTCTTTCTCCTTTTACCCTCAAAATTTAAATAAGCCTACCCTCCAAGCTATGTTGCAATTACTTATTTATGAGTCTAATACTATATCGGTAATAAATCAAGATTTATCTTGTAATCTATGTACATTTGTATTAAAATGTTTTTAAGCTGATTAAAAGCTATTGAATGATTATAAAGGAGGAAAATACAATGGCATATGTAATTACAGATTCATGCGTAAGCTGTGGAACATGTGAAGGAGAATGTCCGGTAGGCGCTATCTCCGCCGGCGACGGAAAGTACGAAATTGATCCGGGTACATGTGTAGATTGCGGAACTTGCGCTGGTGCCTGTCCAACAGGAGCTATTGAGCAGGGTTAATGTATCTACAAAAAGAAGCTGTCGCTTTATCGATTGTAATATCGTAAAGCGGCAGCTTTATTTTTATATCACTTTATTTTTATATCATAGGAAAGACCTTGTTGCTGTGAAGCGCTAAAACCTACGACTTTCCTATGATATAAAAGCTTATCTGCTTTGAATGCTCCTTCGGCAGACGGCAAACCGCCGCAATTATGCAAAACGCACAAACAATGTCTTATTTATTTGTGATAATTGTCAATTTAATATATTGACGGTTGCGGCTAACTTGAGTATAA